>JACMLW010000086.1 GCA_014379385.1 Phycisphaerales bacterium
GATCAGCATGACGGCCGCGCCGCGCAGGGCGCCGGCCACGATGAGCGAGCAGGACATCACCGGGACAAGGGCGCGATTCTTCATGTGTTCCTCTAAGTCGGTGCGAGCAAGGGCGGCCGGCGCGGCGGCGGTGGAGGGGGGCGGGACGGGGGAGCAGCCCCACGGCGATCGTATGACCGTCCGGAGCGACTTTGTTCCCATAGCATCGGCCACGACCCCGGGTGGGGCTGTATCCTTTGACCGCCTTGTTACCCGCCCATACGGTAACGTCCCCTATGCAGATCATTTCAAAGCCCCGCCGGCGTGTGCCGACCCTTCAGCGTGCGCTCCGGCTCGCCTTGGCCGCCGGCGCGATGACCGGGATCGGCGGCGCCCTGACGGGGTGCTCGTCTCCGCTCTTTGAATCGCCCGACGACGAGCTCAATCGCTCCATCACCGAATCGGCGCGTCGCGAACTGGCGGAGGCCGAGGCCGGCAGCGAGCCGCTCACGCTCATGCGAGCCGAGCGCGTACAGGGCCTGCGCATCAAGCCATCGGTCATGGACGAGCTCGAGACCATGGCCGGCCCGCGCGCCCACCTCGCCGACACGCCGCGCTTCGGCCCGGGCCTGCTCGCGGGCGATCAGAAGGTGATCGCGATCAGCCTGGAGCGGGCCGTGCGTTCGGGCGTGAGCAACAACCTGAACGTGCAGTTCGCCCGGCTCACCCCCGCCATCGCCGAGGCGCGCCTGGTGCAGGCGCAGGCGGCGTTTGATTGGGTTTTCTTCGCGAACTCCCAGTGGAGCCGCACCGACCGGCCGACAACCGGCTCGAGCATCGGCGGTCTCGCCAACTCCACCCGCACCGACGAACGCCAGCAGGTGGAGCTCACCGGCGGCGTCCGGCGCCGCCTCACCACCGGCGGCCAGTTCACCGTGCAGCACAGCCTCACCTACACCGACGTCGACACCAGCAACCTCGCCTCGTTCCCCGACCCGGCGTACGAGCCCTCGATCACCCTCCAGCTCGACCAGCCGCTGCTGCGCAACTTCGGCTCCGATGCGGCGCTGGCCCAGGTGCGCCTGAGCCGCAACGCCGAGCGCGACGAGATCCAGGCCCTCAAGGGCCAGCTCATCACCAACGTCGCCGAGACCGAGGACGCCTACTGGACCCTCGTCCGCGCGTACAACGACCTGCTCATCCTGGAGCGCCTGCTCCAGCGCGGCCAGGATGTCCTCCGCCAGCTCGTGGCCCGCGAGCGCTACGACGCCCGCGGCGCCGAGATCGCCGACGCCGCGGCGAACGTCGAGACGCGCCAGGCCAACGTGCTGCGTGCGCAGCGCGCCCTGCGGCTGGCGAGCAACCGCCTGAAGCAGCTCATGAACGACCCGCAGCTCACGGTGGGCTCCGAGGTGCTGGTGCTCCCGGTTGACGTCGCTATCGATCAGCCCATCGAGTTCAGCCTCGCCGACTGCATGATGACCGCGCTTCGGAACCGGCCGGAGGTTCAGCGGGCCCTGCTCTCGATCGACGACACATCCATCCGCCGCCGCCTGGCGGACAACGCGCGGCTCCCGCTGCTCGACCTGCGCGCGCAGACCCGCTTCAGCGGTCTGGGCGACGACACCGAGAGCGGGTACGACGAGCTGGACGGCGATTTCGTGGATTTCCTGCTGGGCCTGAGCCTCGAGCAGCCGATCGGCAACCGGGCCGCGGAGTCAGAGTTTAGTGTTCGGCAGCTCGAAGCGATGCAGGCGCGCATCGCGTTCAGGAACACGATCCAGGGGATCGTGCTGGAGGTCAAGAACGCGCTCGTGGATGTTCAGACCAACTACCAGCTCATCGAGCAGACCCGGGCCGCGCGTGTCGCCGCGACCGAGAATGTCCGCAGCCTGCTCGTCGAGGAAGAAAAACTGGCCGCGCTCACGCCGGACTTCCTTGACCTGAAGCTGCGGCGGCAGCAGTCGCTTGCCGCGGCGGAGCAGGACGAGGTTCAGTCGCTGACAGACTACAACAACTCGATCTCGCGCCTGTACGCCGCGATGGGGACGGCACTGGCGCGCAACCGGATCGCGTTCGATGTCCCCGACGCGGAGCAGACCGCCCCGACGAATCCGCTCTACCCGGTGGTGCCGTGGTCGGAGGAGTGGATGCGGTACTCGGGTCCAGGGACTGACCTGCCCCCGCCCGACCCCGGGTACGACGGCTCTGATGTGAGTTCGGGCCCTGCGCAGGCGGCGCCAGCGGGGGCCGCGCCGGTTGAGGCAGATCAAGCGGCGCCGCCTACGGGCAATCCGGATTGGTAGAGCGCGCGAGTCCGGCGAAAGCCTGCTTCCGCGGGCTTATGAACTTACAAAGCCGCGAACAACCCCTCGCCCTTCCCCGCAAGGGCCCCTTCCAACTCCAGCAGCGCCCGCTTGCGATCCAAGCCGCCGCCGTAGCCGCGCAGGGCGCCGGTGCTCTCGATCACTCGGTGGCACGGGATCACGATCGCGATGCAGTTGCGGCCGTTGGCGCGCCCCACCGCCCGCGCGCCGCCCGGTGAACCCACTTTCGCGGCGAGCTGTCCGTACGACATCGTCGCGCCGTACGGGATGCGCAGCAGCTCGTCCCACACGCGCCGGTCGAAGGGTGTGCCGCGAGGATCGAGCGGGATGGTGAAGGCCGAGAGCTTCTGTTCGAAGTACGCTGCCAGCTCGGCGGCGAGGGCGTCCAGATGTCCGCAAGCGGCCGCGTTGGCTTCGCCTGCGGTCGCCCGCTCGCCGGGCAGGCCCAACTGAGCGCGGAGCGCGGCGTATTCGGTAGGAAGACCGCGACGATCGGCGAACTCGAGCAGGCAGATGCCGCAGGCAGTGGCGCCGGCGAGCATGGGGCCGACGGGGGTTTCGAGCTCGAGTGTGACCCAGTTCATGCCGGAAGGGTAGTCGGCGCGGCACGAGCGACGCAGTGGCTATGCGCCGGCGAGCTGATCTGCTAGCGTCAGGGCGATGGAAACGGCGGTGCAGCAACAAACGGCCTTAGGGGGCGCCAAGGCGCCCGATGGCGCGAGCGCCTCGCGATTGAGTTCGATCGACACCCTGCGCGGTGCGGTCATCGTGCTGATGGCGCTCGATCACGCGCGCGATTTTTTCATGCCGCTCCCGTTCGCACCCGAGGACCTCGAACGCACAACGCCGGCGATCTTCCTGACCCGATGGATCACGCACTTCTGCGCCCCGGTGTTCATCCTGCTTGCAGGCACGGGCACGTACCTGTGGGGGCACGGCAAAGTAGTGGGCGGCGCCCGCCGATGCCGCGCCGAGACCTCGCGATACCTGCTGACGCGCGGCCTCTGGCTGATCGTGCTCGAGTTGACGGTCGTGAAGCTTGGATGGACGGCCGATCTTGATTACTCGTTCTCGTTCCTCCAGGTGATCTGGGCGATCGGCGCGTCGATGGTGGTGCTGGCGGGTCTGGTGTGGTTCCCGCTGTGGACGGTGCTGGCGTTCGGCGTTGTCATGATCGGCGGCCACAATCTGCTCGACGGGGTGACCGCGCGCGAGGTGGGTTTCCCCCCGTGGCTCTGGTCGATCCTGCACGAGGGGTGGAGTCAGGTCCATCTCGGCCGCGGCGCTCAGTTGATGGTGATCTATCCGTTGGTTCCGTGGATCGGCGTGATGGCGTGCGGGTATGCGCTGGGCGCGGTCTTTCGGATGGAGCGACCCGCGCGCTGGCGAATCCTGCTGTCGCTGGGCGCGGCGATCGTTCTGCTCTTCGTCGCGCTCCGCGCCATCAACATATACGGCGACCCGCGTCCGTGGTCGATCCAGGAGCGGGGCGGCGTCTACACGGTGCTCTCATTCCTGGATGTGCAGAAGTACCCGCCGTCGCTCGCGTTCCTGCTGATGACGCTGGGGCCGGCGCTGATCGCGCTGGCGCTGCTGGAGTGCGCGGGTGGATGGCTTGCCCGCGTGCTGCGCACGTTCGGGCGCGTGCCACTGTTCTTCTATGTGCTGCACTTGTATGTGATCGTCGGCCCGGCCGCGGCATACGCGCTGCTGCGATTCGGTCGCCAGGCCCTCAACTGGAACATGTTCAACCCGCCCCCGCCGGAGTATGCGCTGCCGCTGTGGGGGCTGTATCCCGTATGGCTGGGGGTGGTGGCGGCGCTCTACCCGGCGTGCCGGTGGTTCGCGGGCATGAAGGCGCGCCGGCGCGACTGGTGGCTGGGGTATCTCTAACTGACGGTGAGACCACGCTTTGGTCTGAGCCCTCTGAAGCGGGCGTGAAGCACGAAGACAAGGGCTATCGCGTACTTGGCGGATCAACAGCCAAACATCATGGTTGACGGCCCATTGTTTCTCAGTACCATGTGCACCCATGAAACTGGTGGCCCGAATGACCGTCGCGTTCGCTCTGGTTATCGGTCTGGCTGCAATGCCCGGGTGCGGCGAGTCCGAGGAGGTCAAGGCCGTCCAAGAGACGTGGGATAAGGTTGGCGAGGCTTGTGATCGGCGCGACGCTGACTATGTGTTGGCCCACATGGCCAACGAGGACTTCGAGTTCTACGACCGCTTGCTCAACATTGCTCGCAAGGGCAAGCGTGCTGAAATCGATCGCCTCGCGCCAAACGAACTTGGAACAGTTGTGTCAATGCGCCATCGACTCTCCGGCGAAGAGCGTAAGAAAATGGACGCTCGTGGATGGGTCCGTTTCAATGTCGCCGAAGGGTTTTGGGAGGACGACCCCGACGATGCGACTATGGAAATAGCCGACATTAGGGTTTCAACGGATGGTCTGTGGGCGTCTGCAAAGCTGGTCTTCAATGGCAGCAAGACGCACTACACCGTGTCCTTTACGAGGTCGGGTGATGAGTGGCTTCTGAACACGACGGGATTCGAGGACATGGTCGACAACTACATCCGCGAACTCGCCGAAGAGAACGACATCAACGTTCAGGAGTTCATCGTTCTCATTGAAGAGGAGATCACCGGACGTGAGGTGCGCCCGGACATCTACGACCGCCCCACCTGATCGCCTACATCTGCCCCGGCTGTTCCGCAGAATCCAGTTCCAGCAGCACGCCGTGTTTGATGAGCGTGCCCGCGGCCGTCGTTGCCGCGGCCAGCCATCCGGCCTTCCCATCCAGGAACCCGCGCTTGAGCACAAGCTGCTTGATGAACGCCCCGGGGGGCGAGATCAGCAGCCGGACGCGCGAGCCGCGCTTGCCCGCGGCGTGCAGGCTGCGGGCCATGGTCGTGGCGTGCTGCACTTGCTTGCGGAAGTGCTCCTCGAATGTGGCGAACGAATCGTGGCGGAGCACCCCCGTGAGGTCGCGGGGTCGCCCGAGGGGATCGATGAATAAAAGCACGTCGTGGGGGTCAAGCCCGGTCCATTTGGCCGCGCCGCGCCGGACGAGGCGAAGGCGCCACTCGGGCTGCCAGGTGTGGCGGAGTGGGCGGCCTCGATACCAGACCATCCGGTTGACGCGGTAGCCGAGGACTGCGGGTTCATTGCGATCGATTGCTTCGCGGATGGACGCCGCGAGGGCGGGCTCGGGAGATTCATCCGAGTCGAGGCAAAGAGCCCAGGCGCGGGTGCATGACTGGAGCGCGAGTTGCTTGGTAAGCACATGCCCCAGCCAGGGAGAGTTGATGACGCGGGCGCCGGCGGCCTCGAGCATCGGGATGGTCTGATCGGTGGAGCCGGAATCGACGGCGACGATCTCGGAGGCAAGGCCGCGGACGGATCCCAAGGTGCGGCCGATGGTGGCCTGGTTGTTCTTGCAGACGATGGCGATGGAGAGGTCGAGAGGCTCGTACTGGGAGGTGTGTCCTCCCAAGTCCCGAACAGCCGGTTCCGTGCGCAGGCGAGGTGATGAAGGGGCGTCAGGATGTGCAGGGCTGCCCGGCGAGGTCATGCGTGAATGGTCGGGGCGGGTGGGGCTGGCGTCAAACGGAGAACTGACTACGGGGTGGTGCGCCGGCGACGGGACGCACCCTGAGAGGCCAAGTTGACGAAACGTCCCGCTTCGGCGAGACTTGCGATCCGGCCCTATGGTCCGCATCCCGTGTTGAGCGGGGTCCGTACAGGACTACCCCGGCGGGGCTGCTTGGCGGTGTTCCCAGGGCGCGGCTCGCCGCGGCATGGACGGCGAGTCGGCCGGAGTGGCGGGTTTGGTGTGGATTTGAATCGGCAAATGTGGCGCGGCGGAACGCCGCGATGAACTGGAGTTTTCTATGGCGGCTCGCAGCGGTTCGGGGACGGGAACGATCGTGACAGTGGTGATCCTCGCCGTCCTGTCGCTTGGCCTGTTCGTGATGACGATCGTCTTCTGGAGCCAGAAGAACCGCGAGCGTCAGGCGCTGGACACGCTCAAGGTGGAGATGGCCGAGTTTGCCCCCGAGGCGGAGCGGCGGCGCGACGACATCGGCCAGGTGCGTGCCGCGGCCAAGGCCGAGGGGAAGTCGGCGCTGGGGTACCTGAGCGAGTCGATGCAGAAGTCGATGCAGCTTGTGACGGGCTCGCCGCGCGACACGGTGAAGCAGCTCGAGACGAAGATCGCGAGCGCGGCGGGGGAGACTTCCGGGAGTCTGCTGGGCGTGCTGAGCCAGCGGGACCAGGAGATACAGAATCTTCGCGCGGGCCTGGCGGCCGCGGAGGCGGCGCGCGACCGGGCGCTGGCCGACCGCGAGAACGAGGTGCGGCGCGTGACGGGGATCGAGACCTCCAGCCGCGAGAGCCTTGAAGCGCTTAACGCCGATGTGAACCGGTACAAGGACCAAGTGGACCAGTACCGGGACGAGATGAATCTTGCGAAGGCAGCGCGCGACGCGGAGGTCGAGAAAGCCCGCGCGGCGACGCGCGAGGTGGAGACGGCTCTGAACACCGACATCACCGAGTTGCAGCAGCAGCTCGTGCTGGCCCAGGAGACGAGCAAGCGGCTGCAGGAGCAGATGCGCGGGCAATCGTTCAAGGCGGGCGACGAGTACGCGCTGGTCGATGGCGAGGTCATCGGCCTGGACAGCGCGGAGAACACGGTGTTTGTGAACATCGGGCGGGCGCAGAAGGCGGTGCTGGGGATGAGCTTCGAGATCTACTCGGAGCCCACGGCCATCCGTCCCGACGCCCAGAGCGGGGACTACCCGGCGGGCAAGGCCGCGATCGAGCTCATCCGCGTGGACGAGAACTCGGCGGTGGGCCGGATCGTCCGCGAGAAGCGCGGCAACCCGGTTGTGAAGGGCGACGTGGTCGCCAACGCGGTGTACGACCCCAAGAAGAGCTACAAGATGCTGGTGTACGGCAACTTTGACTCCAACGTCGACGGCGTGGCGACGATGGCCGAGCAGTCGGACATCGTGGCCATGATCGAGTCGTGGGGCGGCGAGGTGGTCACGGAGTTGACGGGCCAGGTGGACTTCCTGGTGCTCGGGCAGCGGCCGGTGCTGCGGCCCCAGCCGCCGTCAACGTCGCCGGTGCCGGTGATCGACGAGTACATGCGGCAGCGCCGCGTGGTGCAGGAGTACGACCGTCTGTTCGAGCAGGCAACGGCGACGTCGATCCCGGTGCTCACCGAGAACCGGCTGCGGACTCTGATCGGCGCCTCGGGCGGCCGCTGAGCGGGCGCTTCCACGAGGAAGTGAACGGGCAGGCTGAGTAGAGCAAGCTGTTTCGAACGAACAAGGGGACGTGACCGAAGGGCCACGTCCCCTTTACCATTGGGCGAAGCGGGAAAGTGGGGCGTGCTACGGCGCGAGAGGCGCTAGTCGCGGCGGGTCGTAGGTGCCGCCGGGGATTCCGAGCGCTTGCAAAAGCGAGGTGGCGGCGTACACGAGCGACCAGGGCGCTTGAGGCGTCTCGGGCGCCCGCAGGGTGGCGGTCAGGATGCCGGGGGCAAAGAGATGGGTGAGCGATGAGGGCTCGCCCTGCTCGATGGCGAGCGGTGCCGGCCCCATGACGAGTCGGCCGTTGAGTACTGCGCGGGCGACGGGCTGGCCGGCCTCGACGGAAACGGCGATGGCCAGTTCGTGCGTGGGCTCGCCACGGACCTCGATCCACCAGACCACACGCACGCAGAGCGCACCCAGAGCGAGCGGCGCGGCGGGAGCAGGATGGACCGGTGCGAGGGGCATGTGGGTTCAATCTATTGCGAGAGCATTTCTATGAAACTTTGGACAGCAGCGTCGCGGCGAGCTTGAGGCCGCGTCCCTCGGAGCCAACGAACCGTTCGCCGAGGCGGTCGAGCATCTGGATGAGCTCGAGGAGCGAATCAAGGCGGCGGTTGTGCTCCGCGACGAGGTTGGGGAGTGGGGCGGGTTCAGGGGTCGAGGGGAGTGGCTCGCCGGCGGCGGGTGGATCGAGCGGCACGGGCTTGTCGTGGGCGGCCGCGGCGGGATCGGTGAGGTCGCGCACTTCGAAGAGGAGCGCGAGGACGGGATGGACCTCGCGCCGGAGGCGCTCGCGAATGATCTGGCGGAGCATGGTCCAGACGTCCTCTTCGGCCTGGAAGTACTCCTTGCGATCGCCGCGGCGATGGATGCGCGAGATGACGCCCCAGTCGACGAGGGCGCGCAGGGACATAGAGGCGTTGCCTCGCGAGACGCTGAGGCGCAGCATGACGTCGTCGGTGTTAAGAGGGCCGGCGGTAATGAAGAGGAGGGCGTGGATCTCGGCCATGGTGCGCGAGATTCCCCAAGTGGATCCCATCTGTCCCCAGGCGGCGATGAAGCGATCCTGGGCGAGTCGGAGGGCGCCATCGGAGATGGGGCGTTGGGATCGCCGGGCCATGACGGAAAGATAGTTGGCAGGGCCATGGTTGGCAACGAGATTTCAAAAACTTCTGAAAATAACGTCAGAACAAAGAGCGGGGGTCTCAAAAAAAAAGAGGCCGCGGGTGAGGCGGCCCTGAGGGAGTTTCAGAGAATCGGTGGGTTGCCGGGCTTACTTCTTGCGGGTGTAGACCATCTCGGCGGTCTTGCGCTCGGCCTCGCCGCCCTTGGACTCAAACATCGAAAAGGTGTGCTGGTTCTCGTTGTCGATCTTCATCACGTGGCGGAAGGCGTTCTTCTTGTTCATGGGGTCGAGGATCCATCCCGTGAACGTGTAGGTGTTGGTGGCCTCATCAAACTTGCCCTCGGAAGTCATCATGCCGGTTGTCATGGTGTCCATCCAGGTGCCGATGTAGGTCTTCTTGATGTTGTCGTACCCGGTGTAGCCCAGGCCGGTGAACGGCTGACCCATGAACGTGCTCGTGAAGTCCTGGCGGAGCCAGCGACCGCCAAGGACAAAGGCGTTCTTGGAAGTGCCCGTCATCTCCATCGCCGGGGCGCTCGGATCCATCCAGAACTTGGCCTTGCAGTCCCAGTCTCCCAGCATCTCCTCGAGCCGCTGGTGATTGTCGTTGGTCATCGAGGCCAAGGTCCACGCGAGTTCCTCCTCCTGGCTCATGCCGGACCCGTCCGGGGCCTTATCGCCGGGCTGCTTGGCGTCGGTCGGCTGCTTCTCCGGGGGTGTGGTGGGCGCGGGCTTCTTCTCGGCCGGTTTCTCGGGCTGCACGGGCTTGGTCGGCGTGGGGGTCTTGGGCTTGGTGTCGGTTGCGGGCTGGGCAACCAGGGCCGTGGTGGTGGCGACGGCGCCGGCCGCGGCGAGGGCGATGATGCTGCGAAGGTCCATGTCACGATCTCCAGAGGGTTCTTGTCGGACGCGGGCTACAAAGACAGCGGGCGGCGGCGTTGGCCGTCGCCCGTGCGGTGTGAATGAACTCAGTTGGCGCCGGAGGGCTTGGCCTTGTGGTCGCGGCCGTGCTCCTCATGCACGCCGTGCTTGCCCTCGGACCGCTTGTAGGTGATCTCGAGGACCTTCATGGGGCCGGCGCCGGGCATCATCGACTCGTACATCTCAAAGACGTTCGTGTCTTTGTCCACCATCCGTGTGACGTGCCTGAACTCACGCTTTCCCGAGCCGAACGGGTCGTCGTACGAGCCGTTGAAGGTGAGCTCCTTCTTCGAGGCGTCGTACGAGCCGAAGGCCAGCATGATCTGCGTGGAGAAGTTGTCCGACCAGGTGTTCTCGTACTTTCTGGTGGTCTTGTTGTAGCCGAGCTGACCCATGCCGTGCAGCTCCTTGCCCATCATGTCGCTCTTGGAGTGCATGACGATGTAGTGCTTGTCGAGTACCCACTCGTTGGTCGCCGAGCCGTGCGAGACGTGCGGCTCACCCGGGCCCATCCAGTGCTTGAGGGTGGTGTCCCAGTGGCCGATGAGCGGCTCGAGCGTGGCGTGCTCGGGCCCGGGGGCGTTGGCCTTCTCCCACATCTCCATCATGACCGCCGGGTCCATGTTGGTGGGGTCGAAGCCCTCGGGCATCTGGGGCGTCTGGGGCTTGTCGGGCTGGGCCGGCGTGCCGGGCTTGGCCGGTTTCTCGGGCTGCGCCAGGAGCAGGAGCGGACAGGCGGCGAGGGTAGCGACGGCGAGGAGCGTGACTGTGCGGGCCATACGGCTTTTCTTCCTTGTGGTCTCTGCCTTGCAGCACCAGGGAGCGCGGCACGAACGGTCCCACCCTCCGATCAACCCCCGAACACATAGAGTACCGAGTTATGGGGTGTGAGGCAAGTCCGAGCCGGACGTAATTTATTCCGCGCCTTCGTTGCACGGAGCCAAGAGCACGCAGCACCGAGCGCAGGTTCGCGGCAATGATCGCGAAGAACAGCGTCCCCGCGATTGCTCCCGCGGGAACGATCGAAATCGAATCGATTCCGCCGCCCGGCCGCGTCCAGCGGACCACCTTATACGACGTGCCAAGGCCAACCCGCGTGATTGTTCGAGGCGGATGCGCGAGCCACTTTGGTTCCACTGCCGCCACTCGCGCCTGCCAGTTCGCCATTTTCCTTCCGCCCGAGTCAGCTCATCTGCCGGCCACGGCTGTCCTTCTTCGCGCGTTGCGCTACTTGCACCGCGGGCGGGAATCGTGGTGGGAGGAGGCCTAAAAGTTGAAGGCACGCGCCGGCGAGCAGCGCGCACAGGCCGATACCCGTTACGACGATCAACGCAGCCTTCACCGCGAACCGCCAGCAATCGTTGGGCGAGGCGAACCTGGACGTTTGTCCACCGCACTCGGGACACGGCTGCTCCATTGCCAAGCTACGGCGGGCGTATCCACAGGCGCCACAGAGCCCGCGCCGATGACGGATTCGACCGACGATTCTGCGGAAGCCCGACCTGACGTTTTGGACCACCCACCAGCCGAGCGCCGCGCCAGGAGCGTGTTGACGATGAGTCCGGGCCAGATAGGGCGGATCGGCATCATCACGATGCCGACGACGGCGTTGCCGCGCAGCCAATACCCGCGATAGACATCCGGGAGTCGGCGCTGGCCTTCGGGCTTTGAACAGTCGAGGCGCTGCAACAACGCCCTTGAACGCCATCATCGGCCAGCCCGTGGCGGTCGTGATCAGCGATGACGCGGTTGTGGCATGTAGCGGCCGAACGAGCTGGTGCGCACTGGCGGACCTCGATCTGGGAGGGGTTCGGGCACGCCTGGAGGATATCAGCGGGCGTACGGGATCTGACGGCGGCGGGCCGAGTGGATCGCTCTCTGCTCTCCCGCTGCCCGCACGCAAATACTGTGCGCGCCGGGCGTTGTGGCCCGATACGATCCGCGTGGTCCGGTCACAATGTGCCTCCGGGGTGACTCATGCTTCTCGGGGATCTGGTTGCGGGTTTCGGCGTCACCCCCGGCGGGGGCGGAAGTAGCGCCGACACCCGCGCGGCCAAGGTCCGCGTCTGCGACATCACCGAGGACAGCCGCACCGTCATGCCGGGCTCGATGTTCATCGCGCGCCGCGGCCGCATCGCCGATGGCCGGCGCTACATCAGTGACGCGGTCGAGGCGGGCGCCGTCGCGATTCTCACCGACGACCGCTCCGTCACGCTCCCCGCGCACCACCCGTGCGGGCCGGTGGGCCTGCTCTTCACCGACGATGTTGAGCTCGCCTCGGCGCAGATCGCCGAACGCTTCTACGGCAACCCCACGTCCAAGCTTCTGCTGATCGGGATCACCGGCACCAACGGCAAGACGACCACGAGCTCCCTGATCCATCAGATGCTCAACACGCTCGGGGTGCGGACGGGCCTCATCGGCACGATCAGCATCGATGACGGGGTTGAGGTGGCGCCAGCGGCGCTCACCACGCCGCCGGCACTGGAGCTTTCGCTCACGTTCGCGCGGATGGTCGAGGCGGGCTGCCGCGCCGCGGTGATGGAGGTCTCGAGCCACGCGCTGGATCAGAAGCGGGTCGCGGCCCTCTCGTTCCGTGTCGGCGTGTTCACCAACCTCACGGGCGACCACCTTGATTACCACGGCACGATGGAGGCGTACGGCGGAGCCAAGGCGAAGCTGTTCGCGATGCTGCCGCGCGACGGTGTGGCGATCATCAATGCTGATGACGCGGCCCACCGGCTGATGGTGGGCGCCTTCGGCGGTCCGGTTCTGCGGTGCTGTCTTGAAGAGGCGGGTGCCTGCCGCGTGAACCAGCCGGAGTGTCGCGGCCGGTCAATCAAGGCCGACGGCTCGGGTATGGTGGCGGAGCTGAGCGGCCCGTGGGGCCGGAGCCGCGCTCGGCTGAACCTGATCGGGCCGCACAACCTGATGAACTCGCTGCAGAGCGCCGCGGCGGTATGGGCCGCGAGCAAGATCCTGCTCGAAGGCGGCGAGGACACGCTGGTGCTGGATGAGGCGGCGATGAGCGGGCAACTGGAGCGTGTCAAGGCGCCGCCGGGACGGCTGGAGCCTGTCTCAAAGCCCGAGAACCCGGTGAAGGTGTATGTGGATTACGCCCACACCGACGATGCGCTCGAGAGTGTGCTGCGCGTGGCGCGCGGCGCGGCGATGGCCGAGGGCGGTCAAGTGTGGTGCGTCTTCGGGTGCGGGGGCGATCGCGATAGGACGAAGCGGGCACGAATGGGAGCGGTGGCGGCGCGACTGGCCGACCGCGTTGTCATCACGAGCGACAATCCGCGGACGGAGGAGCCGGGCTCGATCATCGGGCAGATCATGGCAGGCGTTCCGGCGGCGCTGCGGGTGCGCGTGCTGATCGAGGTGGATCGTGCGCGGGCGATCAAACTGGCGGTGCGTCGCGCGATGCCGGGCGACGTGGTGCTGGTGGCGGGGAAGGGGCACGAGGAGTACCAGATCCTGCCCGATGGCAAGGGGGGCACGGAGCGGCGAGCGTTTGATGATCGCGAGGTCTCGCGCGAGGCGCTGCGGCTGCGGGCGATGTACCCGACGCGTGGGGGGGCCGGCGGCGTGGCAACAGGGGCGATGGAAACGGAAGGCGGCGGGTCGGGCTACGAAGAGCAGGACGAAGCGGGCATCGCCACGGCCGGCGTTGCAGGCAATGGTGGGGGTGGGGGAGGGGGGGGCGAGCTGGGCGGCGCCGATGGCGACAACCAGACGCCGCAGCTTCCATGGACGGAGACGACGTGAAGTTTTGGACAACCGATAAAGTGCGGGTCGCCGCGGGCGGCTCATGGATCGCGCGCGCGCCGCAGGGCGAGATCGAGCTCAACGGCCTGAGCACCGACACGCGCTCGATTCGGCCGGGCCAGGCGTTCCTGGCGCTGCGGGGCGACCGGCATGACGGCCACGCGTACCTGCGCGATGCGGTGAACGCGGGGGCGGCGCTCCTGATCATCGACCGGCCGGAGGTCGTGCCGCCGGGTGTGGGCGGGAGTGGCGGAACGGGGGCGGGGAGTGGGGTGTTCAGCCGTCCGGTGGCGATCATCAAGGTCGCCGATACAGGGCGGGCGCTCCTGAAGATGGCGGGCGTGTACCGCAAGACGCTTTCACGCACGCGGGTGATTGCGGTGGGGGGCTCCAACGGCAAGACGACGACCACCAGGCTGATCGACACGCTGCTGGCGACGAAGCTGCGCGGCACGGCCTCGCAGAAGAGCTTCAACAACGCGGTGGGCGTGCCGCTGACCATCCTGTCGGCGTCGGGGAGCGACCAGTACCTGATCTGCGAGGTGGGGACGAACGCGCCCGGCGAGATCGGGATGCTGGCCGAGGTCATCGAGCCCGAGGTCGCGGTGATCACGAGCATCGGGCGTGAGCACCTCGAGGGACTCAGCACGCTCGAGGGCGTGGCGCGCGAGGAAGCGCAGATCTTGACGTACCTGCGCCCCGGCGGGCTGGCGGTGGTGACGGCCGATGCGCCGCAGCTCGCCGAGCACCTGCGTTGCGTGCCCAACGTTGTGACGTTCGGGCGGAGCGACAAGGCCGACCTGCGGCTCACGGGCGTGGAGCACGTCACGAGCGCCGATGGGAGGGTGTCGCTTCGGTTCACGGTGAATGACCGCCAGACCTGCACGCTGCCGATGATCGGCGAGCACAACGCGCTCAATGCGCTGGCCGCGCTCGCGGTGGCGCGTCGGCTGGGGATCAGCGAGGGCGTAATCGGCGATGCGCTCGCCGCGGCGACGGCGCCGGCGATGCGGCTGGAGCGGGTGAACATCTGCGGGATCGAGGTGATCAACGACGCGTACAACGCCAACCCCGAGAGCACCATCGCCGCCGTGCGCACGCTCGCGAGCCTCGGCGCCAACGCCAAGCGACGCATCGCCGTGCTGGGCGACATGCTCGAGCTGGGCGCGGCGGCGCCAGATGCGCACCGCGAGGTGGCGCAGGCCGTGCTGGACGCGGGCAACATCGACAAGGTGGTGATCGTCGGGCACCTGGGGCTGTACACCGCCGAGAGGCTGGCGCGCGACTGGGCGTACGGCCGGTACGTGCTCGAGAGCGACCTGGACGCCGGCCAGGCGAAGAACGTGGCGGCGCTCTTCGAGCCCGGCGACCTGGTGTTGCTCAAGGGCTCGCGCCGGATGCGGCTGGAGCGTGTGCTCGAGGCCCTGCGCGAGCGGGTGGGAACCACGGCGGGGTGCGCGGGAACGATCCGCCCGGCGGTGGCATGAATGCTGTACGTTCTGCTGGATTTGCTGCGCGAGCGCCTCGACGACTGGGGTATCTACTGGATCTTCCAGTTGCTCGACCAGATTGAGTTCCGCGCACTAGCCGCGGCGGCGATGTCGTTCCTCACCGTGGTGCTCGCCGGAAGGCCGGTCATCGCCTGGCTTCGGCGCATGAAAATCGGTGACAGCGGGCTGACGGACGCGGCGGGGCTGCGCGCGGCGGCCTCGAGCAAGGCGAACACGCCGACTATGGGGGGCATCCTCATCATCGGCGCGATCATCGGGTGGACCGCGCTGCTCGCCAACGTCCGCGAGTTCTATGTTGTGCTCGGGCTCGTCGTGCTCGTGTGGCTCGCGGCGCTCGGCGGCTTCGACGACTGGCTCAAGCTCACGGCCAAGACGCGTGGCGGCTCGCGCCAAGGGCTGCGCGCGTGGGAGAAGCTCGTCTTCCAGTTCGGGATCGGGGCCCTGGTGGGGTTCTTCGCGTACAACCACGGCGACTCCGGGGCACCGCACGACCTCGCGCATGTGCTGACGCTCCCGCTGCAGCGCACGTACGACCCCGGAGCCGGTGGGGCCATCTCGCAGGGGCTGATCTACCTGCCGCGACTCGTGTTCGTCATCTGGGCCCTGCTGCTGATCACGGGGATGAGCAACGCGGCGAACATCACCGACGGCATGGATGGGCTCGCCGCGGGCGTGACGGTGGCGGTGAGCATGGGGCTGGTGATCCTGGTGTACATCGCGGGGAGCGAGGGGACGGCGCAGCGGCTCCTCGTGCCGTACATCACGCGCAGCGATGAGCTTATTGTGCTGGCCGCGGCGATGACCGGGGCGTGCCTCGGCTTTCTGTGGTGGAACTGCTCGCCGGCGCAGGTGTTCATGGGCGACACCGGATCGCTGGCGCTGGGCGGGACACTCGCGTATATCGCGCTGGTCGTCAGGCAGGAGCTGCTGCTGCTGGTGATGAGCGGCGTCTTCATCGTCGAGATCGCGTCGGTGACGCTGCAGGTCGGGTACTTCAAGTACAGCGGGGGCAAGCGCATCTTCAAGTGTGCGCCGTTCCACCATCACCTGCACATGTCGGGCTGGACGGAGCAGCAGGTGGTCGCGAGATTCTGGATCGTCAGCGCGATCCTCGTGGTCGTCGCGATGGCGCTCGTGAAGGTGCGGTAGCGCATCAAGGGTCGTGCGGGCGACCGTCTCGACTCGCAA
>JACMLW010000001.1 GCA_014379385.1 Phycisphaerales bacterium
ATGCCTTTTATCAAGGAGCGCTCGTGGAGTGGTGGCAAGCTGTGATATTGGGGTTGGTGGAGGGGATCACCGAGTTCCTGCCGATCAGCTCGACGGGTCACTTGATCATCGCGTCGGCGCTGCTGGGGATGGATGGGGGGGAGGGGGGCACGCCGGCGCAGCGGGACGCGATCAACGCGTTCACGATCGTGGTGCAGGGCGGGGCGATCCTGGCGGTGCTGGGGCTGTATCGGGGGCGCGTGTGGCAGATGATGCGCGGGCTGATGGGGAAGGACCCGGCGGGGTTCAGGCTGCTGTTCAATCTGGGGGTGGCGTTTATGCCGGCCGCGGTGCTGGGCTTGCTGCTGGATGACTGGATCGAGCGCAAGCTGTTTTATCCGGGGCCGGTGGTGGCGGCGCTGATGCTGGGGGGCGTGTACATGATCGTGGTGGAGATGTGGCGCGAGGGGCGGTTTGGGCCGCGGGGGCTGGGCGGGCCGGAGCGAGGGAGAGGGATTGAGGATCTGACGGCGGTGCAGGCGCTGATGATCGGGCTGTTGCAGTGCGTGGCGATGTGGCCGGGGACGAGCCGGTCAATGATGACGATCACGGGGGGGTTGTTTGCGAGGCTGAGGCCGGCTGCGGCGGCGGAGTTTTCGTTTCTGCTGGGGCTGCCGACGCTGGGGGCGGCGTGCGTGTATCGGCTGAGCAAGAGTGTGATGGGCGGAAGCGACGGCGCGGGAGAGTTGAAGGGGGGAGTTGAGGGAGGGGATCTGTTTTCGCAGCTGGGGGTGGTGAACGTGGTGATCGGGGTGGTGGTGGCGACGGCGAGCGCGGCGCTGGCGATCCGGTGGCTCGTGGGGTATCTAAATCGGAAGGGGCTGGCGGCGTTCGGGTGGTACCGCATTATGCTGGGGGTGGTGATGCTGGGGCTGATCGCGGGCGAGGCGGTGCGGATCGGGCCACCCCCCCTCCCCCCCGTCCCCGGTGCGGTGCCGGGCGCGGCGCAGCCGGTGGCGGAGCGCGGGCCAACATTAGAACCAGAAATTAGAAGTGGGAGTCGGCGGGGCGCCCGCGGCTACGGTTCGACGCTGATGACGAGTGTGTCTGGCGAGGCGAGGGAGCGGAGCGCGGCGGGGGCATCGTCGAGCTTGATGCGGCGGGAGATGAGGGCGCGGGTGTCGAAGTGACCCTGCGCGAGGAGCGCGAGGGCTTCGGTCAGTGAGCCGGCCCCACCACCGCCGCCGCCGGCGCGGCAGCCGTGGATGATGAGCTCGTGCTCGAGCGCGGGGGCGAGGTCGAGGGGTGAGGTGGGCGCGGGGTGCGGTGAGGCGGAGGCGAGGATGAGGGTGGCGCGGGGGCGCGCGAGGGCGCAGGCGACCGAGTTTGTGGATGCCGCGCCGGGGGTGGTGAGGCCGCCGGAGCAGTCGATGACGGCGTCCTGGTCGTGGCGGCGGCCGGCGTCGGAGATGGGGCGGTGCTTGAGGGACCACTTCTCGCAGACGGCGAGTTCCGCGGGTGTACTGACGAGGTAGCGTGCGCCCGCTGCCCCCCCTGCGGCGCCGCCTCCAGCGGGATTGCGGGCAACGGCCGCCGCGGCGGTGAGGAGGCCGAGGGGGCCGGGTCCGATGATGGTGAGGAAGCGAGCGCGGGCGGCGAGGTGCGCGGCGTGGATGGCGGTGGCGACGAGGGGGGCGAGCATGGCGTGCTCGTCGTCGAGGGAGTCGGGGACGGGCGCGAGGTTGGCGATGGGGAGGAGGATGGTGTCGGCGAGGGCGCCGTCGCGTCCGAGGGGCGGTGGTGCGCCGATGAGGCGGCGCTCGCGGCAGTGGGGGGCGAGGCCGGCGCGGCACATGTCGCAGGCGCCGCAGGTGATGGTCGGGGAGGCGACGATGCGCTGGGATTGGAGGGCCGCGAGGCGCTCGCGGAGAGCGGGGGGGGCGGGGGGCGCGGCGGGATCGATGTTGAGTTGCTCGACGAGGCCGACGAAACAGAAGCCGGGTGGGGAGGGGGTGGCTGAGGGGGAGAGCGCGGTTGGTGGGGCGTCGGCGGCGGTGAGGGCGATGCGGCGGATGCGCACGAGAGCGCTGCCGGGCGCGGGAGCGGGCGCGGCGGGGAGCGTGACGAGCCTGGGGCCGGATGAATCGATACGGACGGCGCGCACCGCGTGGGGACTCCTGGGGGGAGCACCGGCTTCAGGAGCGCGGCGTATTGGAGGCGGTGGGGAGGGCCGGCGCGCCAACGGGGGTCGCGGCCTGCTCGTTGGGGGGCTCGGGCCAGAAGGGGAGGTACTCGAGCCAAGTGCGGTCGCGCCAATAGATGGGGTAGACGTACGCGCGCTGGCCGACGAAGGGCTCTTTGGTGGCGGTGATCCAGTCGAGCCAGGCGCGGCGGTCTTCGCCGAAGTTCTGGCCGGTGAGCGTTGCGAGTGATTGGGCGGAGTTGCGGGTGACGGTGAGTCGCTCGTCGGCGAGGCCGCGGATGAGGCCCTGGAGGACGCGGGGCTCGGCGTACTGGCCGAGGGCGCTGGCGGATTCGGCGCGGATATCGGCCTCGATCTCCTTGGCGGGGTCGAGGCGCTCGAGGAGGGGGGTGATGGCGACGGGGTTGTGGAGGCGCTGCAGGGCGCGGGCGGAGCTCAAGCGGACGATGCGGTCGGGATCGGAGGCGAGGGGGACGATCTCGGGGACGTGCTCGGGGTTGCCGTGCATACCGAGGGCGAAGGCGGCGGCGGCGCGGACGGATGCGTCGGAGTCCTTGAGGTGGTCGAGGTATCCTTTGATGTAGACGTCTTCACCGCCGAAGGGGGCGTTGGCGAGAAGGACGGTGCCGCGGAACCGTTTGTCGGGGTCGTAGGGGTCAAAGAACCATGCGGCGGCCTCGGCGGGGGAAGGGGGTGCGGGGAGGAGGCCAAGGATGCTCTCGGAGTCGGCGGCGCGCTGGGTATTCCCGCAGGCGCCGAGGAGGGCGAGCGGGCCGATAGTGGCGAGCACGAGAGTGGGCAGAGTCCGCCTGTGGCGGTGGGCTGGCATGGGTGATTGTATCGGCAGGTCAATGGAGGGCCGACCACATGGGACACCTCGGGATGGTTTTGGCGGGGGCGGCGTGGTGGGGGGTTGGGTTGGGATTGTTGGGCGGGTGCGCGGCGGATGAGACGGGTCATGGTGGGCGCGGGGACGTGGTGGAGGGAGAGGGGGGCGGGGTGCGCGCGGGGGAGGATGAGGGGAAGAAGGGTCTGGAGCCGGGAGTGGACGCGGGACAGGTGCGCGCGGCGGAGCTTCTTCTGGGCGGCCAAGTGATGCGGCGGCTGGAGTGGGTGCGCGAGATGGAAGATGGAAAGGCGACCATGGTGATGGAGCTGGAGAAAGTGGAAGGTGGGGGAGGCGAGGTGACGGTGAAGCGGCGCGTGGGGCGCGAAGGTCGAACGCTCGTGCTGGTGCGCGAGGATGTGTTGCGGCGGGAGGCGAATGGGGACTTGGTGCTGGTGCGCAGCATCGATCATGAGGAGCGGGTGCAGGTGGAGTTCGAGCCGCCGATGGTGATCGCGCCGGGGGTGATGATGGTGGGGGAAGTGCGGGAGCAGAGGCTGCGGATGGTGGTGCGGCCGCGGCAGGATCTGAAGCGGGTCCGCATGCAGGGAGATGCAGTGCAGCGGGTGGAACTCACCGCGGGCAAGGGGCGGGGCGAGTTGGTGCTGACGGGGCGGATGGAGGCGGACCTGGGCGGGACGGGGGTGGACAGCAGCACGATGCGGAAGTTGGTTGCGGGGCGCGGGGTGGTGGAGGAAACGAATGTGGAGGTGGCGAAGGTGCTGGGGGTGCCGGTGCGGAAGAAGCGGGAGGAGTGGAAGGAGAAACGACGTGGTTCGCGGTCCGCACCCGGTAATGTTCCGGTTTCTGATCCAGGTCCGACACTCTTCACATCAGACTTGGGTCAAAAAAAAGTACCGGATTCGTGTCGTATTTCCGACAAGACTCCCTTGCCGCGCCCCCATTTCAGGGATTCGTAACATCTTGCCGATGCTTGACTTAGGAATCGCATCCGTTGTGGTCAAGGGAAAGCCAGCAGCCTCAGCCACATTCGCTGGCGTGAAATTACCGTAAAACGCGATTGACGTGACCAATCGATGACGATAGTTTGAAACACGATCCTGACGGACACCTTTCCGGGAGGTTCGCGGTTATGTCTCTCAAAGAAGTTTCGGCGAAAGCGTTTATGCTCGGACGAGCACCGGGCATCCCGGTTGCATTCTGTCTTGCTGGGTTCGTCTTACTGGGACATGGATTATCGCGAACGGAGGGCTGGGTCGACACGAAAAACATTACAGGCCGTCAGCCTGGTGTGTGCGTGCATCAGACCAAGATCCCCCAGGTGTACTGTCAAATAGGGAGCCCTGTGAGTCCATGCGATCCAGGTCCAGCGCCTTGCACATCTACAACCTGCCGATCCGATTGCACGCCTGTGAACGGACAGGGTACGGGAGGGACTACCCAGTGGGGCTTCTTTACATCATTTGATTGTGATACCGAGCCAGCCAGCAGTACTTACAACGTGCTATGGTGCAATACTGGCTTCTTGGGATTCGGATGCTATTGCACCGGAGCAGTCTTTACCGGGCCATGGAGCTGCCCGAGGCTTTACAAGACCTGGACAGCGTGCGACAAGAAGTAATGCGGCCTGACTTGAAAGGAAGACAATGATGATCTCCGCGATTGCCGGTGTGGTGCTTGGAGGGATTCTGGGCCAGCCCGCCGTGCTGTCGAAGGACGAACTTCGTCAGATCGCCGCAGTGCGCGAAACGATCGGTGATATCCGCGTGTCTTTCTCGCACAACGTGGATGGTGGCCCGGCAAACCTCTTTGCTCGGTCGCATCGAAGCGTTGTCAAGAGCGGTGATCGGATATTTGTTTCTCATGCATACGGCAGGCGACCCGACCTCAGCACCGTTACCGTTCGGCGCGATACGGCGTTCGACGGTTCTCGCTTCTCCCTGCACGAAGTGAACCGTGGAATGGCGCTCGTGCATATGGGAAGAGATCACGAACAAGAAGTGGACACGCAGACGTTCGGTTTTTTCGATCTAGCGATGCTAAATGACCCCGACCCGAACGGCAATGGATTCAATGACCAGAGTCTTGAGTCGCTATTGACGTGTGATGTCTCGGTTGTCGTCCCAGTCATCGAGGATGTCAATGGAGTTCCCTGCCACGTAGTCGAGATAGTCAGGGAGGATGGAGGAGGTAGAAAGTACGCGGCCTGGTTAGATGCATCTCGCGGATGCCTCCCTATGCGGCAGTGGTATTACGATGCATCCGGCGTAGTAGCGATGGAGTTGGTGTGCCTGGAGGCGCAGGAGGCGGCTCCGGGAATCTGGCTCCCTGTGATCGGCCAGAAGAACGTCGGTATCATCCCGGGAATGCCGGAGACTGAGACCGCGCTCACGTTCAATATGGTGGTGGACGGAGCGGAGACGGGTGAAGCCCAACTGACGATCAACGGCGGCGTCAGCGACGAGGAGTTCGAGCTTTGGGACCATCTCCCCGCCGGGACAGAGTTGTTTGATGTGGATATCGGCGCAGCTTGGACCATCACGGCGGGTGACCCAGCCGACTTCAATGCATCCATCGATCTCGCGGTCCAGTCCGCTCGAACCGAGCTAGCAGAGCGGCCTCCAGTCGTCAACGTCAGCCAACCGGCGATCAGGTGGACGGCTGTAGGGGGAGCCGGGTTCATTGCAATGGGTCTTGGAGTATCGATGTGCAGGCGAACAGGCCGCCCTCGATCGATTTCAACGACCAAGTAGCTGGGAACGATGTTATGCAACAGCAGCTTGACTGCGGCGATGGAGCTGCGGTTATTATATTATCGCTGTTTGGGCGGACAGTCCCAGTTGAAGTGAGTATATCAGAGGGATCGGAGAGTTCATTCGACGATCTAAGTAGGTTTTTCTCCGCCCACGGATTGTTCTGTGAAGCTCGAAAGCTTACCCCCGGAGAGCTGATTGCGCTGCGGCTGCCGGCGGTCTTGCAATTGGATCTGCGTCTTTCGGATCGGCAGCAGCCGCTCGGGCACTTCGCGGTATTCATGTCAACGAATGACGAAAGCAACGGATATTATTTTGATCCGATTTCGGTGAAGGGCAGAGGGCTCATGCCCATGCGTTCCATCACCGAAAAATGGACCGGCCACGCTCTCGTCGTGTCCGATCACCCATTCCCGTCGCAACATAGCCGTGTGTCTGATGGTGGTTGGATAGCTGGTTCAATTGCGATTGGACTAATCACAGGGATCACGCTGGGCAGGGTATTGGAACCTCGCCGAGTGTAGCGATGCTGATGCTAAAGCACCTTGCTCATTCGGCGCGGGCCGTCCGACTTCTGTTGGTGTTAGCTATTATTATGTATCTATGTGCGCCGTTGCGTGGTCCGCCCGAGCAATGCCTATGTTGGAGCAACGGGGGCCTGGACGCTGATATTCTCGACGACGCTCTAAAGGAGTTCGGGGCCTCGCCCCCGACCAGTGAGGACAGCCCCTGGGCCCTGTTCCACGCTCTGATCGGGACTGGTGGCGACTTGCCGATCGTCGGCGGAAAGACGGTGTTGGACTGGCTTCTTGAGGAGACGTCTTGGACGTCGCATCCAGATGCAGCAGTGTCGCCGCTTATTCAATGTAATGAAAACGACGTGATATTCCGCTCCGGCGAGGCTTTTGGTGCTGGCTCGATCGTCGAGGGCCACTTCGGGCAAGGGCTGTATGCCATTGTCTGTGCGGCGGGCGTTGACCCGAGCACCCAGTTGGTCAGAGTGCCCCCTGACGGGGATCGGGTTCCCTTAGCCGCGATGGTTCGGACGCTCGAGTGGCGAGCGCATTCGGGCGCGGAACTCAGCTATGCCGTACCGGTTTTTCTAGTGGCAGGTCGAACGACCTGGACGAATCGGTTTGGAGAGTCCATGTCGCTTGACGGCGTCGTTCAATCTCTGATGCACTCCGAGAAGACTGAGGTGGCCTGTTTCGGAACCCACTGGAGGATTGCTCTCGCGTGGGCCGATGCTGCGCCCTCTCGAGTTCGATTATCGGCAAAAACTCAAAGGCGAGTGCGAACCGAGCTTGATCGAGAACTCGCGGAGATTAGGAGTGTTCAAGGTGGCGACGGCATGTTCAATCTCTCGGCCGTAAATCAACAAGGATCCAGCCCAGCGATCGGGCTTGAAGAATCCGTGGCTTTTCAGGCTCACTCGCTGGAATGGATCGTAGTAGCAATCCCGGGAGGATCGGATCACGAATGGGTAGATCGTGCAATGGCTGCGCTCATCCATCATCAGAAGGCGGGCGGCGAGAGGCTCTCCTATGGAACTCGATGCCATGCCGCCCGAGCAATCCGCCTCTATCGGGATCGACTTTGTGCAGAGGGCAAGCATGCATCCGACCCATCGCACCATCGCTCCACCACAGATATCGCCGCGCCGGAATAGAGGGACTCCAGCAGGTCAGGCGGCAGCGACCGGCCCTGCAAAACGGCCGGCGACATCGGCGTGTAGCGAGGGGGTTCGAACATCATGAGGTCGGTGTCCGCGATCTTGGCGGGCGCTGAGGGCGTCGAGGAAGTCGCGGGCGCTGCGCTCGTGGAGGCGGAGGCGGGCGAGGACCCGCGGCCTTTCGGGGAAGTCTTGAGAGGTTCACCGAGTTGGCGTGCCGGCTAGAACATTTCGCGATCGGAGTCTTCGCGGAGAGAGACGGGGAGCCTGAGCGCCTCGAGGTTGGCGAGGAGGCGGCGCATCTGCGCAGGTGAAGCGCCTTTGAGAGAGGCGAAGGAGGCGATGGGCGCGGGGCGGATGGGTTCGTCGGGTGCGGTGTATCGCGTGGTTGGGAGGGCGGGAGCGCGCGAGGCTGGTGGCGCGGGTAGAGCAGTTGGCGACAGGGGAGCGGGCGAACGTCGGCTGGAGCGCTGCTCCTGTTCCTGCTGACGGGCCTGCTGCTGACGCGCTTCCTGCTGCTTTATCTGTTGCTGCTGTGCCTGTTGCTGCCTTGTCGGTAGCGCGGATTGCGGTTGACGCTGCTGCGCCTTGGGCTGCGCGCGCTGCGGACGTTGCCGGGGAGTTGGTGTTGCGGTGCGTTGAGCAGGAGGGGTGCCGGCGCCGGTGATGGGGCCGCGAGCGACGATGATGGGGCCTTTGGGTCCGAAGACGATGATGGGCGGCTGGGGACCGGCCGGTGCGCCAGGACGGGGCCGAGCCATCGGGGGGGCTGGGGGGCGGAACTCGGGAATAGATTGACCCGGGCGGGCGCCCTTTGCCTCGGCGCGGCGGCGGAGCTCTTCGAGCTGTGCGCGCCGATGTTCGTCGGCCGCGGTCTGCTGGGCTTGTCGCGACTGGGTTTGGCGCGACTGCGCTGGGCGTGCCTGGGGCTGGGATTCGATGGTCTGAGTAGGGAGGAAAGGGCCGTCGGAGCGGCGGCCGGTACGGAGCATCTCCTCGGCCTGGCGAGAGGCGGAGTCGCGCGCGCGCTTCTTGCCGGCCTGGTCTTTGAGCTGCTTGTAGATCCAACTGATCGCCGAGAGGCTCATAAGGAGGAGCACGATGACGAGCTGGAAGTTGTGGAGGATGGTGTTCATGGGGCGAGGGAGCGGCTGGCGGATTGTACTGGACACGGCGCGGGAGCACGCGAGATTGCAGTAGATGGGAGCACTGGGGTGATGACCGGCCCGGCTGGGGTTTCGTGCAGAGAGAGGGTGACGCCGAAGGCCGCGGCAGCCTCCGGGCTCGTGAGGACGTCGGTCGCGGAGCCGTGGGCGGTGATGACGCCGGAGGAATCGAGCAGGACGGCCCCGCCCCCGTGGGCGAGGCGGAGAGCGAACGTGAGATCATGGAGGACGATGATGACGGCGACGCCCGCCGCGGCAAGGTCGCGGAGTGTCTGCGCGCCGTGGAGGGCGAAGCGGGGGTCCATGGCGGAGAAGGGTTCATCGGCGAGGAGGATGCGAGTTGGGGCGGCGGGTGTGGAGGAAGCAGAAATCGCGGTCGGGGTTGAGGGCCAGCCGAGCTGGGCGAGGGCGCGGGCGAGTGTGATGCGCTGCTGCTGACCGGCGCTGAGGGCGCCGAAGGGTTCGCTCGCGAGGTGTGTGAGGCTGAGGTGGTCGAGGGCGGTGTCGATCGCGCGGTCGTCGGGTGGCAGGGCGAAGCGACCGAGGGTGACGACTTGGCGGACGGAGAAGGGTGCCGCGACGTAGGAATGCTGGGGGATGTAGGCGAGGCGTGCGGCGCGGGCGCGAGCGGGGATGGAGGCGAGGGGACGGGAGTCGAGGGTGATGGAGCCGGACTGTGGACGGAGCGCACCGAGGAGGAGTTTAAGGAACGTGGACTTGCCGGCACCGTTGGGACCAACCAGGACGGTGATGGCGCCGGGGGCGAAGGAGGCGGAGACGCCGGTGAGGATGGGCCGGGCCCGGGGGTAGGCGAAGTGGATGTTGGAGGCGATGAGGGGCATGAAAGGGAGAGCCGGATTCCACGTTGCCAGATGATCAGAGCGGACGCCGATCAGATTAGCAGTGGGAAGCGAGGCGACAGTTTTGAGGTTGCGTTCTGCGTTGCGGGGGGTGGGAGGGGGCCGTACGC
>JACMLW010000087.1 GCA_014379385.1 Phycisphaerales bacterium
ATGGCAATTGACCGGATCACGGTGCGCGGCGCGCGCCAGCACAACCTGAAGAACATCAGCGTCGAAATCCCCCGCGACCGCCTGACTGTCATCACCGGCCTCTCCGGCTCCGGCAAGTCGTCGCTCGCCTTCGACACCATCTTCGCCGAGGGCCAGCGCAAGTACATGGAGTCCCTCTCCGCCTACGCGCGCCAGTTCCTCGACCAGCTCAAGAAGCCCGATGTCGACGACATCGAGGGCCTCCCGCCCACCATCGCCATCGAGCAGCGCTCCGGCGTCCACAACCCGCGCTCCACCGTCGCCACCAGCACCGAGATCTACGACTACCTCCGCCTCCTCTTCGCCCGCTGCGGCCAGCCCGGCTGCTGGGCCCCCACGAAAACCAGGAAAGACGGCGCCGTCATCGAGCGCTGCGGCCTCCCCATCAAGGCCACCGCCTCCACCCAGATCGTCGATTCGCTCATGACCCTCCCCGAGGGCACGCGCCTCATGGTGCTCGGCCCCGTCATCCGCGACAAGAAGGGCTTCCATACCGACGTCCTGACCGACCTGCAGAAGCAGGGGTGGGGGCGCGTGCGCGTCAACGGCCGCGTGCTCGAGCTGCGCGAGGCCCTCGCGCCCGGCGGCGATAACCCCCTCGGCCTCGCCCGCTACGAGAAGCACACCATCGACGTTGTGGTTGACCGCATCGTCATCCGCGCCGATGCCCGCCAGCGCCTCGCCGAATCCGTCGAGGCCGCGCTCAAGCTCGCCGACGGCACCGTGATCGGCTCGGTCGAATCGGGTGGCGCCGGTCCGGGCAGCACCGGTCTCCAGACCGGTGAATCCGCATCCTCCTCCTGGTCCGACCGTGTCTTCAGCTCCAAGTACGCCTGCGCCGTCCACCCCGAGTGCGCACTCCCCGAGCTCGAGCCCCGCCTCTTCTCCTTCAACTCCCCCCACGGCGCCTGCCCCGAGTGCCACGGTCTGGGCGTCATCATGGAGTTCGATTCCGCCCTCGTCATCCCCGACGAGTCCAAGTCCCTCGCCCAGAACGCCGTCGTACCGTGGAAAGTCCCGCCCCCGATGGGCAAGTTCTTCCGCCGACGCCTGCGCGCCTTCTGCGCCGACTTCTCCATCAGCCAGCTCGAGCCCGTCGCCAACTTCCCCGACTGGGCCAAACGCATCCTCCTCTCCGGCACCACCGCCGAGGACCGCAAAAAGCACGAGGCCACCTTCGAGGGCGTCTACGGCACCCTCCGCAAGTGGCTCGAGAAGACCGAGTCCGCCTTCATCAAGGAATGGCTCGGCCAGTACATGCAGGAAAAATCCTGCCCCGGCTGCCGCGGCGACCGCCTGGGCACCCCCGCCCTCCACGTGCTCATCCCCAGCACGCACACCCCCGACCCCACGCGCGCCAACTCCGCAACCGTCATCGGGCGCCCCGCATCGGCCCCTCCCGTCTCCTCTCGACTCAACATCGCCGAGATCGCCCGCCTCACCATCACCGACGCCCGCGCCCTCATCGAGGGCCTCTCCCTCTCCTCCGAGCAGCGCATCATCGCCGACGCCATCGTGCGCGAGGTCCTCTCCCGCCTCGGCTTCCTCGAGTCCGTCGGCCTCGAGTACCTCTCGCTCGACCGCAGGACCGGAACCCTCTCCGGCGGCGAGGCCCAGCGCATCCGACTCGCCACCCAGGTCGGCTCCAAGCTCGTCGGCGCCTGCTACGTCCTCGATGAGCCCACCATCGGCCTCCACCAGCGCGACAACGACCGCCTCATCGCCACGCTCCGGCGCCTCGCCGACATCGGCAACTCCGTCATCGTCGTCGAGCACGACGAGGAGATGATCCGCTCCGCCGACCACGTGCTCGATATCGGCCCCGGCCCCGGCGTCCACGGCGGCCGCGTCATCGCGCAGGGCAACATCACCGACATCATCGCCGCGCCCGACAGCCTCACCGGCAAGTACCTCTCCGGTGTTCTCAAGATCGACACCCCCGCCGTTCGCCGCCCGCTCAGCGAGAAGAACGCCGTCTGCATCAAGGGCGCCCGCCAGAACAACCTCAAGAACATCGACGCCGCCTTCCCCCTCGGTGGTTTCGTCTGCGTCACCGGCGTCTCCGGCTCCGGCAAGAGCACCCTCGTCAACGACATCCTCCTCATCGCCGCCCGCAAGCACATGGGCCTCCAGCCCGGCATCCCCACCGCCCAGGTGAACGCCGCGGCACGCCTGCGCACCGGCGAGCACACCCGCATCACCGGCCTGGCCAAGCTCGACCGCGTGATCGAGGTCGATCAGTCCCCCATCGGACGCACCCCGCGCTCCAACCCCGCCACCTACACCGGCATCTTCGACGACATCCGCCGCATCTTCACGCAAACGAAGGAATCCAAGATCCGCGGCTACAAGCCCGGCCGCTTCAGCTTCAACGTCTCCGCCGAGAAGGGCGGCGGTCGCTGCGAGGCCTGCGAGGGCCAGGGCCTCAAGCGCATCGAGATGCACTTCCTCCCCGATGTCTACGTC
>JACMLW010000088.1 GCA_014379385.1 Phycisphaerales bacterium
CAACGGTTGCCGCCTCGCTGCGCGCCGGTCCCCCTCCGCCCCCCGGCCTCGCCGGCGGCACAATCGCCACGCCCCCGATCGCCAGCACCCCCGCCAGCGCGGCCAGCGCAACGCCCGCCCCGCGGGCCGAGCCACGAGGGAACCCACGCCCCTTCCGCTTCATGTTCTTGGTTACTTGCACGGTGAACGTACAGTATCGGCCCGGCGGGAGCCCAACTTGCTCGGCGTACCCCTCGCATCCCCAGCCTGAACGTGATTGCCACCATGCCCGACCACACGGCCACATCTTCGCCCACCACCACCGCACCGGAAGCGCCCGCCGAACTCCCCAAGGCCTACCGCCCCGCCGAGTTCGAGCCCAAGGTCCGCGCCGCCTGGGACGCCGCCAAGGCCTTCCACGCCGACCCGCACCGCGTCCTTCGCGGCGAGGCCGAGCCCTACTGCATCCTCATTCCCCCGCCCAACGTCACCGCCGCGCTGCACCTCGGTCACGCGCTGAATAACACCATCCAGGACATCCTCGCCCGCGCCCACCGCATGAAGGGGTTCGAGACGCTCTGGATGCCCGGCACCGACCACGCCGGCATTGCGACCCAGGCCGTCGTCGAGAAGCGCGTGCAAAAAGAAGAAGGCAAGCGCCGCCAGGATTTCCCGCGCGACGTCTTCGTCGCCAAGATCCAGGCCTTCAAGGACGAATACGAAGCCACCATCACCCACCAGCTCAAGATGATGGGGTGCTCCTGCGACTGGGATCGCCAGCGCTTCACCATGGACGAGGTGTGCGCCCGCGCCGTCCGCGAGGCCTTCTTCCGCCTCTTCAAAGACGGCCTCATCTACCGCGGCAAGCGCCTCGTGAACTGGGACCCCGTCCTCCAAACCGCCGTCGCCGATGACGAGACCGAGGACCAGGAGATCGACACGTTCTTCTACTACATGCGCTACCCGCTCGTCCGCTGGTCTTCTCCTGCTCCTGGTGGCACAGGCGTCCCGCCTGTGATTCCTTCTTCTCCTGGTGGCACAGGCATCCCGCCTGTGATTCCTTCTTCTCCTCGTGGCACAGGCATCCCGCCTGTGCGCCCTGTCACCTGGTCCCAGCTCTCCAAACTCAACTACCCCGGCGCTGATCAGTTCCCACCCTCAGACCAAGCCTGGGTCACCGTCGCTACCACGCGCCCCGAGACCTACCTCGGCGACGTCGCCGTCGGCATGAACCCGCACGACCCGCGTCTCAAATCCCTCGAAGGCCTCTGGGTCGAGCTCCCCTTGGTCGGCCGCATCCTTCCCATCGTGGCCGACGACTACGTCGTCCTTCCCAAGGCGATGGCGCGCACCGAAGCCGAAGCCAACGACCCCAAAGCCGAGTTCGCCACGGGATTCCTCAAGGTCACGCCAGCGCACGACCAGAACGACTACGACCTGTACACCCGCCGCAAAGACCAGATCGACCGCAACTCCACCGGCACCGGCATGATCAACATCATGGCCCCCGACGCCCGCATCAGCGACCAGCACGGCTGGTCCGATGTCGGCGAGGCCTCCATCTTCGTCGGCCTCAAGCGCGAGGCCGCCCGCAAGAAAATCCTCGATGAGTTCAAGGCCCGCGGCCTGCTTGAGGGCACCAGGCCCTACAAGCAGGCCGTCAAGGTCTCAGACCGCTCCAAGGCCATCATCGAGCCCTACCTCAGCGACCAGTGGTACGTCCGCGTCACCGATCCGCGCATGGCCCAGGCCGCCAACGAGGTGCTGGCTGGTGGCACAGGCGTCCCGCCTGTGACTCCTTCTTCTCCTACTCCTGGTGGCACAGGCGTCCCGCCTGTGCGCTCCGCCGACCCCTACAAGCGCCTCGACCCCATCTCTGGCAACCTCAACATTGTCAACCGCAACCTCCCCCACTACCAAATGGGCGGCAGCACCTACTTCGTGACATTCCGCGTCCTTTTGGGCGAACTTTCGCACACCGAACGTCAGCAGGTCCTCGATGCTGCCCGACACTGGCACGGCCAGCGCATGGAACTCCATGCCGCAGTGGTAATGCCTGACCATGTGCATCTGATCCTGTCACCCTTTGAATCGGCATCAGGAAAGTGGCATTCTCTCTCTGAGCTCCTCCACAGCATCAAGTCTTTTGCATCTCACGCAATCCAGAAAGCCCGCGGCGCCACAGGCCCTCTCTGGCAGGATGAGTCGTTTGACCGCATCATCCGCGGGGCCGAGGAGTTTCAGGAGAAGGTCGCTTACATTCAGAAGAACCCGATCCGCAAGGGCCTCTGCGAACGTTGGAAGGACTACCCGTTTACTTGGGTTGCCGACGCCGCACATCATGCCGGCTTCGATTTCATCGATCGCGTTCTCGCTGGGAACTTCGGTGGTTCTAGTGGCACAGGCGTCCCCCCTGTGACTCCTTCTTCTCCTACTCCTGGTGGCACAGGCGTCCCGCCTGTGCATCCTTCTCAGGACACCTCCCCAGTGGAAGCTCATGCCGCGCACAGGCGGGACGCCTGTGCCACCACACAGTCTGAGTCTTTCTACAGCACCCTCACCTTCCACCCCGAGCGCTACGCCAAGACCTACGAGCAGTGGCACGACAACATCCGCGACTGGTGCATCTCGCGCCAGCTCTGGTGGGGGCACCGCATCCCGGTGTGGTCGAGGCGTTTCGCGAAAGAGGAGATTCAAGCGGAGCCACTATCTCCGTATGGGTCTTTCGTGACAGCATATAGCCGGAGGCCAGACCGAGAGCACTATGAAGTGCGTGCCTACGGACTGGTTTCAGGCGACCGAATTGAGTTTGGGCAGATCGATGGAAAATGGAGATTTGTTCAGCCGGAAGAAGATTTCGCAGTCCACGTTTGCACTCTTCGAGACACAGCGGAGTTCATTACCGAACTCGAAGCCGCAGGCTTCGAGCGCGACCCCGACGTCCTCGACACCTGGTTCTCCTCCGCCCTCTGGCCCATCTCCACCATGGGTTGGCCCGACCCCGACGCCGCCGCGGCCTCCACCGGCCTCGCCGACTTCCCCGCCCTTCTCCCCGCGTTCAATCCCACTTCCACGCTCTGCACCGCGCGCGAGATCATCACTCTCTGGGTCTCGCGCATGGTCATGTTCAATCGCTACTTCCTCCCCCACGGCTGGCCCCACACTCCGCCCGCGTCCTCCCCCAGTGCCCAGTGCCCAGTGCCCAGTGCCTCCTCCCTCGGCCCCGTCCCCTTCCACGACGTCTTCATCCACGCCATGATCCAGGACGGCGAGGGACGCAAGATGTCCAAGTCCCTCGGCAACGGCGTCGACCCGCTCGACATCATCGAGTCCCACGGCTCCGACGCCATGCGCTTCACCCTCGCGCACATGACGACGCAGACGCAGGACGTCCGCATGCCCGTCACGCGCGACTCCACCACCGGCAAGAACACCAGCCCTAAGTTCGACCTCGGCCGAAACTTCGCCAACAAGCTCTGGAACGCCGCACGCTTCGCCTTGCAGTCCGTGAGCGCCGGCCCTCCCCCCTCTCCATTGCCCACCGCCCATTCCCCATTGCCCCTCTCCCTCCCCGATCGCTGGATGCTCTCCCGCCTCGCCGCGGCCACCACCCAGATCAACGCCGCGCTCCGCGACTACCAGTTCGCCGACTACGCCACCACGCTCTACGACCTCGTCTGGCGCGACTTCTGCGATTGGTACCTCGAGGCCATCAAGCCCACCGTGGCCGGGGAGGGGGGCGCCGCGCAGCGCGCCGTCCTGCGCGCCACCCTCGACGCCATCATCCGCCTCGCGCACCCCATCATGCCCTTCATCACCGAGGCGATCCACGAGCAGCTCCGCCTCGCGCCCGCCGCCCCTCATCCGCTCGTTCACCTCACGCCGCCGCGCAAGGGCGACCTCCTCTGCACCGCCGGGTGGCCCGAGATCGCGCCCGCGGCCGACGATCCCGCCGCCGAATCCGCCTTCGAGTTCGTGCGCTCGCTGGTGTCCGCGATCCGCGAAGTCCGCGCCCAGCACCAGGTCGCCCCCAAACGCCGCATGAACCTCCACCTCACGCCCGACCTGCTCGCGCGCCTCGGACCCAGCGCGGGCATGGTGCAGACCCTCGCCGTGCTCGAGGCCATCACCACCGATCCGCCCGCTTCGGGCGCCCCCTCGGTCCCCCTCCGCTTCGAGGGCGCCGAGATCGCGCTCTCGAACCTCGCCGACGCCGTGACGGTGGATGCCGGCGCCGAGCGCGAGCGCCTCACCCGCCAGATCGCCGACCTCGAGAAGTCCATCACCGCGATGAACGGCCGCCTCTCCAACCCCGGCTATGTCGCCAAGGCTCCCCCAAAGCTCGTCGACGAGACCAAGGCCAAGCTCGCCAAGGACGGGGCCGACCTCGACGCCGCCCGCGCCGCCCTTGCGCGCCTCGCCTGAATCAGAACATTCACTCACCACAGAGAGCACAGAGATCACAGAGTGAACGCCGGCGCTTGAATGCAATCATTCGGCGCGTGATCTTCACTCTGTGACATCTCTGTGTGCTCTGTGCTCTCTGTGGTAAAGTCCTGGCTGGCTTACCGCTGACCCTCCGTCATATCCAGCAGCTCCCCGCTCCGGATCGCCGCCTCCAGCAGCCGGTAATCGCGCACATCGATCAGCCCGTTCTCATCCATGTCCAGCGGCGCGAGATACCCCTCGCCCGCCAGCATGAACGCGTCGTACAGATCCTCCACACCGACTTCGCCGTCGAGGTTTACATCACCCGTCCCGATGTTCACCACAAACGTCACCGTTTCAATCGCGTGGCTCCCCGTCGCCTCGAACGCCACCATCGTCACCGTGCTCGCGCCGATGGGCAGCCCGCCGATCGTGCGCCGGAACTCGAACCGGTCGGTCTGGGTCGCCCTGCTCCCGGCGTTGCACAGCGCCACCGGGTCTGAACCCTCGGGCACATTCAGCAGGATGTGAACGCTGTCCACCGTCCGGTCAAGGGCCCGCACCGCGAACTCGTAGCTCAGCGCCCCCACGAACCCACCCTCACCCGGCTCGACCAGCGCCGCCGCGGGCGGCTCGCGATCGACATACACCACCTTGCGAAACTCCCCGTAGATCGGCAGCCCGCCATCATCCCGGTGCCGGAACGCGCGCACCGTCACGAAGTGCGGCCCCTCCTCCAGCACCGTCGCATCGATCGTCTGGTAGTACGCCCCGTTCGCGTTCCCGCTCCCGAGGAGCGGGCTGTTGAACGTCACGAACTGCTCGAACCCCGGCAGCGTCGGGCTCTCCGGTCCAATATCAACTTCGCCGTTGCCGTTGCGATCCACGAACCCCTCGTCTATCCGGAACGCCGCGAAGTCGTCCGTGTTCGGATCCAGCAGATCCGTCTGGCTCGTCACCAGCGACAGCCCAAAACTCTCCGTCGTCACCACCTCCATCGCCGTCAACCTTCGCCGGTAACTCGGCACCCCCGCGCCGTCCGGGGGAACCACACCCGTCGCCCCGTCGATCATCACCACGCCGCTCGGCGCCGCCGGCCCGTACACCACATACCCCTTGTGATGCTGCCCCCCGCTGCTCGCGTTGTTCGGCACCCTGATAAGCACGCGTCGGTTCGCATCCACGATCAAGAACTGCGGCACCTGGTCGCCACCGCCGGCAGGATCAACCATCGCATCCGCGTGGTTCCCCGTCAGCTCGCGCAGCCGCGTCCCCGGCGCGAAGCTCGTCTGCACGCTCCGCTGCTGGAACCCCGCGTCGTACCGATCGTTCATCCCCACCAGCACATTCGCGGCGAACACCCCCGGGCCCACCTGTGTCCGCCGCTCGAACACCAGCACGTCGTTCGTGCTCGGGTTCACCGTGTCGGTGAAGTTCAGGCCGCGATAGTCGCCGCGCGCATAGCCGCCGGCAATCTGCACCAGCTCCACCAAGTCCGGCGCCCCCCCGCCCCCACCACCACCCACGCTCAGCGCCGTCGGGTTCCCCTCCCGGGGCCAGAACCCGCGCGATGAATACAGATCGATCATCTCGCGCGAGTTGTGGTACACGATCGGCAGCCCCGGCCGGAACATCAGGTACGCGTGCTCCGGCAGGGCGTAGCGGTTCACGCCCGGAACCGGCGGCGCCGACCCCCCATCACCCGCCGACCCGTTGTCGTGGCTGAAGACGTGCATCACCCCCTGCGAGCCGTTCGTCCCGTTGCCGTCGTCCTGGTTGTCCAGATGCGAGCTCAGCACGTTCCCCCACGTCCCGAATCCCTGCGCATTGAGCAGGTCGCGAAGCTGCCCCGCGCCGTTCAGATCCAGCCCATCGCGGAACCCGAACCCGTCCTTGCGCAGGTACGTTTGCGTGAACGAGTTCGAGTCCACACTCTCCACAAAGCTCAGCGGCGTCACCAACGCTCCCCACGCCGTTCGCCTCCGCTGATACACCGCCGTGTCGAAGTACTGGTTCCAGAACCACTGCGGGATGTGCTTCGCCGCATCAAGCCTGAACCCATCCACGCCCACATCATCCAGCATCCACTGGGCCCACCGCATCAGCAGGCCCGTCGCGTTGTCCGCAACGGGGTCGCCCGCATACGGGTCCTCCGTGTTGAACGGGTAGATCGTCCACGGGTGCCCCGGCTGCGCGGGATTCACAAAGCTCACCGGCGGCAGGTCCAGGTCCGGGTAGAACCGAGCGTTCGCGGCATCAGGCCGATTGCGCACCGTCCCCGGCGGGATGTTCAGCGGGTTCGCCGCGTCCACGGGATGCCGGATGTACTGGAGGTTCTCCTCCTGCGCGATGTCGATCAGCCCGACGAGGTCACCCTCCCACAAGTTATAGTTCGGCCCGCCCGGATCGATCGACTGGAACTGGCCGGTGTGGAAGTCGCCCCAGAAGTCGCCGGGCAGGTTCGTGACGAAGCCGGGCCACCCGCCCTGCGCATGGAACTGGGCATTGCTCGTGCGCCCCGAGTTGTGGTTGAAGATCGAATCCACATACACCAACGCCCCCGCGCGCTGCAACTCGGCGAGCACGGCCCGGAACCCCTCCTCAGTCCCGTAGATCGTGGGGTTGCCGGGGCGCCCGAGATCAAACCGGTCGAACACGTCGTACCCGGGGCTGCTCGAATCACCCGCGCGCGACGGCGGCGGAAGCCACACCCCGTCGTACCCCGCCATGAAGAAGTCCGGCACGCGTCGCTCCATCGTCTGCCAGCGCGTCTCGAACCACTGCAGCATCACCGGGTTGTCGTCGGCCTGCGCCCACGCGCGGGTCGCGCCCCCGCCGACCGCGCCCAGCGCCATCAGCAGCGCCGCGCCGCCATGGAACACTCCACGAAACATCTTCGTCCGAAGGCGCACGCTCCCCCTCCCCCCCCAAGCTTCCCGCGGCAGTCGCTGGCTCGGTGTTGGCACCTCCAACGATACACGCGCACCCCCGGCCCAGTTCCCTGCCGGCGCGACCGGTAACCCAGCGCTCTTCATGGTTGAACCCGATCTGAGCCCGTTCACGGTTGCCGTCTCCAGTCGGCGTCGGTCTCCAGACCGGTCTATCAGCAACGTTCGCCTGGTGGGGTCACGACCGGTCTTGTTTGGTTGGTCTCGTCCCGCTTCCTTCTCCTCCCCACACTCCGGACAGTTCGCTCTACCCCCCAATCCCCTCAGGTCATATCCGCACTCACCACAGATCTCCGGATGTGCCCGCTCCCACACCTTGCGCGCGTGTATCCACGCCCGCGCTGCATGAATCGTGCTCGCAATCACAATCGCACCCAGCGTGTAGATCGACCCTGCCGCTGCCACCACCCCGCTCTGCAACCACGCCGGCTTCGTCTCCCAGGTAATGTCCACGCCCACCCCGGCGAGCGAGTGCAGGCTTGCCGGCACCCACCACACAATCACGAGCGGCAAGTACAAAGCCACCACGCCGCTGGCCGCGCCTATCCGAAACGCGCTGCGCCCTCGTAGCCACCGCACCACCGGCCTGGCAAACCCCAACATCGGCACGCCGAGAACAACAAGCACCACGGCCGTAAACACCGCGCCGACCATCATCGTCAATATGAAGTTTCCGGCGACCGCGCCCCAGACTGTCGGAAACGGCTCGGACATTCCGAGCGACGGCCCAGTGAGGAGAAACGCCGCTCCAAAGCACACCGCCATCAGCGCCCACAGCATGCGCCACCCGGGCGGAACGGCCCCGAGCGGCCCCGGCCATCGCGCCCCGCCCTCCGTCCCGTGCCACATCTCCCCAAACAACGATCCAAGCTCGCGCACGACCCGCATCCGCCCACTCTACTCGCTTTGTCTCCTGCTGCTTCGAAGGAAACTCGGTTCAGTCACGCTCATGCTTCGCCTGGCACCAGTCTCCAGATTGGTGCGATCACCGCGGCAACAGCCGACTTCCTCGGAGGCCGTCAGGCCGACCCGGTGCCACCGACCACGGGCTCTGTCGTGGTCGGTGTCTTCGCCCTGTAGGGGCGAACGTTGGTAGCCGCGGGTGAGCGAAACGGCAACGCTGTGAGCCACCCCCGGAATGCTCGCGGCGCAGCCGCTTCCTCCGAGGCCTCAGGCCGAGCCGATCCCCAGACATCGCCCGAGGGCAAACTCCCGCCCACCCGCCCCACAGCCTAAGCCGCACCCTCTGGTACGATCTCCGCATGCGCCGCGGCCGTTTCCGCCGATTTCTGCGCCTCACGGCTCTCGCCGCATCATGCGCCCTCCTCATCGGCACGGTACTTCTGTGGGCCACCTCACTTCATTGCCCTCATCAACTGAATATCAAGACTGCCTGCATCGTGAACGGAGGATCGTGGCGGGTGACCTACAACTCGGAGGTGATCCACTCCTCGATCATCTTCATCTTGGATCCCGGAGTCTTCGCCGACATCACCCCGCGCCCGTTGTTCCGCGCGAAGTATGGCAGGGGTGCGACACCAAACGCGATCAGCATTCCGCGGTTCCCCGCGCCCAAGCTCTTCATCGAGCCATCCGTGAGTGACGGAGCGATGTATCGGTGCGGTCATGAACCGAAAGGCTGCACCATTCTCGGTCGTCTTCCCCTCTGGTTCCCGACGCTCACCTTCGCCCTTTCCACGACTTGGCTCACCTTCACCACCCTCCGCTCGCGCCGTCGCCGCCTTCGGGGCCTCTGCCCCAAGTGCCACTACGATCTCGTCGGACTTGCCCCCTCACCCGACGGCGCACCCGCCACCTGCCCCGAGTGCGGCACGCCCGCCTAACCCTTGCTACGTTGGTCCTCTCAACACACAAACGGCCGCGCAGCGGCCTTCCTCGGAGCCCGGAGGGCGACCCCGCCCGCCGCGCCGCAGGCGGGCGAACGACTCGATGTTCTTCCTCGCTCAATCCACGATCAAACGCATGTCGGGGGAACGACGTTCCCCCGACTGCCCCCTCCTTCAGAGCCCCCGCACGGGCCGCCCGGACGGAGCGACAGGTGGACCCAACGGAGCATCGCGCAACCCGCCGAACCCTCGCGGCGTAGCCGCTTCCTCGGAGCCCATAGGGCGAACCCAGCCGCTGCGCAGCAGGCAAGCGATCCGTCACGCCAGCGACGGCGCATTCGCCATCGGCCCAGTGACATACCCGCGCCTGCTTCGTTCACTCCCAGCGCACAGGCGCGCACCATCCCAGATGCAATTCTGGGAGATTCTCAGGTTTTTTATCTCCCGCTCCCGCCACGGCTTGCGCCAAGTGCCGATTCCGATAACTCCCAAAACGCTCACCCCCGTGCGCTGCCGCGCGCCCTGGTTCCCCTATGGGTAGAGAGACGCTGCGTTCCCGCTAGCTTGTTTCCCGGTTCCTTTCCTCCCATTGCCCACTGCCCATTCCCCATCGCCCTCTTCAAGTGCCCAATGCCCAGTGCCTCTTCTCTCCATCCCGACCTCTCCGACGCCATGCACGAGACGCTCGTCATGCTGCGCGCTCAGGTCAACGACAAGGACCTCTCCCCCGCCGAGCGCCGCCTCGCCGGCAACTCCATCATCCGTCTCGTCGCCGTCGCGGGCCGCTTCCAGGGTGGCACCGGTCTTGGTGGCACCGGTCTTGGTGGCACCGGTCTCCAGACCGGTGTCCGAAACTCCTCCCGTCGCCGCCGCACCCACTCCGACAACGACGACCGCTCATACCACCGCGACGCTTCTCCCTCCTCCGCTTCCTCCTCTGCTCCCTCCTCCCCTCTCACCAACCCGGACTTCGCCTACGAGCCCGGTCCCCGCATCTCCTCTCCAAGTGGCTTAGACACTCTGAATGATGAGCGTGCTCCTGTTGCCGCGACCACAGATCCCACATCATCTTCACTCAACCCTCCTTCACCGATCGCGGGTGGAACCCTCGGCGGGGGGGGG
>JACMLW010000089.1 GCA_014379385.1 Phycisphaerales bacterium
CCGCGAGATCGGTGTCGAAACCGGTGGCTCGAATATCCAGTTCGCCATCGATCCGCGCAACGGCCGGATGATCGCCATCGAGATGAACCCGCGCGTCAGCCGGAGCAGCGCGCTCGCCTCGAAGGCCACCGGGTTCCCCATCGCCAAGATCGCCGCGAAGCTCGCCGTCGGCTACACGCTCGACGAGCTCAAGAACGACATCACGGGCAACACCAGCGCCTGCTTCGAGCCCAGCATCGACTACATCGTCACCAAGATGCCGCGCTGGACCTTCGAGAAGTTCCCCGAGGCCGATGAGACGCTGACCACGCAGATGAAGTCCGTCGGCGAGGCGATGGCGATCGGCCGCACCTTCTGCGAGAGCCTGCAGAAGGTCATCCGCTCGATGGAGGTCAAGCGCTTCGGCCTCGGACTCGACAAGAACGACAAGTGGCTGGCGGCGAAACGGGCCGACACCCTCTCCAAGACCGCCGACCACCAGCACGTCCAATGGCCGCTGAACGAAGAGACGCTCACCCGCAAGCTCGCGGTCCCCAGCCAAGGCCGGCTCTACTACATCCGCTACGCCATGAAGATGGGCTGGCCCCTGCAGCGCATCAACCAGCTCACACGCATCGACTTCTTCTTCCTCGATCAGATCAAGCGTCTCGTCGAGTTCGAGGACGTGCTCTGCGGGTTCACTCGGCTGGACGACGTACCCGCCGACGTGCTCTTCCAGGCCAAGCGCCTCGGCTACTCCGATGCCCAGCTCGCCAACCTCTACCTCGGCAACATCACCGCCGACACCATCCTCACGGTGCGCGCCTACCGCAAGTCGCTCGGCATCACGCCCGTCTACAAGCTCGTCGACACCTGCTCCGCGGAGTTCGAGGCCCGCACGCCGTATTACTACAGCACGTATGAACGGGGCACCGGGCAGTGGGCAGTGGGCAATGGGGCAGAACCGGCTGAAGGTGGCGCCCCCCTATCCCCATTGTCCATTGCCCATTCCCCACTCCCCTCCTCCGCCGAAGACGAGATTCGCCTCACCGACCGCGAGAAAGTCATCATTCTCGGCGGCGGCCCCAACCGCATCGGCCAGGGCATCGAGTTCGACTACTGCTGCTGCCACGCCGCATTCGCCGCCAAGGAACTCGGCCTCGAATCGGTGATGATCAACTCCAACCCCGAGACCGTCTCCACCGACTACGACACCTCGGACCTCCTCTTCTTCGAGCCCCTCACGCTCGAGGATGTGCTCAACGTTGTTGAGCGGCTCAGTGGTGACCCCGGTCTTGGCGGCAACGGTTTCCTGACCGGTGCGCCTCACTCCGCCGCTCCGTCACTCCCCCACTCTGCTGCTTCTTCCTCCCTCGTCCGCGGCCTCATCGTCCAGTTCGGCGGACAGACTCCCCTCAACCTCGCCCACGGCCTGCAGAAAGCCGGCGCCCCCATCATCGGCACCAGCGTCGATTCCATCGACCTCGCCGAAGACCGCGACCGCTTCGACGCGCTCCTCGATTCCCTCGGCCTGCAGAAGCCCCCCAGCGGCATCGCCCGCTCCCTCGACCAGGCCGTCGCCATCGCCAACCGTATCGGCTACCCCGTCCTCGTACGCCCCAGCTACGTCCTCGGCGGCCGCGGCATGGAGATCTGCTCCGTCGAGTCCGCCCTCCGCCATTACATGACCACCGCGGTCAACGTCTCTGAGCTCGACAACGCGCCCGTTCTCATCGACAAGTTCCTCGATGACGCCACCGAAGTCGATGTCGACGTCGTCGCCGATTATGAGCCGACGGACGAAGGGACGAAGCCACGAAGCCACGAAGGCGACCAGGCCCCTGCCTCCCCCTCCGTGCCTTCCTCAATTATCTGCGGCGTCATGGAGCACATCGAGCAAGCCGGAATTCACTCCGGCGACTCCGCCTGCACCATCCCCCACTGGTCCCTCGCCCCCCAGACCGTCGAGCGCATCAAGGCCATCGCCCGCACGCTCGCCGAGGCGCTCAACGTCCGCGGCCTCATGAACGTCCAGATGGCTATCAAGCAGGGCGCCACCGCCGACGCCGACCAGATCTACATCCTCGAGGTCAACCCCCGCGCTTCGCGCACCGCGCCCTTCGTCGGCAAGGCCAAGCACATCGCCTGGCCGCGCATCGCCGCGAAGGTCATGATGGGCAAGTCGCTCGCCGAGCTCGGCGCCCGCGAGATCAACCACACCGGCGCCTACGCCGTCAAGGAATCCGTCTTCCCCTTCGGCAAGTTTCCGGGTGTTGACGTCGTCCTCGGCCCCGAGATGCGCTCCACCGGCGAGGTCATGGGCATCGACGAATCGCTTCCCATCGCCTTCGCCAAGAGCCAGATGGGCGCCGGCATCAACCTGCCCCTCCGCGGCAACGTCTTCCTCTCCGTCCGTGAGAACGATCGCCCCAAGATCCTCGAGACCGCGCGCCTCCTGCACGACCTCGGCTTCGGCCTCTACACCTCCGGCGGCACCGGCGAGTACCTCGCCTCCCGCGGCATCCAGACCGTCGTCCTCCAGAAGATCGCCTCCGGCGCCCGCCCCAACGTCATCGATCTCATGGGCGACGGCAAGATCAACCTCGTCATCAACACGCCCACCAGGACGGGCTGGCAGACTGATGAGGGCCGCATCCGCGCCGCCACCGTCCGCCTTGGTGTTTCGATGATCACCACCACCACCGGCGCGCTCGCCGCGGCACGGGCGATTGAGGCCCTCCGCCAGAACGAATGGGGCGTCAAGGCCATGCAGGATTACAAGGTCATCGCGGATCGCGCCGGCCCTGGTGGCGCCGGTCCTGGTGGCACCGGTCTCCAGACCGGTAGCGTCCTGGTCCCCGCCCGATTGGCTTCCGTCGCCAAACCGGTTTCCTGATCTCTTCCTTATTTTCCGGGTGGCACAAGCGTCCCGCCTGTGCGCCGAAGAACCCGCGTGCTCAGAGCCGCCGGTTTTCGGCAAACCCAGAGAAACGACGGCGCCGATCGCTCGTCCGGTCGCATCGCAAGTCCACTCAATCAACAGACTTGCGGTTCGCACCACAGCGCCGGCCACTCGCCGCTTCCAACCAGACACCGCCCTTCGTTCGGCTCTCATCCCCTACGAACACAAAGCTCCTCCCGCGCAAATGTCGCTGTCGGTGCTTGAACTGCCCCCCCCCGCGCTGGTACACCCGAATGCACGCACCCACCAACCTGGGTGCCCAGGAGAGAGAGTATGTTCACCCAGTCACGTTTCGTTCCGTGTGTTTGCTGCGCGGCGCTCGCTCTGCTTTCGCCCGCAGCGCTCGCTCAATCACCCGACCGAGGTCTCCCCGACCTCCGCGGCATCACATTCCTCGACTACCACATCACCGACAACGTCGGCGGAACCATTAGCGGTAATCCCATCATCGCGAATCTAGTGAACGACACGCTCACCCCTATTCCCCACACCTTCACGGTCGACGCCGACCCCGCCTTCCCTCTCGACCCCTCCCGCATCATCCTGCGCACCCGCCTGACCTCCGGCTCCGTCGGCCCCGGCGGCATCATCGACCCCAACGGGATCGTGTACTTTGATCTGCCGGGCACGTACAACCAGACCACCGGCGCCTTCGATGTATCCGGCACCGCCCCCGGCACTACCGAGTGGAATCTCGGAACCAACGACCTAGGGCTCTTCCCAGTCCCGGCGGATTGGACCGTGTGGGCCCGCCTCACCGACCCCACGCTCTCCTTGAACGGCATCGTCTCAATCGTCAATGGCAACCCCTTCATTACCGGCCTCAACTCAACCCCGTCCTTCCCGGGCCCCGGCAACCTCGATCCCAACACCTCGCTCATCGACCTCTTCCTCCTCCCGCCCGGCCTGTTCGATCCCGCCCTCTCGCCGGCTCCGCCTATTCCGGTCGCCGACCCGTTCTACGGCTTCTCGTGGACGGCCGCGATCCCGGCGCCGAGCACCGCCGCGCTGCTCGGCATCCCCGCGGCCCTCGCACTTCGCCGCCGACGCACGGAGTAGAGTCGATTGAAGGTGGCTCTAGGGGCACCGATCTCAGACCGGTGCCTGATCGCTTCCCTGAATCCCCCCGCCGACCCGTACCGATTTTCCTGCACCCCGACCGACCGCCCCGGCGCCACCGTGAATCAACAGCACCGGCTCCGCCCCCCTCGGAGTACTTTTTCTTTCTCGGACTCAAGCCCCTTCCCTACTTCGCCGATTCCCCTTCCCTCGACTCACGGCACACGGACGCCGCCGCGAGCCGTGTTCTTCCGGTTCCATTCCTCCAATCGATCGACAGGGGTCACGGATGATCCAGCAGGCCAGATGGGCCGGCACGCACCATGTGCGCGCCCGCTCGTTCTCAACTTCGCGCAGCGCCACGGACGGCGCCCTGCGCTTCGACCGCCGCCGCGAAACCCGCGAGGCCGTCACCGGCTCGGTGGTCGCCACCGTCCGGGGCGACAACGGGTACGCGGCACTCTCTCGCATGGAACTGGTTGATTCGAGCGATTCAGGCCTAGGGCTTTGTTCCCCCACGCCCATCGAGCCCGGCATGATCGTCACGATCTGCGTCGGCAAGCGTCCTATCGCCGCCTTTACCGCGATGGCAACCCGGTGCGCCCGAGAAGAGAACGGGCACTATCGAGTTGGCGTAACGGTCGCAGGCCTCCGCGCCGCCTGAAGGGTGCCGCACCGCTCGGCGGCGGTCTCGGAGCCGTCTGCTTCAGCACGCGCGGCCTGATGGCGGGGCCACCAAAACTCAGCACCCTTTCATCAAGGCGGACATACCACGCGGTTGCATGGGGATCCCGCATGTGCGCACCATCTGGCGTCAGGCCGCCTACCCGTTTTCTACCTTCTCTCCGCCCTCCCCGCTCGCGCCGGGCCCGTGTCGCTCCCGTTGCTGTTGCTGCGCCTGCTGCTGTTGCTTGCGGTACCGCTCGCCGAGCATGAGCTCGCCGATCAGATCCTGCACGTGGTTGCCCTTCTGGTCAATCCCGTGCTGGATGACGCCCATCGCTGAGAGCACGCCGTACCCCAGCCCCATGTGGATCAGCGACCACGCCGTGATCTCCGGGGTGAACCGCTTGGAGACGTGCCCACTGTCCTGCGCCCGCCCCACCTCGTCGACCAGGAATGTGTGCAGCATCTTGATGTGGCGCGCCACCGCATCCAGGATCTGTGGGTCTTCAACCTCGGTCATCGCCTGGATGATCACGCGGTACACACCGCGACCGCCCGCCGACTTGTGCCCGACCATGGGGTTCGCACGGATGAGCCGCTTGAGCCGCTCCGCCGGCTCCGGCGCCGACCGCAACTCATGCTCCCACAGTTTGATCGTGTCGTCGCCGGTCCGGTCGACCAGCGCGATGAACAGATCGCGCTTCGACGCGAAGTGTCTATAGATGATCGGTTCGGTCACCCCCGCCGCGCGTGCGATCTGCGACGTGGTCGCCCCCGCGTACCCCTGGGTCGCAAAGAGGCGCGCCGCGGTGTCAAGGAGTTGCTCGCGTCGTTTGGCCGCCGGCATGCGGGTCATGGGCGCGATCTCCGTGTCACTAACTTAGTTTACACTAAAGCTGCCGCACTAACAACCCCATCGTCTGGATCATTGGCTGCGATACACTCTTCCGAACGCTGCTTTAGTTAGGGTGCAGATGATTTATTTGGATAACAATGCCACAACCCAACCCTGTCCGGAAGTCGTGGAAGCCATCGCCGCCGCCCTTCGCGACTCTTGGGGCAACCCTTCCAGCCTCCACCACGCTGGTCAAGCCGCGCGGGTCGCGATTGAACGCGCCCGCCAACAGGTCGCTACCCTGATCGGGGCGAAGCCCTTCCACCTCATTTTCACAGGGAGCGGTGTCGAATCCATCGACCTCGCGATCCGCGGCACGGCTCAGCGGTCTCGCCCCGGCACCACACCGTCTCCAACGGTGGTCACCTCCAGCGTCGAGCACCCGGGCGTCAAGAGTGCGATCGACTCGCTCGCATCCCGCGGCGAGATAACCCCCGTCTCGGTTCCCGTTGATTCAACAGGCGTGATCCAGTTCGACCCGCTCCATGCGGCGCTCGCGGCCCCGATACGGCCGGCGATCGTCAGCATCCAGTGGGCCAACAACGAGACCGGCGTCATCCAGCCGGTCCGGCGCATCGGCGAGCTTTGCCGCGCTCGAAAGGTGACCTTCCACTGCGACGCGACCCAGTGGGTGGGCAAGGAACCCGTGCGCGATCTCGAATCGTGGTGCGACCTGCTCAACTTCTCGCCGCACAAGTTCCACGGCCCCAAGGGTGTGAGTGTGCTGTGGGTGCGGCCCGGCGTGCGCGTATCACCTGTGATCCACGGCTCGCAGGAGCGCGGCGCCCGTGGCGGCACCGAGAACGTCCCCGG
>JACMLW010000090.1 GCA_014379385.1 Phycisphaerales bacterium
CCGCCGTGCGGGCCCGCACGCCTGTATCGATCCTGACGCCCCGCGCGCGCGCGCCGCGTCAGATCCGCGCCCTCGCCGCCGAGATCGAATCCATACTGAACATTGCCCTTCCCATCAAGCAAGATCCTGCCCGCGTCAGGCGCTGGGGCTGTTTGGCCCCTCCCGCGCGAGCTTCTAACGTTCACGCCGACAGAACTTCGCGACTTCTCGCAAAATCCGCCGGCTGAACTGAACCCCGGTCCTGTTCCGGTCGATCCGCAACGTCCCGTCCCCGGCCGCTCTGGCCCATCTCTCTTAGGGAGTCTGTGTGACCCAAGGGGTTCCCGCCAAGGTGATCGCGGCATCGCTCGGCCTCGCCGGTTTTTCCATCGCCCTCATCGCGGGCCTCTCCGCCGACAACCCCGCCGACCAGATCCTGGTCCGCGCCCTCCTCAGCATGATCGGCTGCAACGCCGTCGGCCTTTTGCTCGGCCTCATCGCCGAGAAAAGTGTCCAGGGCGCTTTATCCGCGGCGCGCGAAAGAGCCGCGGCCCAATCAACTTCTCCAGTGACGGCGCACCCCGCGCCGTCACCGATCGACTCAAGAGTTTCCACCGGTTCGTCACGTTCTCAGACCAGGACTTGACAAGGTAGAAAGTTCTGTATACTCACGGCCTGCCGACGATCACGGATAGATCACAGGCCACGGATGAGGGTGCTCGCAAAGGTTGCGAATGGCCCGATGAAGAGAGGCCGGCCCAAGGGTCGGCCCGCTGATGGTCAAGGAGCGGACCATGTCACGGATGAGAACTTCGATAGGGCGCTCGCACGGCCGGTACGCGGTCGAGCACGCAAAGCCCTCTAACCTTCCAACCCGCTTCGACTCCATGCCGATGAAGTCGGTCTGGCTGGAGTACAAGCAGTCCCCCTCGGAAGAGATCCGCAACTTCCTGATGGAGAAGTTCCTCCACCTCGTGCGTTACAACGCCGAGCGGATCGCCACCCGATTGCCCGACGAAGTCGATATCCAGGACCTCATGTCCGCCGGCCTCTTCGGCCTCATGGACGCCATCGACGGCTTCAAGCTCGACATCGGCGTCAAGTTCGAGACCTACTGCGCCCCGCGCATCCGCGGCGCCATCCTCGATGAGCTCCGCTCCATGGACTGGGTTCCCCGCCTGGTGCGACACCGCACCAGCCGCGTCGAGGGCGCACGCCAGCGCTTCGAGATGGCCAACGGCCGCGCCCCCACCGAGGGTGAGATCTCCTCCCGCCTCAGCCTCGAAGGCGAGGAGTTCGACAAGTACATGCGCGACTCGGCCACGGTCTCCACCGTCAGCCTTTCCCGCAAGTGCTTCCAGTCCGACGGCCACAAGGACGTCCGCGAGATCGACATCATCAAGGACGAGACCCAGCGCAACCCCTTCTCCGAGATCCAGCGCAAGGACGTCAAGGACCTCATCACCAAGGGCCTCTCCCGCGCCGAGCGCCTCATCGTCATCCTCTACTACTACGAGGAAATGACCATGAAGGAGATCGGCGCCACCCTCGACCTTTCCGAGTCCCGCGTCAGCCAGATGCACAGCTCCATCCTCGCACGCCTCAAGGCCCAGATGCAGCACCGCTGCCGCGAGCTCGAGCCCGTCGAGTAGCGAGGCCCGCGCTCCGGGTGGCACAGGCCTCCCGCGTGTGCGCCAATCCTGAATACCAATCGCCTCTCTCACACCACCCGCGACCTCCCGCGGGTGGTCTTCTTTTTCCCTCGTTCCACGGTCCGACGTGCCACCGATTTGTCGCTGCTCTGAGCGACTAATCGGTGCCCCGAGAGGAGGTGCCGGAGGAGCCTAGGTTCCTCCGGCGCGTGCGCTCACTACGCTCTCCACGATCCAACCGCCCCCCTCTCCAACCCAAGCCGCCATCGCCCTCGGTTCCAACCTCGGCGATCGCGCCGCCCACCTCCGATTCGCGCTCGAGGCCCTGCGCGCCCTCCCCTCCTCAACCCTCCTCGCCTCATCCGCCTACTTCGAGACCCCGCCCCTCACCGACTCCGCGCGCCCCGCCTTCCAACCCGGCGGCCCTTACCTCAACGCCGCCGCCCTCCTCAGCACCGCTCTCCCCACGCGCGACCTCCTCTCCCACCTCCTCCGCATCGAAGCCCTCCGCGGCCGTGACCGCTCCGTTACCACCCGCTGGGCCCCGCGCACCCTCGACCTCGACCTCCTCCTCTACGGCGACTCCATCATCTCCGAGCCCGGCCTCACCATCCCCCACCCCGGCCTTGCCTCGCGCGCCTTCGTCCTCGTCCCCCTCGCCTCCATCGCCCCCGACCTCCCTATCCCGCCAACCAACACCACGCCGCGCCACCTCCTCGCGGCACTCCCTCCCTCCGACTTCGCGGCCATCTGTCCCTCTTGAAACCGCGATACCGTTCCCACTCCGCCACTCGGTCCGTTCCGCACTGCCCATTCCCCATTGCCCCGAAAGGTTCTTCATGGACTCCATCAAGCCCCTCGTCACCGTCACCGCAACCGCCACCGGAGGCCGCAACGGCCACACCGAATCCTCCGACGGCCTCGTCAAGGCCGATCTCTCCGTCCCCAAGGAAATGGGTGGTCCCGGTAAGCCCGGCACCGCGACCCCCGAGCACCTTTTCGCGGCGGGCTACGCCGCGTGTTTCGGCGGTGCCCTCGACTTCGTTGCCAAGCAGCAGAAGAAGGACGCCACCAAGGCCAAAGTCACCTGCGCCGCCTCCATCGGCCCGCGTGAAGGCGGCGGCTTCGGCCTCTCCGTCAAGATGCGCATCGAAGACAAGTCCCTCAAACAGGCCGATCTCGCCGCGCTCGTCAAGGAAGCCCACGACAAGATCTGTCCCTACTCCCACGCCACCCGCAACAACGTCGACGTCCAGTTCGAGACCATCGGCGCCTGAGTGCAGTTCCTCGTATGGTGGCACCGGTCTCCAGACCGGTGCTCCTTTGTTTCGTTGCTCCGAGCGACTAATCGGTGTGCCGATCTCAGAGCCATTGGCGCCAGCCCCGCGCACCACGAGACCGCATTCCTGCCACGAGTTCTCGAAACCGATTCGAAGTCACCGGGGAGATGCCGGACGGGCGGCGTCTGAGCCACCCGACGTCAGCAATCCAATATTGTCCTGAATGCGGCTGGAACCTCACCAGCGTTCCAACATCTGCCGCCCGAACCCCAGCGAACTCAGCGCCGTCCGCGGAGTAGATAGGTTGCCCCCGCGCCCCTTTCCATCCCCCGGCCCCGTCCCTATGGCCGCATTCGGAGCTACCGCTATGCTCAAACTCGCCCTTCCCGCCGCCGCCTACCTCATCGCCGCGGCGGTCGCCTGGGGCATCGTCGCCCTCGCGCTCCCTCCCAAAGTCATCACCCTCTCCAGTGAGCCGCCCGTGAAGACCACCACCTCCGCAGTTGCCGCAAAGTCCACAGCGCCCGCGTACTCCAAGTCCGGCCACGACGTCACGCCCCTCAGCGCCGACCGCATCGCCGAGCTCACCAAAAAGCTCACCCCCGCCGAGGCCGAGGTCATCCTCAGCAAGGGCACCGAGCGCGCCTTCTGCGGCAATCTCCTCGACAACAAGAAGGATGGCGTGTACGTCTGCCGCCTCTGCGGCCTGCCGCTCTTCTCGTCGGACGCCAAGTTCAACTCCGGCACGGGTTGGCCCTCGTACTTCCAGCCCATCGACGCCGCGCACGTGCATGAGGAGCGCGACACCGCGCACGGCATGGTGCGCACCGAGATCACATGCCACCGTTGCGACGCCCACCTCGGCCACGTCTTCGAGGACGGGCCCAAGCCCACCGGCCTGAGGTACTGCCTCAACTCCGCCTCGCTCACCTTCATCGAGAAGGGCCAGGACGCCCCCGCCGAGTCACGCCCCGTTGCTACGCAAACCGCATACTTCGCCGGCGGATGCTTCTGGGGCGTCGAAGACCTCCTCCAGCAGACGCCCGGCGTCATCGACGCCATCAGCGGCTACCAGGGCGGCAAGACCGACACGCCCACCTACAAGGAAGTCTGCTACGAGAACACCGGCCACGCCGAGTCGGTCAAGGTCGTCTTCGACCCCGCTCGCATCAGCTACACACAGCTTCTCGAGACCTTCTTCAAGATCCACGACCCCTCGCAGCTCAATCGCCAGGGGCCCGACGTGGGCAGCCAGTACCGCTCGGCCATCTTCACCGTTGACGACGAGCAACTCGAGCAGGCCCGCGAGTTTATCGCCAAGGCCCAGGAGACGCCGCGATTCAAGGGTCGCAGGATCGTTACGCAAGTCCTCCCCGCGGCACCCTTCCACGAAGCCGAGGATTATCACCAGGACTACCACGTGAAGCACGGCGGCCACTGCGCCATGCCCGAGCGGTGAGAGAAGATTCACCACAGAGCACACAGAGAGCACAGAGCAACCACAAAGAAACGAACCGGCGCGGAGTATTACAACGAGCGAAGATGAGGCGATGAGGACAGAAGAACAGCATCAGAATGGGCAACGCGAAGTACGCGCCGGAGCGGGGACATATCAGAGCATTGGACAACTGCCCACATCAGGCCTTGATCGGCTCCGTGCCTCCGTGAACTCCGTATTTCCAAGCTCAACGCCCTATCTTGATCCCAATCGTCTCGTCGTCGAGCTACTCCACCCCGGTTCTTCTCTCTGTGACACCTCTGTGTTCTCTGTGTTCTCTGTGGTGAATCTCTTCGTCGAGCACCGGTGCTCAGGCGAGTCGAACTCTCTCTGCTCTTCTTCGTGACCTTTGCGTCCTTCGCATTAAAACGCCTTGCGTCTACCGCGGCGCCGTCACCGGCATGGGCTTGGTCACCTCGATCCGATCCTCCCCGATCAGCCAGAAGATCTCCAGCGCGCTGATCGGCGCCCCCTTGGCCTCATCGAACAGCGTCACCCGGTTTCCAGGCTCCGCGCTCGCCCGTGCCGTCCGCGCGATCGCGTCGTACACCACCCGGTCCCCGATCAGCTGCTTGCTCGCCGACTTGATATAGACCGCGCCCGTCGCCACGGCGCGCTGAAGCTGCGCACCGCGTGCATCCCCAAGCGCGCTCCCATCCGCGCTCTCGCTCTTCGACCGCAGCGTCGCCTCCAGCGCATCCGACTCCAGAGTCGTCGGCGGCTCCTCGCCGAGCGGCTTGTGAACCAGGCTCACCGTCTTGTCCATCTTCAGGAGCCCCGTGCCCCGGTTCAGGCTCATCTCGCCCGTCCATCGGAACAACGAAGCCCCGCGCGAGCTCCCCGACGCCAGACCCTCCGCATTCTCGCCCGGCTCGCTCTCGCGCCCATCAAACAGCGCAGCCGACCCGTTCCCCGGTACCCGCAGCGTCCCCGCAGTGTTGTCCGCCGTGATCGTCTGCCCGCTCAGCCGCAGGAAACGCTCGAGCTTCCTCCCGCCCTCCGCCCCCCCCGCGCCCGTATCCACCACGTACCGGCGCGACTCCGCGATCGCCGGCACCGACGCCGGCCCGACCGCATCCGGCGACGCCGAGGCGAACACCTCCGCCATCTTTACCTGTCGGTCCGGCATTACGTCGGGGGGATCGGGCGCCCCGTCCGCCCGATCCGCCTCGCCATCATCATCCGGGAACGACATCACCATCGTGCCCGGCCCGCTCCCGTCCGCATCACCGCCGGTTGCGGCGGCCTCCAGCTCAATCCGCACCCGCTGCCCGCGCACCAGATCGACCTCCAGCGCCTCCGGGTCCGTGTTCGCGCTCACATCCCCCACGCACTCGATCACGCCCGACACATCATCCGCATACATCCCCGTCACCCATGTCGCCTCTACACCGCGCGCCCCAAGCGATCCCTCGGTCGTCGCCTTCGGTGTGTGCTCGAAGCGGCCGGCGCCGACAACTTGGAGCGTCCGCATCAGCCCGTTGAGCTTGATGAGCGCACCGATCACCTCGGTGCCGCCGCGAGCCACCAGCGAGTCCTCGCCAGTCAGTTCAACCGTCTGCTCCGGCACGCTCGCGTGCAGCTCGCGCGCCCTGGCACGCACGCCGTCGGTCCGGGCGAACTCGATCCACGATCCCGCGCTCTCGCCCGCGTGCGCCGTCACGTCCGTCGCCGTCACGTCGCCCTCGGCGTTGCGCTCGAGCCCCGATTCGAGGAACTCGCACGTTAGCGTGGCGCTCTTCTGCTTGGCTCGCACGTTGCCCCGCGCCGTCAGGATGCGCGGGTCCGGCTCCGATTCTTCTTCGGCCGTCTCGGCGCGCCGGAACGCCACATCCAAGTCATCGGCCCGCAGCGACCCGCCGTCGCCGGCGTCACCGTGCGCCTGGCCCTCGACGATCAGACGCGACAGCACCGAGGGCTGCTCGATCCCGGCCACGAAGATCGCCCGGAAGAAATCGCCCTTCAGCGATGCGGCGCTCGCGGGGTCATCCGCCTTCACGAGCCCCGTGAACATCGCCTCGCGCAGCGCCCAGTCGTCGCCCTCGCTTTCTGGAGTGAATGTGAAGTCCGCCTGGTCCGCCCACGCGATGTTCGGCCGCAGCGAACCATCCACATCAGAACCGTCCCCCGCCTGGCTCGCCGTTCCCGGACCCGTGATGTGCGCTGTCCGCTCCGCGAGGTTCGCCTCGATGTCCCCCGCCTCAACTTTCGCCCCGCGAGCATCGCCCAGCACCACGCCCACCGGCCCGCGACCCGCCAGCCGCAGCGTCTGACTCGTCGCGCCGTAATGCACCCACGCGGCAGACCCGTGCAGACCCGCCGCGTCATCGCGGAACTTCACCGGACCCGAGCCGTCAACCGTGAACCGCAGCGCCACATCCTCGGTGTCCAGCTCTTCGGTGGCGGTCTCCAGCGGCTTGACCATCAGCGGGGCCGACCATGTCAGCGTCACAAAGTCGTTCTCGTCGCCCGCCCCGCCCGCC
>JACMLW010000091.1 GCA_014379385.1 Phycisphaerales bacterium
GATAGTGCAGCGCGATCGCCGCGGGCTTCGCCTCCACGAGCAGCCCCATTGCCGTCGCCGAAATGTCAACCAGGTCGTCGTGCAGAAGCTTGAGCAGGCCGCGCTGCTCACCTGAAAGCGTTGAGGAGAACCCCGGGGCGAACTCGCTCCCATGGCTGCCCACCAGCCGCATCCCCGGCGGTGCGCCCGACAGCCGCTCCAGGTCCGTCAGCGACCGCCCGGAGATCACCGCCACGTGCGTCCCACTCATCTCGCTGAGCGCCCGGAGCGAGACCATCGCGGCCCGCACCGGCGTAGCCCGCGATGGGTTGTCCACGAGGTGCGAGAGCGTCCCGTCATAGTCGCACGACACCAGCAGCACCGGCGCCATCGCGAGTTGCTCGAGCCGCGCGCGCAGCCCGCCGCCCGCGTCCGCCGCCCGGCTGTACACCCGATCACCGTTCATCCTCTCAGCGCCTCCAGGTACGTGCCCGCCCATTCATGCACATCGTGCCGTCGCACCACGGTTCGAAGAACTGCCATTCGGTGGCGGGCCTCCTGCCGGTCCATCGTGAGCGCCGTCTCGAGCGTCGAGATCATCCCCTCCTGGTCGCGCGGGTTGACCAGCAGCGCCCTGCGCAGCTCGCGCGCCGCCCCCGCGAACTCGCTCAGGATCAGCACCCCCGAGAGGTCCGTTCGCGTGGCCACATACTCCTTCGCCACTAGGTTCATCCCGTCGCGCAGCGGCGTCACGAACATCACGTCGGCGGCGCGGTAGTACGCCACCAGGTCTTCGCGTGTGAAGTTCCGCCTGAAGTAATGCACCGCCACGCGCCCCGGCATCCCGAACTCCCCGTTGATCCGCCCCACCAGCTGCTCGATCCGCGTCCGCATCTCCGCGTACTCCGCCACTGGTTCGCGGCTCGGCACCGCGATCTGCATGAACACCGCGTCGTCAACGCTGATCCGCCCACGCTTGAGCAGCTCCTCGTACGCGCGCAGCCGGTTATCGATCCCCTTCGTGTAATCAAGCCGGTCCACCGACAGAATCAATCGGCGCTCCGAGCCCATTTTCTCGCGGAACCCGGCCGCCTCCTGCTCCGTCTCCTCCATCGCCGCCCGCTTGTCGAACCAATCGAAATCGATCGAGATGGGGAAGCTCCCTACCCGCACCTCGCGCCCGCCAAACTCAAGCAGCGTGTCGGTCCCCTCGGCGTCTGTAAACGCTCGCGCCGCCCGCGAAAAATTCTGTGCCCCGGCATACGTCTGAAATCCCACGACGTCAGCCCCCAGCAGCCCTTCGAGCATCGCCTGCCTCCAGGGCAGCCACGCGAACAGCTCCTCGGGCGGAAAGGGGATATGCAGGAAAAAACCGATCCGCAGGTCCGGCCGCTCCTCGCGGATCATCAGCGGCGCCAGCAGCAGGTGATAATCATGCACCCAGACCAGGTCGCCCTCGCGCGCCGCCGCCACAGCCGCGGCCGCGAATCGACGATTGACCTCGACGTATGGTTCCCACCATTCCTGCCGGAACTCCGGCGACCGGATCGCATCGTGGAACAGCGGCCACAGCGTCCGGTTCGAGAACCCGTTGTAGTACTTCTCGACCTCGTCCCTCGAGAGCGACACGGGACGGATCCGCATCTGCTCGTGCGTGAAGGGCCTGAGTCCCGTCCCGGCCGTTCCTGCCCACCCCACCCACGCGGCATTCCCCGCCTTCACCACCGGCTCGAGCGCCGTCACCAGCCCGCCGGCGCTTGATTGCCACCTGCCGCTCGACCCGGCGCGATGCACGGGCAGGCGGTTGGCCACAACAACAACGCGCTGGCTCGACCGTCGGTCCATCAGATTGCTGAACCTAACGCCCAAACACGCGAACCATCTATGGGCACAAGGCCCCATTTAGGTGGAGCCGTCGGTTGTTGCCAACAATACAACCTCTTGCCGCCAGTGCCCCTGACAAGCGCCCCACGATCGTCGTTCTCGTCTCAAAGCGGTAAACGGCCGCGCCCCACAACTTGCCGGAGACCCATCACCATGGCCTCTTGCCGCCGCATGACGTTCCTCACCGTCGTCCTCATCTTCCTCACGGGGATGCTGGCCGCTCGCCTCCCCGCGACGATCTCCGTCGTTCAGGACGAGGTGCAGGACACCACCATCAACAAAAAGCTCTCCCGCTATGAGTTCTTCGATCCGATCGTCGAGGTCTACTCCATCGTTGACCAGGCCTATGTGGACGAGCCCGACCGCGCAGCCATGCAGCAGGCCGCCATCAACGGCATGCTCGAGGCTCTCAGCGATCCCTATACCGAGTTCGTCCCCGCCGTTGAACGCGCCCAGTTCCAGAAGGAGATGACGGGCCAGTTCGTCGGCATCGGCGCCGAGGTCATCCTCGAGGGAGGCTACCTGCGGATCGTGACCCCGCTCGAAGACTCACCCGCCTACAACGCCGGCATCAAGGCGGGCGACCGCGTCCTCGATATCGACGGCGAGTCCACACTTGGCAAAACCGTTGACCAGTGCATCGACAAGCTCATGGGGAAGCCCGGCGAGCTCGTCAATCTGCTTATAGAGCGCACCGGCGGCGGCAAGGCCGAGAAGATCGAGGTGCCGATCAAGCGCGACAATATCGTGGTCCGCGCCGCCAAGGGCTTCAAGCGCGACGGCGCGGGTCACTGGGATTACCTCATCGACCCGGACCGCCGCATCGGCTACATCCGGCTGACGCAGTTCACACCGGCGTCGGGGAAGGAAGTCAGGGACGCGCTCCAGCAGCTGCGCGCCGACCATGCCGCGGGCTCCCCCGGGGCGCTCGGCGGCCTCATCCTCGACGTGCGGAGCAACCCGGGCGGCCTCCTCGATGTCGCGCTAGAACTCGCGGACCTCTTCCTCGCAGACGGCTCGATCGTGAGCGTGAAGGGACGCGCGTTCTCCGACGAGACCTACTCAGCCGAAGAGCCCGGGACACTTCCCGAGTTCCCCATCGCTGTCATCGTCAACGGTCAATCGGCGTCGGCGAGCGAGATCGTCGCCGGGAGCCTCGCCGATCACGGGCGCGCAATCGTGGTCGGCACCCGCACCTTCGGCAAGGGACTCGTGCAGCGAGTTCAGGATCTGAAGCGGGCCAGCAACGAGAACGGCCCCGGGCAACTCAAGTTCACGGCCCAGCGGTACTACCTTCCGTCTGGGCGTCTCATCCAGCGCACCGATGAATCGACCATCTGGGGCGTTGACCCTTCCCCCGGCTTCTACATCCCTATGACCGAAGAGCAGCAGATCGCGCGCCTCATCCAGCGGCGCGACCGCGACATCATCCGCGCCGATGTGCCGGCGCTCGCATCACTTCCAGGCGAAACCGTGCCGCGCCCCGAAGAGTGGTCCAGCCCCGACTGGATCACCGAGCACGCCGCGGACATGCAGCTCGCCGCCGCGCTGCGGGCCGTGCAGACACGCCTCGTTGCGGGGGCGTGGGAGCCGGATCCCAACGCCGCGACCCCCGAGGCACAGGCCCAGCAGGTGCGGCTCGATCAGCTCCGCGACCTCGGACTGGTGCGCGAGCGGATGATCCGCGAGCTCACGAGGGTTGAAGACCGAATCACCACGATGGAGTCGGCCTCCGAGGGCGACCGCGCCACCATCGATCGCTCGGGCTTTGACTTCTGGCCCGATGAGACGGTCCTCAGCGGCGGCCATCTCGACGTGTTCAACAAGGACGGAACGCTTGTCCGCACGCTCGACATCACCGGCGAGGACCTCGAGCGGTGGCTCATCGACGCCGATGTGAAACCGGCCGGTGAGGCGGAGAAGGCGGAAGCCGCGCCGGCGCCGGCGACATCGCCGGACCTGGGGAAGTAGTCATCCCAGGTACCAGCCGGGAAAGTACGTATCGAGAAACCTCATCATCGCGAACGGCATCGTGGCGATGATGGTGATGACAATGGGTATGCCCCACGCAACTCGGAGCGCGCCCCGTATCCCATTCTGCTTCACGAGAAGCGGGGGCAGTCCCGCCCGCTTGATCTCGCGTTTCCACGCAAAGTGCCACGCACCACGAGAGACAACGCTCCAATCGCGGTCGCAATGGCGGCGCATAGCACACGCTCCTCTGGAGCCGGATCCCAGAAGACACTGACAAACACGCACTCGGAGAGGAGCGGCAACGTGCAGAGAATCGAGAGGATGGGGACCGTCATTCGCCAGACCCGCCCGGCAAGTGTCTGGAACACGCCCTTTGATCCTGCCCTCACCATCGCCCATCCGACGATCTGCGCTCCAATGAGCGGAAGCACAACGAACAGCGCGAGATGCCCATACGCGCCGAACGCCAGCAGGATCCAGAAGGGATGAATGACGCTCAACCGCCACTTCGTCAACTCAAGATAGACGCTCCGCCGCTCGCTCAGGATCAGATCCTGCGCCGTGACGCCGTACCCGCATTCCGGGCACGTCAGCGGACCCTCGGCCAGCCCAGCGAGGTCATAGCCGCATTGCGGGCACGACCGCACCCCGGCTCCCGGCGGGTAGGCCGCTTTCGATTCTGTCGGCAGTTTTAAAATAGGTCGCTTCCTCGGCTCCGAAGGCAGCATAACCGCCGCGAATGGAAGGTGCAGGCAGTCTCGTCGCCCGTCCGATACTCTCGCCATGTCCACCCTGTTTGCCCCGGCGAGCCAGCCCGTTTCCCTCGCGCCCTATGCTGGCGACATGTCCCCCAAGCCACGGAAGGCAACCGAGAACTCGCTCGCACTGATGGACCCGGCACCCGGGGAGAGGGCGACGCCGGCGGGTTCGATCAGCCGGTCTCGCACCGACTCCCTGCCCATCGCCAATCCCCCCCGCCAGCGCGCCACCGCCGAGACGATGGCGACTAAGCAGCGCGATATCTCCGTATCGGAGTTCTTCGCCAAGAACCGCCACCTGCTCGGATTCGATAACCCCCGCAAGGCCCTCCTCACCACCGTCAAGGAAGCTGTCGACAACTCGCTCGACGCCTGCGAAGAGGCCGGTATTCTCCCCGATATCACCGTCGCCATTGAAGACCTGCAGCCCGATCGCCCCGCCGCCACCAAGTCTTCGCGATACCGCATCACCATCGTTGACAACGGCCCCGGCATCGTCCGCAAGCAGGTCGAGAATATCTTCGGTCGCCTGCTCTACGGCTCCAAGTTCCACCGCCTGAAGATGAGCCGCGGCCAGCAGGGCATTGGCATCTCGGCAGCGGGTATGTACGGGCTCATCACCACCGGCAAGCCGATGGTGATCCACACGAAACCCAAGGCTACCGCGCCGGCTCACCACATCGAGCTGGCGATGAACACAAAGACCAACCGCGCCGAGGTGACGGTCGATATCGAGACCGACGACTTCCCGGTGCGACGACTACGCGACCTCTCCTCCGGCACGCGCGAGCTAACCGCCCAGGGTCAGTTCTTGGCCGACGAGGCCTACGTCACCGGCACCAGTGTTTCCATCGAGCTCGAGGGCCGTTACCAGCGCGGCCGCGGCAGCGTCGATGAGTTCCTCGAGCTCTCCGCCATCGCCAACCCACACGCCCGCATCGTCTTCGTCCCGCCCACGCGAGAGAGCGGCGCGGAGGAAGACGAGGCGCCACTGCTGAAGGGCAAACGCGGCGGCGCAGTGCCCAGCAGCACCGGTGTTGGCACAACTCCGGGCGGCATTGATCCGGGTGGCAAAGGCGTCCCGCCTGTGCAGCATCCCACCCCGCAGCCCTCCCAGACCACCGAACTCCGCGGCGTCACCATCTTCCCGCGCGCCGTTGAGGAACTCCCCCCCGAGACCAAGGAAATCCAGCCCCATCCGCGCGGCATCGAGCTCGGCATCCTGCTTCAGATGCTGCGCGACAAGGGCGAGGGCTCGCTCTACAACTTCCTTCAGGAGCAGTTCTCGCGGGTCTCCAGCAGCACCGCAGCGGACATCGTCAAGCGGGCGGGCGTGACGACCCGAACTCGCGTAAACGATGTCGACCACGCCCTCGCCGAGAAGCTCTTCAAGCAGTTGCAGGACGCCAAGCTCCCCCCGCCCCCCACGGACTGCCTCGCCCCCATCGGCGTGCGCCAACTCCTGGCCGGTATGCTCAAGGGCGTTCGCGCCGAGTTCTACGCGGCTTCTTCTCGCGAGGCCGCCGTCTATCGCGGCCGACCCTTCCAGATCGAAGCCGCCATCGCGTACGGTGGCGAGCTCCCCGCCGATGAGCCCTCCCGCGTGATCCGGTTCGCCAACCGCGTGCCGCTCCTCTACCAGCAGTCAGCGTGCTCCAGCTTCAAGGCCGTGCTCGACACCAACTGGAAGAACTACGACCTGCAGCAGCCGCGCGGCTCGGCGCCGGTCGGCCCGCTGGTCATCCTCATCCACATGGCCAGCGTGTGGGTGCCGTTCACCAGCGAGAGCAAGGAGGCCATCGCCGATTACGACGAGATCCGCAAGGAGATGAAGCTCGCGCTCATGGAGTGCGGCCGCAAGCTCGGCACCTACGTTCGAAAGCGCCAGAAGATGCGCCGCGAGGCCGAGCGTCGCGACGTCTTCGAGCGCTACATCGGCGAGATCGCCAAGGCCATCAACGACATCAACGGGACCGACCCGAAGAAGGTCTACGAAGCGCTCCTCGAGCAGGCCCGCGCACGCACCGCCATCGCCGACGCCGAACTCGACGAGGACGGCCGCGTGAGAAAGCAGGAGCAAGCCGAGGCATCCGACGAAGACGGGGTCATCATCATCCCGGCGAGCTTCCCCCAATCGATGGCGCCTCACCATCGCCCGCCGTTGGGCGACGCCCCGCCATTCGAGCTGTCGAACGCCGAGGCCGCGGCGATCGAGGTCAATGCCCGTCGGGGCTCCGACGAGGACGATCTGTCAACAACGCGAGTCTCGCCGGCGAAGAAGAGCGCCACGCAGCCGCTCGCGCCGAAGGGCAACGCTCGCAACAAGCAACCCGGCCGGCAATCGCCGTCGCCTGCGAAATCAACGGCGCCCAAGCCAAAGCCGAAGCTCCGCTTGGTGGGCGGCAAGCTCGTGCCGGTCGACAACGGTCCGCAGCTCTTTTGAGGAGTGCGCTGTGGCGGAACCCGCGATATCTAGGCACGTGATCGCGGTGGATTTCGAGGCAATCGCCGAGATCACGAATCACTACATCGCCGCCACCGCGATCCACTTCGGGCTCCAACCCGTGAGCGCCGCCGAGCTTCGCGCCGGCTGGGAGAAATCGGCGTCAACCCATCCGTATCTGGTTCTTCTGGACGGTGCCGGGTCGGTGCTGGGGTATGCAAAGTCCGGCACGTGGCGTGACCGCGCCGCATACAACCACACCGCCGAGGTCGGCATCTATCTTCGCCCCGATCTGCATGGACGGGGCCACGGCCGCCGCCTCTACGAGCGGCTCATCACCGCTTGCCGCGACCGCGGTTTCCGCACACTCGTCGGGGGGGTCGCGCTGCCCAACGAACCATCTCAGCGCCTGCACGCCGCCTGCGGGTTCTCGCTGGTCGGCATCTTCAGGGAAGTAGGCCGCAAGTTCGATCGCTGGCATGATGTCGCGTGGTACCAGCTCATGCTGTAATGCAGCACACTCGCCGCGCGAATCCACCCGCGAATATACTCAGATCATTCCAGACCCCTCAACTCTTCGGCACGGACGCCCATGGCAAAGAAGATCAGCACGAAACCCGGTCTCCCCTCCAAGGGCCGCCCCACCGCGCGCGACGCCGCCACACAGAAAAAACTTGTCGGCCTCGCCGACACCGTCGCCCGGAACGCGCTCGCCGGCAAAGAGCCGGTCATCCACGTCCCAACGCGGTCCAAGTCCAACACCATCTGGAACAAGAAGCGCGGCATCCTCGAGATCGGCGACGCCAAGCAGGAGCGCCAGCTCTTCAATCTCAACCAGGCCAAGCAGTTCATGCAAACGATGATCCACGCGAGCACGATCAAAGACCTCATCGAGCTTCAAAAAACCGCCAGTCTTCGAAGTGTCTTCTACAAGGCCAAGCACACCGTCGCCGGCACCAAGGAAAACACCTTCGACACCCAGGACGAGTCCGACCCCATCCTCGAAGACCTCGAAGTCTCGCTCGGCGCCCTGCGTGAGGAGCTTCATATCTTTGCGGAGAACCGCGGCACGCTTGTCGGCAACCTCACCGTTATCGATCGGGGCGACGAGATCAACGCCCGCAAGCAGGGCTCCGGCGGATGGGGGATCCCCTCGATCGTCGAGCCCGATGCGATCCAGTTCAAGAAATGCGAGGCCAAGTTCGTCCTGCACGTCGAGAAGGGCACCGTCTGGAATCGGTTCAACGAAGACCGCTTCTGGGAGAAGAATAACTGCATTCTCACCCACGGCGCCGGCCAGCCCCCCCGCGGCTGCCGCCGTCTGCTCCAGCGCCTCAACCAGGAACTTGGCCTCCCCATCATCTGCCTGCTCGACTGCGACCCTTGGGGCCACTACATCTATTCGGTCATCAAGCAGGGTTCGATCTCGCTCGCCTTCGAGTCAAGCCGTCTCGCCATCCCCGAAGCCAAGTTCCTCGGGATCCGCGCCAAGGACTACCGCGAGCTTCACCTTCCAGAAGCAGCCAGAATTGATCTAAGCGACAACGACATCAAACGGGCAAACGAGATCGCCGCTTATCCCTGGTTTGAGGAAAATCGACGATGGCAGTCGGAAATTCGACAGATGCTGGACAACGGCTTCAAAATGGAAGTCGAAGCGCTCATCGGACGGGGGATCAGCTTTGTGACGGAGACCTACGTCCCCGAACGCCTCGCCCGGAAAGACTGGCTGGAATAGGCCACGCCGGGTTGAAGGGGGGGGAACAGTTGGTACACTAGAGAACATGCTTGGAGATCGCACCGCCCGGGCCGCATTCAGAAAGAGGCTCTCTTGAGCACACCACAAGGACGCCCCGGGGGGGTGGAAGGGCCTGGGTCTCAAATGGACTCAAAGAAACCCAAGACCGACCTGATCCCCACCGCGTTCGAGAAGGCCAAGATCCTAATCGCGGATGACGAGCACTTGGTGGCCACAGGTTTGGCCTCAGCCGTCCGCGAGATCGGGCACAATGTCGTGGGGATCGCCGGGGACGGCGAGACCGCCATTCAGATGGCCCGCAAGCATCAACCAGATTTGGCACTGCTCGATATCCGGATGCCCAAGCACACGGGGATCGAGGTGGCCCGGGTGCTGCAGGAAGAGCTCAATATCCCGTCGCTGATCGTCTCGGCTTACTCGGACAAGGAGTATGTCGCGCAGATCCAGGGCGCCGGCCTCAGTTCCGGGGTCTTCGGGTACGTCCTCAAGCCCGTCGGACTCGACGAACTCCGGGTCACGCTCGGGGTGGCGCTTCATCAGTCCGCGGCCGCGGGATACCGCACCGGCCGGATCGATCAGCTTGAGAACAATCTCGCCAATCGGCGCACGGTCGAGCAGGCCAAGTGGAAGATGGTCAAGTCCATGGGCATCACCGAGCCCGAGGCCCACGACAAGCTGCAGCGCATGGCGCGCGATAAGCGCAAACCGTTGATCGACGTCGCTCGCGGCGTTCTCGAGGATGAGTCGGCTGCCGCGGTGACGAAGGTTTGACCTCTAGAGCCAACAACGCCTAATTGAAAGCCGCCCCGGCATACACCGGGGCGGTTGTGTTTTTCGACGAATCCCTCACGCCCGTCGATCAGCCGGCCAGCGTGATGCCGGTATCGACATCCGACCACGCGCCGGTACTGAGGATGTAGCTGAACACCACCAGCGTGCGGCCGGCCGTCCGCCCGCCGACGATCATCCGATCCCCGATCGCGGCCGATGAAAGCGGGAACTGCACGAGCGGCCCGGTCGCGGCGTCGGTCACATTGGTGTTGGCCCAGTCGCCGCCGGGGAGCCAGCGGAGCATGTTCAGCTCGCTGGAGTTGTCCAGGCCGAAGATGTTGATGCCTCCGTCGGTCGAGAACGCCACCTCGGTGCCCTGCGAGATCTGCGGCCCATTCCCGGCCTCCGTGATGTTGGTCACCCGCCAGCGGTTGGGTTCGGGGTCCAGGCCCGGAGCCCACCAATACGTCCAGATGTCCCCGCTCTCGTCCGTGCCGGCCACGTTCAGGCCGCCCCACGAGGTGACGTAGGCGTCAAGCTGGCCCGAGAGCGCCGGGCCGTCGAAGTCGGACTTCATATTCTGGATCAGCCACTTGTCCACGCCGAACACATCGGCCACCGTCGGCGTCCACCAGTACACGATCAGTTCGCCCGCGGCGTTCACACCCGCGAGGTTGAGCCCGTCCCAGCCGGTCACATACCCAGTCAGACCACCCGACATCGGCACGCCGCCGTACGCCTCCGTCAGGTTGGTGAACTGCCACTGCGTGGTGGCGCCCGGAACGAACCAGTAGTTCACGGCGTGCCCGCGAGCATCCAGGCCCGCAATATGCTGGGCGCCCCATGACGGCTGATAGGTCGTAAGGTCGCCCGTCAGGCCCGGTGCGTGTATCGACGCAGTGAGGTTCTGCGAGCTCCACGTGCCTGCGCCGGGATTGCCGGAGATCAGCCAGAGGTTCGAGTCGGCATCGGTGATGGCCAGATGCACCATGCCGTCGGCCGTGGCGTAGGGCGTCATGTCCACGACGCGCCCGTAGAAGTTGGACAGGGCCGCGATGTCCTGGATCGTGGCGACCCCCGTATCACTGTTCACAAGGTATGCAAACGGCTGCTGATCGACCCCCAGCCCAAACGTGATGGCAAACCCCGCGGCGCCGATCGAGACCAGCTTCTGCGTCTGCGAAGAGACCGGTCTGGCCTTGAACTTGACCACAACATCCTCGCCGAAGTTCGGCAGATCGAGCACCAGATCGCCGTTGGCGTTGAACACCCCGGTTAGAACCGAGAGCGGCGCCGTCGTGCCGGGCGCCGTTGACCAGACCTCCGCGTCCACGAGCCGGTTGGGCGTGAGGCCCTCGATGGTGAGCCGCCCGCCCGATACCGTGCCGCTCGACACGTTCCCGTTCTGGAGCACATACACGAGGCCCTGCAAGCCGTCCGCCACGCCCCAGGCCAGCAACGACTTGCCGGTCGCCGACGCGCTCACGCGCCCCGCGAGGGTCTCGGGATTAAAGTTCGCCCAGTCCAGCGCCAGCGATGTAGAGGCGAAGAACCGCGAGACCACGTGCTGGAGATCGCGCATCGCCTGGGTGAGAACGAAATAGTTCTCCACCCCGCCGAGCTGGCCCAGCTCATCTGCCGCGATGCGGAAGCCCGTGCCGAACTGGCCCGTGGCCAGGCCGGACCACAGAACGGTCCGGTAGATCGCCTCGTCCTCCTGCTGCGTGAACGCGGCGGAGTACTGGGGCAACCCCCCGGGCCAGTCCACACGCGTCATGCCCCACTCGCCGTTGATGATCGGGCGGTTGTCCACGCGGTGGCTCAGCCAGTACTGTGTGAACATCGCGTTCTCGACCGCGGGCATGATCTTCCGATCGGTCTGCGGGTTGTTGATCCCCTCTTCATTCGAGTTCGTGTACAGGTGCGGCGTGAGCGCGTCCCAGGTTCGGGAGTAGAAGGTCTCGCGCGCCAAGGGGCCGCGCGGGTCGCGAACGATCGTCGAGTTGAACACAAGATGAGCCGGGTCCTCGGCCTTGATGTGGGCCGCGAGCGAATCGATCCAGAGGGCACGGCGGCGCATCTCGGTTTCACGACCCGGGTCGGCGTTGCCCTCCGCGTTCAGCGTCCACTCAAAGGAATCCCACTCGCTCACCGGCTCCCATCCAAGGACGCGATTGAAGTACGGGCTCGACCTCGCCCAGTCGATCACCGTCGTCATCCGGTTCTTCGCGATATCCAGCGTCACCTGATCCTGGAAGAAGTTGTTAATGTCGCTCAGTGGGCCGCCGAAGTTCGTCGCCCAAGGGCCCTCCGAGCCGAACGCCTCGTCGTACGAGAACGAGTCGAACGGCGAGAAGATCACATGGATCCCGCGCGACCCGGCCTCCTCCAGCACGTTGAGCACGAAGTGCCGCATGTCGTCGTTGAACTCGCCGCGATCCTCCTCGAGCCAGTACATCCCGCGCGGCGGGTTGGGGTTGCCGATGCGGTGCACATGCTGCAGCTCCAGGTACACGCGCATCGTGTTGATGCCCTTGGAAGCCAGCATGTCGAAGTACGGTGCGTACGGCCCCTCAAGCGCCGGCTCGTCGTGGAAGTTGTGATACTGGAACTGCGCCATGTCCCACACATCGCCGGGGAAGAGCTGCCGCGTGAAGCCCCACGAAAGTCCTAGGTGGTCACCGACGGCCACAAACGGCGAGCCGTTCTCGTGGATCATCCCGCTCCCGTTCGGGGCCGGGATCACCCGTCCAAGATCGGTGGGCCCGTTCTGGACCGTCGTGGTCAGCAGCGACGACGCCGAGCGATCGCCGAGGTTCCCCGCGGCGTCCACGGCACGAACCACGAAGTGGTACGTCGTCGCCGGCGCCAGCCCCGCCACACGAAGCGACTCGGGTTGGCCCGCGAGGCGCGGAACATAGCTGTTCGGCATCTCGGTCGCGGCGAGCCACAGTGCCTCAGTGGTGATGGCAGAAGCGGAGTAGCGGATCTCGTACGCGGCGGCGTGGCCCGCGCCCGCCGTGGTGCCCGCGGGGGCCAAGAAGTTCAGCCGAGCGCCGAACGCGGAGCTCTCCGCGGATGTCACGCCAGTGATCGTCGCCGGCTTGGCGCCCGCGCGGGAATCGATGAACATCGCGATCGCGTAGTTCACGGGGCCGTGGATGCCGGCCTGCGTGCTCGAATAGCTCGAATGGACGCCCTGCACGTGATCATCCGGGTGGTGCGGGACCGTGAACCGGTCCGGCGCATCGCGGTGATCGCTCAGGTCACGGGCGCCGCCCGTGTTGTCCTGGATCATGTCGAAGTTCAGCCCGATCACGGAGCCGTGGGTTGGTGCGCTCATGTTGAGCGCCGCCCAGGGGATGAACATCTCCGTCACCCACCCGTTGTCGAGGTCCGCGTTGTTGTTGACGGTGCCGTCAACGACGGTCCAGTACGCCACGCCGTCGGGCAGCACGCCGCCGGGGTTCACGTCGGGCGCGCCCCCCGAGCCGTTGCCCTGCACGAACTTGTAGCGTCGGACGATGCTCGCGCCCTCGGTGGGCACGTTGCTGTTGGCGATGTTCACGCCGAACGCCCGGTCGCCCGCGCCGAACCATTCGTCGCGCGAGCCGTCGCCGTCAATGTAGAACGTGATCGAGTCGTCCTGCTCGAGATCCCAGCGGTTATGGCCCTGCGTGCCCGGCGCCCCGTCGGACCACAGGAACTGGTCCTGCACCTCGGCGGACATGAGCAGGCCCGCGTCGTTGTACATGTAGCGAATCGTGACCGCGCTATTGTCGCGCGTCGCCTGCGTCCGCCGGATGGTGTACGCGCTCTCCCACGCACCCTCCAGCACGCCATCGATCGCCGCCTCGCCGCGCGGTATGAACCACACCGGGTGGTCCGCCGTCACGGGGTCGGCGGCAAAGGCAATCCGGGCCTCCAGCGACTCCATCATCCGCTGGTCAACATTTCGCGATTCAAATCGGCGCATAGGTCAATGCCTCCCTAATGTTCAGGGAACATCTATCGGTGAGAGCTAACGTTTTCGGCGTACGGAAGTTCTTGAAGATTGAGCGGTTGTGACACCTTTACCGGCTGGGGGATACTTTGGGGGCCGCGGCACTCCCTCCCTTGATCGTGGGCACAAAGTCCAGTGCTCTCACCAGAAAGGCCCACTGGTCGGCCTTTTCCTCAATGACCTTGGCCGTCGGCTTGCCGGCGCCATGACCCGCCTTGGTTTCGATGCGGATCAGGACCGGATTCGGGCAGCTCTGCGCCGCCTGGATCGCCGCGGCGAACTTGAAGGAATGGGCGGGCACCACACGGTCGTCATGGTCGGCGGTCGTGATCATCGTCGTGGGGTAGCAGGCCCCACTCCGCAGGTTGTGGAGCGGGGAGTACGCCATAAGCGCCTTGAACTCCGCCGGATCCTCGCCCTCCGCGCACCCGTAGTCACTGCACCACGCGCGACCGATCGTGAAGCGGTGGAACCGCAGCATGTCCAGCACGCCAACCGCTGGCAGGGCGGCGCCGAAGAGCTCGGGGCGCTGCGTGATGCACGCCCCGACAAGCAGGCCGCCGTTTGAACCCCCGCTGATCGCCAGCTTCGGCGTCGAGGTGTACTTCTCCTTCACGAGATACTCGGCGCAGGCGATGAAGTCGTCGAATACATTCTGCTTGCGCGTCTTGGTCCCCGCCTGGTGCCACTCCTCGCCGTACTCGCCGCCTCCGCGCAGGTTGGCAACCGCGTAAATGCCGCCCATCTCGAGCCACACGGCGTTGCCTGGACTGAACCCGGGCGTCAACGAAATGTTGAATCCGCCGTACCCGTAGAGCATGCAGGGGGTCGAGCCGTCGAGCTTCGTGTCCTTCTTGCAGGTGATGAACATCGGGACGCGCGTGCCGTCCTTGCTCGAGACAAACACCTGCCTCGTCTGATACTCCGCGCCGGTGAAGCCCACCTTCGGCTGCTTGAAGACGCTCGACTGACCGCTCGCGATGTCGTAGTGGTAGATCGTCGTCGGTGTCGTGAACGAGGCGAAGGAGTAGAACGTCTCCATCTCGCCCCGCTTGCCGCCGAACCCGCCAGCGGTGCCGATGCCGGGCAGCTTCACTTCGCCCATGGCCTTGCCAGCGGTGTCGAACGCCCTGATCTGCGTCTGCGCATCCTTCAGATAGCTCGCGAGGAACCGCCCGCCCACGAACGACACGCCCTGGAGCGTCTCGGCCCCCTGCGGCACCAGTTCCTGCCACGCGCTGCGCTCCGGGTGATTGACGTTGATCGCGATCACGCGGCCGCGCGGCGCTTCTAGATCGGTCCGGAAGTAGAAGGTCGGCCCATCGTTGCCAATGAAATCGTACGAGGCATCAAAGTCGTTCAGCAGTTCCACGAAGCCGTACGCGGTGTTCCCGCCTTTGGTGACGAGGTTCTTTCGGGCCAGACTCTCGGCCTCGATGATCGACTCTTCCTTCGCGATCAGCGTCGGGTCGCTAATCTTGCCCGCCTCCTCGAGCCGGTCGGACCGCTCCCTCACGGTGCGCTCCGCCTGCTTGATGCGGGCGTCGCTCGCGCCCGCCGGCGCCCCGATCGGGAGCTTCGACAAGTCACGATAGAAGAAGCGATTGCGCGTGTCGGTCCCGTCCGACACGTTCATTACCAGATACCGGCCGTCCTCCGTCACACCCGCGCCGAAGCCCCACGTCTTGTGGTCGGGCCGGTCGTACACCTGCTCATCGGCGGCCTGCGGGGTGCCGAGCTTGTGGAAGAAGACCTTCTGGTCGTACAGCGCGCCCGTGAGTGTCTCGCCCGCTTTGGGCTCATCGAAACGAGAGTAGAAGAACCCGGTTCCATCCTTCAGCCAGCTCGCGCCGCTGAACTTGACCCACTTGATCTCGTCGCCCGTATCCTGCCCTGTGGCGATGTCGCGCACCTTCCACGTGTTCCAGTCGCTGCCGGCCTCGGCGATCCCGTAGGCCATGTGCTTGCCGTCCTCGGTGACGGCCAGGCCCGCGAGCGCCACCGTGCCGTCCTTCGAGAGCGTGTTCGGATCAAGCAGCAGGCGCGGCTCGGATTTGAGCGTATCCATTACGTACAGCGGGGCCTGATTCTGCAGCCCGTCGTTGCGCGTGACGAAGTACTTGCCGCCCTCCTTGAAGGGAACCCCCCACCGCTCGTAGTTCCACAGCGACGTCAGGCGCGCCTTGATGAGATCCCGCTCCGGCACCGCCGCCAGGTACTCCTCGGTGATCGTGTTCTGACCCTCGATCCACTCGCGGGTCTCGGGCGCATCGGGCTCCTCGAGCCAGCGATACGGGTCGGGAATCTGCACACCGTGGTAGGTATCAACAACCGTTGCATCCTTCCGGGCCGCGGGATATTTCACTCCCTGTCCGAACGCGGGGATCGTGACCATGCTTGAAATCGCGACAGCAAAGACGGCGCGGCGGGTCTGGCTCATGAATCGTGGCTCCAATTGGGCGCGGCCAAACGGGGGCCGCACAAGACAGGAGTGTACCGAGAAAACCACCCAACGGTTGCGTTGGCGAACCAATACAACACGACCCAAGCCGCGCACGGCGCCCAGGAGAACCTCTTGCACGACTACGACTTGAGGTCCATGCTCGCCGGCTGACAGACCGTCGCCCGCACCGTTCCTCCCGCGGCAATAGCCGCCGCAATTAACACGAGGTTCTTCATGATGTACTGCCCCTCGAGGGTGGGAACCAGCGGTACCTGCTCAAAGCAAACCTGCGGCAGGAGGATCAGCGGCAGGAATGTCCCCGGCATCTGGAGGAACAGCAAGGGCAGCCCCACGCGGATCAGTGGCCGCCACAGCAAGCACACCCCGATCAGAACTTCCCACACACCAAGGAATGGGATGAACCAGTCCGGATCAAACCAATAGACCGTGCGCTGGATCAAGTCATCGGCGCTGCTGAGGCGCGGCACCTTGAGCGCCCCGAACCAGATAAAGACGATCGCGAGCGCGTAGCGTGCCAGGTATGGCCCGAACTTAGCCATCCACGCCGCGAGCCGCCGATCGAGCCGATCAAGTGAAGCCGAGTTCGCAAGGGTCGTCATGGCGCATTGTTCGCGGTTCCCTCGCCGGCGCGTCGGCAAAGGTGCTCAACGCCTCTCGGGAAACTCTTGTGGTTACTGCACCATCCCCTTGGTGAGGCGCATGAACGCCGTCTCGAGGTTCACCGCTTCTTCGCTGAAGCGCGTCAGCCGGAACCCGTTGTTGATGAGGAAGTTCGGGATGTCCGACACATCGAGCTTCGCCGCCGGGTCGAGCGTGACCTGCATGATCCGCTCAACCATGCCCGCCGAACTGGGGCCGGTGCCCGAGGTCACCTGCTCGTTCACCACCACCTTCTGCACGCCCTTGACCCGCTGCAGCAGCGCCGCGGCGTCGGCCGAGCGGTCGGCGACCGCGATCTGGAGCACGTGGCCCATGCGGGCCTTCTGCATGGCCTGATCGACGGACCCCGAGAAGAGCAGTTGCCCGCGCTCGATGATGCCCACCACGTTGCACAGCTCGCCCAGCTCGGGCAGGATGTGGCTGGAAATGATGATCGTCTTGCCCATCCGCTTGAGCTCTTTGAGCAGCTCGCGGATCTCGATGCGGGCGCGCGGATCGAGGCCGGAGGCGGGCTCGTCCATCAGCAGCACCTTGGGGTCGTGCAGCAGCACGCGCGCGATCGAGAGCCGCTGCTGCATGCCGCGCGAGAGCGACGAGACCTCGGCCGCGGCCTTGTAGTTGAGGTCCGTCAGGTCCAGCACGTCACTGACGACCTTCTTGCGCTGCTGGCCGTGGATGCTGTAGCACGCGGCGAAGAACTCGAGATACTCGGTGACGACCATGTCCTCGTACGCGCCCATGAAGTCTGGCACGTAGCCGATGATCGGACGGATCTGCCGGTTCTTGTAACCGACGGTCAACCCGTCGATCATCGCCTGGCCGCTCGATGGCTTGAGGAGCGTCGCGAGAATCTTGATCGTGGTGGTCTTGCCGGCCCCGTTAGGGCCGATGAACCCGAAGCAGTCTCCCTCCTTGATCGTGAGGTTCAAGGAATCGAGGGCGACCAGATCCCCGTAGCGCTTGGTTAGGTTGATGGTCTCGATCATCGCCATGGTGGGTTCGGCCTCGCGTGGTGACTGACTCGTCGGTTACGTCGGGGAGAGGTGACGGCTCGTTGCGTCTTGGGCGCCGCGTCACAGCCCCGGCGGGTCTGCCGGCAACGGGTAAATCCAGCGCACCACCGTGTGACCTTTGGTGCTGATCGCCTGATCATCTACATAGATAGGCGTGGGCGAGGGGGCGCCGCCCGGCATCTGCCCGATGATGATGATGCACGGCTGCGTCAGCCAGCGCGAGAGGTCCAGCGCGTGCGTCATCTGCCGGCGCGCCGTCCACGTTGTCTGGCTTGACTGTGCGGGCGGCGGGTGCAGCAGGCTGAACAGCGAGAGCGCCGCGAACCGCTTCGCCGGATCGGCGGGGCCCACGTCGTTGTCAAACCCGCGGAAGTCCATGTTCCCGGGACGGCCCCGAGCAGCTCCTCCAAGTACAACCGCAGCGAGTCGTCGGTGTTCAAGCCCGGGTCTTTCGCCGTGATCGCCGGGAGATCGAGGGTCTCGCCGGGCGCCCATTGCTTCTGGAAGAACGCCCGCGCGTTCCGGATGATTGCCCCCGTTGGGGCCGTGGCGAGATCTGCCTGGCCCGGGTTCACAATGATGCAGACATCCTGCAGCGCGCCCGGAAGCTTGTGCGTGAGCGAGCCCGTAAGCTGCCAGCCGCGCCCGCTCGCATCGGGCACGATCACCAGCTCGTCGCCCATTGCCTCAGAGGCACCGGTTCCGGTCGGCATCGGCATCTGCCACCCCTCGCGCGGCGGACCGGCCCACTCCACTTGAAACCGCTTGGTCGTCGCTCGGCTCGGCACCGAGACAGCGCCCGGCGAACGGGCGTCCACCGCGTACGGCCTGGCGTCGGGGAACGACGCCGTATCGCCGCCGACCGAACCGGGGCCCGACGGGCGATCCCACGCCGTGACGAGGTGGTGCCACTGCTCCGCGCCCCCACCCGCCACCTGCTCGCTGCGCTTTGCGACCGATACCCTCTGCTCGCCGTACGCGGGGAGAAAGAGCTCCATCCACGTGCGCGAGCGCTGGATCGGCTGGCCGAACACGTGGTCGATCACCGTGAGGTGCTGCGCATCGACCTCGCGTTGCTTGAGAAGGTTTGCACCCCCCCACGCGATGGCCGTAAAGGCGCCGGTCGCCGATACGAACCCGAGCCACGAGAAGTGCTTGAGTCCCCGCTTCCGCAGCACGAAATACCCGAGCGGCCCCGCCAACACCCAGTAGCACGCAAACACGATCAGCGCAAGGAACAGCCCCGCGGCCGGGCTCCCTTGGCGCGCGATGAACGACCCCAGATCGCTGTCATACCACCGGTCGCGCCGATTGGCGATGCCCGAGCTCGTGCCCAGCAGGCTGTTCACCTGGTCGGGCGTCAGCAGCGGGAGGCGCTTGCCGAGAACCCGGTTCCAGAAACGATCCGCCTCGACCGCGCGCACCCGCGTCAGCGCGCTGCTCGCGACGTCGAGTCCCACAAGCGTGACGGCCCCATGCCCCACCACTCGGCGCACCACGATGCACGGCTTCTCCGCTTCCCCTTCGCGCACTAGCGGCCCTTCGAGCACGCACATCGCGTCGTACGGCCCCGCGCCCGCCAGAGCGTGAAACACATGGATCACCGCGTTCGTCGGAAGCGACAGCTCGGGCCGATTGTTCAGCAGCGGTTGATACGGGCTCAGGTCGGCCCCCTCGATCCGCTCAAACTCGACCATCGGAAGCACGCCGGCCAGCAAATGCTCCTGGCCCAGCCACGTCTGGCCGACCGACGGGAGCACGATAACAAAGTGCCCGCCCCGATTGATCCATTCTCGAATCGCGTCGGCCTGCCCTTCGGTCAGATCGGCCGGCGCGGCCGTGCCGGTTGCGCCGCTTCCGGTCCACACGATCGCCTCCAGCGGTAGCAAGCCCATCCAGCGGTCCGGAAGGTCGGGGACGCCGAGCCGCACCAGTTCGGTGAGCTCATGACCAGTGGGCGCATAATCGAGTTGGCGGTGCGACGACTCCGGATACTGATTCAGCGCCGCCATCGACTGGCCAACTGTGGCGATGAGCCCATTGACCGGCGAGAGCGTGGAACGCAGCGGAGCCGCGACTTGGCCGAGCAGCTTCCCAGGGACGAACCCCAGGTCGCCGGGTCCGGCCGCATCGGCTTCGAGAGCCTCGTGGGCGCTGATGGTGAAGACATGCCCATCACCCAGGAAGAACGGCAACCGCCCATAGAGCCACACCGACTGCCGCACGCCCGGGTTGGGAACGACCGATCGCTGGAGGAGCGCGGTGTCCCCATCCGGGTCAGGTAGGTTCAGACTTATCAGGACGTTCGACGCCTTTTCAGCGTGGCTCAGGAACTCGATTTGCACCCCAAACCAGTCCCCCGGTCGCGGCCGGCCACCCACACCAAACCTCGCAACCCGCAGCTCGATGATCCCAGGGTCCGCTGCTGAGGGGGTCGAGAACGAGGAATCGGATGGAAGCCGCTCGCCCGTCAGCTCTGGATCGCCATCGACCGGCTGCGCTGAGGACGGAAAAACCAGGCCCCCGAGCACCAGGACCAGCGCGCCAAGCATTGACCGCAAAGGTGGTTGCAGCGTCACGGCCGGAGTGTAACGCCCATCAAGCCAGAGCGGTTCACGGTCGATCAGGAAGGTATGGTTGGCTTCGGCCTCGAAACCCTGGCGGCGATGGCGGTGATCGCGGCCGTTGCCGTACTCGGGATGCTCTACGCCCTTGCCTCGATGGTGCGCGACCAGACTCAGGTCGAGGCCCTCAAAGCCCGGGCCGAGATTCTTCGGCGCGAATACTCCAAGCTGCGATCTGACGACGAAGTGCTGGTTGTGCAAGAAGCGGTGGAAGAAGAAATGGACACACCCGACGAAGTGATGCACCAGAAAGCCGCCTGATCGCCCGCGGCCCCGCTTCGTCCCGGCTCTCTCCAACTCCATAATAAAACAAGACCGCCGCCCGCAGAGGCGGCGGTCTTGAACTTCATTTGCCTCACAGTCGACCTCGCGACTCATTCCGGCCCGAAATCATCGCAATCGTGCCCGTCGGGCAGCCCATCGCGGAACTCCGCCACGCTCTGCCCGATCCCGCCCTCCTGATGCACGTGCCGCGAGAGAATTCCCGGCAGCGAAAAGAGCGCCCCGCTGTCCGAGCACCCCTGCGGGTCGATCGACGTCTGCAGGATGTGATTCGAAACCAGCCGCTCCACAACACCCGACGCGAGCGCCGTGTCGCTGAACGCCATCTGCGCGAACCGCGTGTCGATGTTCGAGGTCTCGATGCGCCACGTCGGGTCGGAGAGCGTGTCCGGGAGCAGCGGAACGATCGCCTCGTCACCGGACAGGCCCACATAGAACCGACCGATGTCCGCCTCGTCCACGCGGACCACGCGAGGGTCACTCGCGGTTCCCGCCGCGTCCGGGTTGTACCGCACCAACACGTTGAACGTGGATTCGTTGCCGCTCAGCACCGTGGCGCTGTACACAACGACACCGTCAACATACGCCATCCCGTTGATCTGGATGATGTCCTCCTGGCTGAAGGGAACCTCGAGCAGTGTCGCGTCGGTGATATCGCTCTCCGCGAAATCGTGGGCGTCCACCAGCAGGTTGTTCCGCGGATCAACCTCGAGCAGTGAGCGGTGATCGATCCCCGCGTCATCGATGAAGTTGCTCGTGACAAACAGCGTACCGCGATCCGGCGCGCCCGCCAGGCCGCCCTCGAACTCGGCGCCCGTGATCGTCATCCGATGCACGATGTTCCCTGCCTCAGGCACAAGCTCAAAGATCGAATCGTTCCCACCGCTGCCGTTCAGGATGTCGATGCCCTCGGCGTAGAGGCGGGTTCCGAGCCCGGCAAGCCCCTGGAGCGCGAACTGCCCCGCCGAGAACGTCGCCAGCTCGGTGCCGGGAGATTCTGGATTGTCAAGATTGAACCCCTTGAGCCGCACCTGGAAGATATCCAGATCCCCCTGATTGACGATCGCCGTCTCCATCAGCACGAGCTGACGCTCACCATTCGGGCCGATCCGCATCCCCAGGCCCGCAAACCCGCTGAGCTGGTCCGCGGCTTCCTCGTACACCGTCACCGCGTCGCCGCCGCTTCCGATGAGCACGATCTCGTTCTGCGCCAGGTCATACCCGAAGTACTTGTTCAAGGTCGGCGGCGGGTCAACCGGCGGGGGATCAATCGGCGGTGGGTCGATCGGTGGAGGATCGATCGGCGGCGCGTCCGGCTCAAAGGGCTCGCCCGTGATGGGATCCACGTCCGCGATCGCCGCGGCCGAGGTGCTCTTGGAGCTGATGCCCGTCGAAATCGTCATGGAGGTGCCCGAGCCGCTCGATCGCTGCACCACCGAAACCTCGTCGGACTCTCGGGCCGCGGCGTTCTGCGTGTCCACGAACGCCGACTGCTGGTTGTTCTCCGCCGGATCGGGGTTCGCGGCGTCGGTTTCCTGGTTGCTCGTCACCGTCGCCGTGGTGCCGCTCGCGTAGGTCACCAGGAACACGCCGGTGTTGCGCTCGGCACCGAAGGCCCGCGTCGGGAACCCGTCCGTCACCTCGATGCCACCCTGCGTGCCCTTGACGGCGAGCGTCGCATCGGGCGTCTGAACCTTCACGTCGTTCTGGATCACTGTGGAAGTTACGTCGAACTGCAGGCGGCCCCGCTCCATCGTGAGCCGCGTCGTCTCCACGCCGCCCACGTTCAGAAGCTGGTTGAGCGTCACGCTCCCCAGGCGGTCGATCGTGATGAGCTGCGCCGCGCCGATCTGGATCTGCACGGCACTCTTCAGCCCCGTCTGCAAAACGCCACCGGGCTTCAGCCGCATGCCCTTTGTAACCCTGACCGGTTTGGCCTCCGGGGTCTCTGCGTATGTCACCCGCCCCTCCGCCGCAATCACAAACGCGACCGTCTCGGTCACGACCGGCTGCACCTGGTTCATCCCCGCTGGCTGGTTCCCCGCCGGCTGCGGCGGTTGCCCGTTCCCTGGCTGTCCCCCTGTCGCGAGCGACGCCGCCAGCCCGACATACGCCAACACCACCAAGACCGTCTGCTTGGAACTGTTCATGTGTCCCTTCCGAGCCGTCGCAGCGCCGTGGGTGGGTGCGAGCGGCTACTTCTCCGCGAGCGCAATCGTACCGTCAAACGAAGCCCCGGGTTCCGCGCGGTCCCAGACTTCCATGGACCTTCTGTACGCACGCGCCAGCCCCGCGTCTCCATGCTCCACATCGAGCTTGGTCAAAAGCTCCTCGCACCTTGCAAAGTCCCGTGCCGCGTACGCGTCGATCGCCCGGGCACTCAGCGCCACCCGCTCCTCGATCGCCGGCGTCAGCGCTCCGCTCGACCCCAGGAGCTCAAACACCAGCTCCGGCCTCGCCTTGCCCTTCACAAGCACGCGCCCCACTGGCCTCCAGATGAACCCCGAGCCCGCGAGGTCATGCACCCGCTGCGACACCAGCAACCTCGTCCCCAGGTGCTTGTTGGCCGTCTCCAGGCGCGCCGCAAGATTCGCCGTGTCCCCCAGCACGGTGTACGACGAGTTCAGCGGCGGATTCCCAAAGTCCCCCACCATCAGCTCGCCCGCCGCCAGCCCGCCGCGCATCTTGAGTGTGACCGATCCAAGCTCGCCCCCGCGGTTGAGCTCCGCCACCGTCTCGCTCATCTCGAGCAGCGCCCCGCACGCCCGCCGCGCGTGATCAGGATCCTCCAGCGGTGCGCCCCAGAACGCCATGATGCCGTCGCCGAGATACTTATCCAGCGTCGCCCCGGTGTGCTGAAGGATCCGCGTCATCGCGCCCAGATACCGCGCCAGCAGCTTCGCCGTCTCCTCCGTCCCCAGCCGCTCGGCGAGCGTGGTGAAGTCCGCCAGATCGGTGAACATCACCGTAAGCTCGCGCCGCTGCGGCGCCATCGAATCCAGCTCCGGGTTGTTCACCAGAATGTCCACCACCGCCGGCGAGACATAACTCCTGAACCGTTCCTCGGTGCGCCGCCGGCCCGCCTGCTCCACCAACAGCCGGTGCAGGAACACCGCCAGCCATCCAAGAACGGCCGCGAGCGACCCATCCGCGAACGGCTGGATCACCTCGGGCCACTTCCACAGCAGCCCGCAGAGGTAGAAATACCCGCCGATCGCCACGACCACCGCGATGGGCGCCGCCCCCACGCGTCCGAACACCCCCACCACCGTTCCCACCACCCCCATCGCGATGACGCCGAGCACCGCCGCCCACCACGGCGCGGGAGTCCGCTCCAACCCCGTGAGAATCGAGTTCGCGACCGCCGCGTGCACGCACACGCCCGGCGTCCGCGAATCGATCGTCGTCCCCACCACGTCCACCATCGCGCCGGTGTACGTGATGCCGACAAAGCAGATCCGCCCCGCCACCGCCGCCTTGACGCTCCCCCGCACGCTCTCCAGCCGCGTGATCCCTTCATCGACCTGCTCCACCAGCTGCGGCACCTTCTCCCTGATCTCGCGCAGCGACGCCACCAACACCGCCTCCTCCTCGCTCAGCTCCGTGGCCCCCCCCACAAGCTCCAGCATCTGCGTCGCACTCTCGCCCAACCGCTCCCACACACCGCGCTGCCCATCGAGCGCCGCGACAAACTCCTTCCCCGGCTCGAGCGCCGCGAGCGACGACGCCGCGCCCTCGTAACCGCCGGCGTCCAGAAGTCCCAGCCCCACGCCGGCCCGCACGGCCGTGTCCAGCTCCGCGATGTTCGCCCTGATCCGCGGCAGCAGCACCACCGGCTCCAAAACCGCGCCGATCGAGATCGCGCGGATCTGCGGATCTGATCCACCATCGCCCGGGGGCTCGAACTGCCGGAGCCACCCATGGGCCCCACCCTCACCCCCGCCCCCCGCTGCCAGACCGCCGCCGCGCGGCCACGCGATGAAATGCAGCCCGTCCAGTTCGTCACCGCCCACACGCACCCGTTGCCGGAGCAGCTTCACGCGGCGCGTCGAGGCGCCGGCCGACCCAAGCAATAAATCATCGCCCTGTAGTTGAAAGCCACCGGTATCCAGCTTCCAGTGTTCCGCGACCGCCGCGAGCCCCAGGAACGGCCACAACCGTCCATCGCACTGCACCAGCAAAGGAACCATGCGCAGCTTGCCATCCGCGTCATACGTCTCGAATGTGACATTCGCCAGCCGCGAAGCGGCGAGCCCCAGCGTGGGGATCGGCACGTGCGGCTCCGTGCTCGCCGGCCATGGGCGAGAGTCCCCGCCCCCCGGCAACGCCGAACTCGCCGCCTGGGATCGGAGCGTCCGCAGCGCGCGCAGCAACCTGCGCACCTCGTCTACCGGGGCGCCCGCCGCGGCGTTCCGCTCCGACGGCGGCAGCACCTCAGCGGCGAGCAGCGGCACCGCATCGTCCTCCGGCATCGTCGCCAGTTCGGGACACCGCGCGATCGCCTGCGCCATAGCGTCGCCCTTCACCCATACCCGCTCCGTCCGCCGCCCTCCCCTCTCGTTCGCGCTCGCATCACGCAGGCTGAAGTTCGTCGCGAGCACCACGGCGCCATGCTTGCGCATCGCGCCCGCCAGCGCCGCGTCGTCGTCGGCACCCCGCACGCCATCGGCGGTGCGCAGCAGCCGCTCCCGCTGCGGCTCGTCCAATAAAACGTCCAACGCGATCACGCTCGCGCCGGCGCGATCAAGCTCATCGATCGCCGCGGCCAGCAGCGAACGGTCCCACGGCCACCGCCCCTGGGTCCGGATCGCCTGGTCGTCGATCGCCACCACCGCGATCTGCCCCGATGGCTCGCGCACCGTCGCGAACAACCGCTCTCGTAGGTCAAGGAACGGCAACTCGACCGTCCGCGCCAACCATCCAGTGCTATGGAGCACCAGCACCAGCGCCGTCGCCAGCACCCCCAGCGCCCATTGGCGCCGTCGCATCGTGCCGGCGCGATCGCGGCGTGCCGTCGCAGCCGCAAGGCCCCGGCGCCGATAACCACTCAGCGTGCGCTTGCCCATACGCCCTTCGATCACGCCGGCCCGCTGCTCGTCGCATTCTCTTCGGGCTCGGCGGCCTCGCCTTGTGGCGGCTCGGCCGCGTCCGGCGCTGCCTTCTTCGCATCCTCCGCGCGCTCGTAGTCGCGCATCCGGACGTAGTCCTCCGCCTTCGCGATGATGCCCATAAACTCCTCCCCCGTCATCGTTTGGTTCTCGGTGCTCGGCGGCATCAGCCCCAGATACACGATTTCTCGCAGCGACGACCGCTCACTCGGCCCGAACACCCGCATCACGACACCCCCCTCGATCTCGCAGATCTTCACGAGCGCCCGCGCCGCCAAACCCCGCTGCATCGCGAATCCCGCCTCCTCATCCCACGATTCGGAAACCCACCCCTTCTCCCTCGCGTGCGCGACCCGCGCCCCGTACGTGGCCAGTTCATCCGCCCCGCTCTCCAGCAGGATCAACCCGTGCAGCCCCTCGTCGTTCGCCACCGCGGCCCGGCCCGGAAGCGAATGCCAGAACCCCAGGTCCTGCTCCACATCCGCCGGGTCGTACCCCGTCGCCAGCCGATCCTCGATGATCGTGCGCGAGCACCCCGCGAGCAGCGACACGAGCGCCGCCAGCATCGCGAAGCGAACCGCCCCCGCCGCCACACGCCGTCCCGCGATGATCAGACCCGTCATGTGTATGAACCCTCTGAGCGCCCAGTTCCCCAAAACCTGCCCCGCCGACCGACCACCGCCCCAATCTCAGAACGAGAGCGTCACGGCGAAGAGCACGAAGTGCCGTACATCGCGCTCGCCCAGAATCGCCGACCCCGGAAAGAACGCGCCGTACCGCAGGTTGAACGCCAGATCACTCGTGATCCGATAGTTCATGAACAAATCCGTCTCCACGCCCAGGAACGCCTCGTCGCGCGTCGGCTCGTCGATCGGACCGTCGTCGTTGAGCTTCCCGAGCACAAAGAAGTCGCCGCCGATCTGCAACCTGCTGAAATCTCGATTGTCGCGAAGCGGGAACGTGCTCGCGCCGAGCCGCAGCGACATGATGTTGCTTAGTGACGGCGCGAACGCAAGCCCCGTGTTCGTGAACCCCAGCGAGTTGTAGGCCTCGTCGTTCGTACCCGTGAGGTTGCCGCCCACCGTCTCGGACGTCAGTTGCCGGTCACCATCGCCCGTCGCGAACAGCGTCTCGATCTGCGCCACCGAAAAATTCTTGTCGCGGAACTGGTACGACAGCTGCGCCCGCGCCGCCATCGCGCTGATGTCTTCTTTCGTCTGTCCCCCCGACGTCCGCAGCGGATCGCTCGTGCTCTCGCCGGTCTGGAACACCATCTCCGCGAGGTACAGCCAGTCCGCCCCGATGCTCCCGTTCGAGCCCACGCCCAGATACGCTGACTCGTAGTTGAAGTCCACCGACGTCAGCACCCCGAACCTCGCCGCCGAGTCCGTGTTGTAGTCCTCCATGTACAGCCCGTACCCGTACACCTCGTGACCCGACTCCGTCCGGTACTTCAGCATCCCCCCGAAGAACCCCCGCCGTGTGTCGCTGTCAAACTCCTCGCGGCTCGCATCAAAGTCCACGATCGCCTCGTCCGACGGCGTGATCCCGATCAGCCCGTCAATGAGCCAGTGGTTATCGATCACCAGCGTGGGCCGGGCCGCGTACAGCTGTTCCGACAGCGCCAGGCCCGCGCCCCAGTCCACGAACTGGCGACCCACCCGAAGGTTCAGGTCCACCCCACCCCGCCCGTTCTCATCCGGTTGCGAGGCCCCGCCCCAGTTGAGGTCGTACCAATACCGGTCGAACACCGGCTCCGCCCACTGATCTCCTCGGTCGTCAAAGCTATCCCCCGGGCTGAAATCGCGGTACCGTGCCCGCGCCCGCGCAAACACCGTGTGGACATCGAACGACGCCCGCGTGAACACCGTCGTGTCGTACTGCAGCATCCGTCGGCTGTTGGCGCGGCTGTCGTTCAGGTGCAGCGCCGTGAACGTGAAGTACCCGCCCGCCTCCGCGTACGCCTGCTCCGTGAAGCTCAGCGTGCGCCGCGCCACCATCGCAGCGCTGTCCGGCTCCGCCTGACGAACCGCACGCTCGAGCCGTCGCTCATCCGGCTGCGCCAGTCCGATCGCCGGCGCCGCCAGAAGCACCGCCAGCGCCCGCGCGCCACGACCCGGATCCTTCCGCCCGCACTTCACCTTTGCCTGGTCATTCCACATGCGAACCATTCCTTGATCGAGGCACCGCGGCCCCATGTTCCCTTTGTATCCGATCGCCGCCCACCGTGCCCGCTGCTTACCCGCCCACCCCCCAATCCACACGATGGACCCTGACCGGCCCCCCAGGCTGACGCCACCCCAAATTCCACCGCTTCATTTTGAATAATGGCCTTGCAGCTAAGCCCCACTGCCGCAGATGATAAACGATTGCTGGCCGCCATGGCTGCGCCGCCTATCCCGCCGTTTGTTCCTGTCGAGATCTCTTTGTCAAGGAGCCCGCCATGACTAGCGCCACATCCAGAGACCGTCATGCCAAGTCCCTCGCCCACCGGAGCGGCCGCCCCTCATCGTTCTTCGATCAACTCGAGCCCCGCCAACTCCTCACCGCCATCATCTGGGACGGCGGCGCCGGCGACAACTTCTGGCACTCCGCGGCGAACTGGAGCGGCGACACCGTCCCCACAGCCGCCGACGACGCGGTCATCTCGCTCCCGGCCTCCAGCCCCACGATCATCTACAACGCCACCTCGGGCGCTCGTTCCGTCCGCAGCCTGATCAATGACGAGGCCATGACCATCAGCGGCGGCGCGCTGAGCATACTTCAGCCCTCGACATTCAACGGCCCCCTCACCGTCAGCAGCGGCACCCTCGATCTCGCCGGTGCGACCCTTTTCGATGGAGCCGTCTCCTTCTCCAACGGCACCATCACGGGCTCCGGAGACATGACCTTCAACGGGTCTTTCGACTGGTCCTTCGGCACGCTTGGCGGGTCCGGTACCAGCACCATCTCGACCAGCGGCTCGCTCGCCCTCTCGGGCTCCACCCACACCCTCGGCCGCGACCTTATCAACGACGGCTCCGCGACCTGGACCGCCGGCAACGTCCACTTCGACGGCGCCACATTCACCAGCAACGGCCAGTTCACCGCCACCTTCGCGAGCATTGCGAGCATGATGGGCATCTCCGGCGTCAACACCTTCGCCAACACCGGCACATTCCAGAAGCTCGGCGCCGGCAACGCACGTTTCATCGCCTCGAGCACCGACGTCGCGTTCAACAACTCCGGCACCGCCACGGTCGCCTCGGGGGAGCTCTCACTCCACGCCGGAGGCCTAAACCTTGGTACGTTCGCTGTCGGCGCCACCCTCAACTTCTCTGGTTCCGCCTACACGAACGGCGCTACCTCAATCATCGGCGGCACCGGCGACATCAGCACGACCGCCGGCACCGTGACCTTCGCCGGCACCCACACCGGATTCACCGGTGACTTCTCTCAATCCGGCGGAACCGCCACAGCGAACTCGCCCTTTCCCAACATCTCGACCGGTCTGTTCACCAACGGAACGCTGAACGGCTCGGCCGACGTCACCTTCGGGTCCACCTTCACCTGGAACTTCGGAGAGATGTCCGGCACGGGACGCACCATCATCGGACCCGGCGCGACCGCCACCCTTGCCTCCTCCACCCACACGCTCATGCGTGAGCTTACTAACAACGGCGCCATCAACTGGACCGCCGGCAACATCAACTTCAACAACGGAACCCTCGCCAACAACGGCACCCTCACCACAAGCTCCACCGGGATCATCCAGGCCCTCGGCATCGGCGGCGCCAACGTCATCAGCAATGCCGGCCAGTTCATCCGCTCCGGACCCGGCGAGACCCGCTTCATCGTCTCCACCACCGGCGTCGCCTTTAACAACACCGGCACCGTCACTATCTCCGGCGGCACCCTCAACATCGGCGCGGGCGGCACCAGTTCCGGCACCATGAGCCCCGCGGCCGGCGCCACCCTCGAGTTCTCAGGCAATCTCACCTATACCCACACCCCCGCCTCTTCCGTTCAGGGCGCCTCCGGCACCCTTCTCGTCAGCGCCGGCACCGTCAACTTCGAGGGAGCCGTCTCCGGCATTGAGTCCTTCGACCAGTCCGGCGGCACCGCCAACTTCAACACCACGTCTACCGCCACCTTCGTCGGCGGCAACATCTCCAACGGCACCCTCGCCGGCTCCTCCGGCGTCTCGTTCTCCGGCGTCCTGGCCTGGACCTTCGGCACCATGACCGGCTCAGGCCAGACCATCATCACCCCCACCGGTTCCCTCAGCTTGAACTCGAGCACACACACGCTGGAGCGGACGCTCACCAACAACGGCGCCATCAACTGGACCGCCGGCAATATCAACCTGAACAACGGGGCGATCAACAACACCGCGAACTTCACAGCCAACTCTGCCGGTGTCCTTCAGGTCGTCGGCATTGGAGGCGTGAATACCTTCAACAACACCGGCACGCTCAACAAGCTCGGCGCAGGCGAGCTCCGCTTCACCTTCTCCAGCAGCGGCGTCACGCTCCTCAACCCCGGCACCATCAACGTCCAGTCCGGGGACATCGCCCTCAACCAGGCCATCTTCACGAACTCCGGCAGCATCTCGCTCCTCGCCGGCTCGCAAATCGCCGTCACCGGCGCCTTCGTGCAGACCGACACCGGCTCCCTCACCACCCAGCTCGCCGGAACCGCCGCGAACGACCTCGGCCGCATGACCTCCACACTCACAGCCACCATCGAGGGCGACCTCACCGCCACACTCCTCGGTGGCTTCAACCCCCAGCGCTTCGACCGCTTCGACATCGTCACCGGCTCCACGCTCGTCGGCACCTTCGACACCGTCACCTTCCCCGCCGCCGCGGCCAACCGCAAATGGGCCATCGTCTACCAGACCAACCGCGCGCAGCTCCTCTACACCTCCATCGCCGACTGGGACAACTCCGGCACCATCGGCTCCGCCGACATCACCGCCTTCCTCGCCGCTTGGTTCGCCGATCTCCAGAACAACACCCTCATCGCCGACTTCGACCACAACAACACCACCGGCTCTTCCGACATCACCGCCTTCCTAACCGCCTGGTTCTTCGCCCTCGGCGGAGGCTAATGCGTTCCGCCGGGATGCGGGCGACCCGGCCGTGTCATCCTTCACTGAACAACGCGCCGGCCGCTGCGCATCACGGAGCAGGAAACTCCGAGCGCCCCTCATAGGGAAGCTCTTCGCATATCCTGCCACGCTCACCGGGCCCGTGGCGGAACTGGCAGACGCGACGGACTTAAAATCCGTTGGTGGTTCATCCCACCGTGCGGGTTCGATTCCCGCCGGGCCCATTCCCCCCCGCAGGCTTGCTCGCCACGAACGCCAGCCCCGGCGTCACGTGCTTCACCAACCCCGCCGGAACCCGCGGCATGATCAGCCGCGTGCTCCGGAACTCGCCCTGCACCAATCCCCGATCCCCGCGCGCCCTGCGAATCGAGGCCGCGTCCCCCGGCACAAACCGGTCCGGGTACCGCATCTCCGGCACCGCCCAGAACGAACCAGTCACCTCGAGCCCGCTCCCCTCAATCATTCGCCGCAAGGCGCCGTACGAGTGCAGCAGCCCACCGGGCCGACGCTTCCCCCTGAGCCGAAGCCCGAGATGCATCAGCCACCGCGGCAAGGTATTTCCGAAGCGCATCCCATGTGCGTGCTCGTCGGGTCTCCCCAGCAGCCGCCCGAGCGCAAACCTGTTTTTCGTTGAGAGAAACAGCACGCCCCCCGGCCTGAGCACCCGCGCCATCTCGCGCAGCATCCGCTTCTGCGCTCCTACGGCCGAACCCGCGTCGCGCGTCCCGCACCACTCCAACACCAGGTTCAGCACCACAACGTCAAACGTGCCGTCAAGATACGGCAACTCGCAATCGTCCCCCCCGCACGCCACGCTCACATTCCCCAGCCCCTCTTGCCGGCAGCGCTCCTGGCAGAACTCCGCCTGCTGCCGCACCACCTCGATTGCATGCACGCTCTTCGCACGCCGCGCCAGCGTAACGGTGTGCTGCCCGAGGCTCGCGCCGATCTCCAGCACGCGCGACTCGGAACTGATGGGCAGCAGGTCCATGAACGCCGTGCGCGAGGCGTCGGTCACATATTTGCGGGTGCTCTCGTTGTCCGCATACTCCTCGTCGACCGCTTCACGCCACCCCATCCGGCCCAGCCGCGCCACCACCCGCCCGATCCGTTCCGCGTCCTTGTCCTCTCCGGCCGGATACCGCAGAAACACCGGCACCCTGCCGGCCTCTCCTCCCATGCACGCTGCGCCCCCGTAAGCACAGGCCCCCGCGTCGAACTCGCCTCGCGCTTTATACGCGCCGTTCAGGTCCAGTTGACTCAATGCCCCACTCCGATGCACAAACCCGCTGACGTTAAACGCAACACCGCGAACTCTAGCTCTAGACCCCGCCAGCCGTCTGCAAGCTTCCCATCGCAACCTCGCCGCGTTCGCCCGTTTCAGCAAGGTGCGCCAGTCCAGATTGACAGATTCTCCAGCAATGTTCCGCGCACCGCGCGTGCAGCTCCGGACGAAAGCAACCCAGGTTCTGACCCAGGTGCCCGATCGACGCCATCAGATGCCCCGACGTGTCCATCGGTTCGCACCCCATCGCCGACGACATCCGCCGGATGAGCCCCGCCACCCCTCCCGACCGCATCCCCATGGAGCGCGCAAGGCGGATCGCGTCGTACATCCCGTACCCGCGACCGTTGGCCCCCGGCCAGTCGATCACCGTGAACCGGTAGCGATTCTTCTCGCAGCCCTCGGCGGCCCGCCCCCGGAGATTCCCCTGCCAGAAATCGTTGTGATCGAGCACGTGCGACGGTCTCCACTCGCCCGCGCGCAGCCGCCGCAGCGCGGCCGCGGCCGCATCTCGGATCGAGCCGCTGTAAAGCTCCGATCCGTACACCGCCTCGAGCGCTGCCCCGTAAGCGATCGTGGCGTCACGTCCCGACATCCCCGCCGCCTTCCGTGATGCCTCGCTCGCGCCGGCCAGCCACTCAATCACTTCCCGGATGACGCCGGGCTTGCGCACATGTCCCGCAATCCCCGATACCCGCAGCGGAGTGCAGTACGGCCACACCGCATAACTCAATCCCTCGATCGTCCCCGCCGCAATCGGCTCCAGAATCGCTTCCGCGAAGGGCGAACCGACCAGCTCACGCGCCGTCGCCGCGTTACGAACCGCGTTCTCCACTAACATTGGACCGTCCGGAGAGGCGAGCGCGATCACCACCCGGGCCCGACCCAATCGGTCGTAGCCAATCGCGTTAACGCTGCCGTCCGCAACGGTCTCCTGCTTTGCCACGCGCTCAAACCGGCTAAGCGCCATGCCTGAGCTCGCGAGTTGTTGCAGCACAGCGCCGATTCGTACTTCGGCCCTAGGGTGGAACCACGACATATCTCAACTATATCATGATTTAGCCTGTTCTTAATCAAAATGTGGTTGAATTCCTGACAAGTTGGCCCCCCCCTTCCGCCGACCTATTTGTCAAGCCAGGTCGAGGGTTCAATATCGGACGCGCGTGGTTCCCGCTCGGCCGATCGCCATGCCCGCCCCTAGGGTTCGCGCCGCCCCCCTCGCTACGGTTGCCCGTGCCCGGCCCTCCCGCCCAACCCAGCCCCGAACACCCGTCGGGATCCACCGCGCGCCCATCGCTTGCGCGCCCCGCTCCCAACCTCACCCCCCGTGAGCGCGCTCGCGCCACCCTCTCAATCTCCTACCCGCCCGATCTCCCCATCTCCCAGCGCAAGGACGACATCGCCGCGGCCATCACGAAGCACCAGGTCATCATCGTCGCCGGCGAAACCGGCTCCGGCAAGACCACGCAGCTCCCCAAGATCTGCCTCGAAGCCCTCCCACATCTCGCCGGCATGATCGGCCACACGCAGCCGCGCCGCCTCGCGGCACGCACCGTCGCCGGCCGCATCGCGCAAGAGCTCAACGCCCCGCTCGGCGAGGCCGTCGGCTACAAAGTCCGGTTCGGCGACAAAACTTCCCAAAGCACGCTTATCAAGGTGATGACCGACGGCATCCTCCTTGCCGAAACCCAGGGCGGGGGCGACGGCGGCCGAGAACTCCGCCAATACGGTGTGATCATCATCGATGAGGCCCACGAGCGCAGCCTCAACATCGACTTTCTCCTCGGCTACCTCAGGCGTCTCACCACGCGCCGCCCCGACCTCAAGGTCATCATCACCTCGGCCACCATCGACCCCGAGGGCTTCAGTCGTCATTTCAACAACGCCCCGATCATCGAGGTCAGCGGCCGCGCCTACCCCGTCGAAGTCCGGTACCGCCCGCTCTCCATCGAGCCCGAGCCCGGACTTGAGCGCGACCCCGTCGGCCAGGGCGGCGAGCGCGAGTTCGACGAGCTCACCGAGGAAGAGGGCATCCTCGCGGCCGTCGATGAGCTCGCTCGTTCTGGTCCACCCGGTGATGTCCTCGTCTTCCTCCCCGGGGAGCGCGAGATCCGCGAGACCGCCGAGGCACTCCGCAAGCACCATCCCCCGAGCACCGAGATCCTCCCGCTCTACGCTCGCCTCTCCGCCTCCGAACAGCTCCAGGTCTTTCAACCGTCTCGCGGTTATTCCCGCCGCATCGTCCTCGCGACCAACGTCGCCGAGACCTCCCTCACCGTCCCCGGCATCCGCTCCGTCATCGATACGGGCCTCGCCCGCATGAGCCGCTACAGCGGCCGCACGCGCGTCCAGCGCCTCCCGATCGAGCCGATCGCACGCTCCAGCGCCGACCAGCGCGCCGGGCGGTGCGGCCGCCTCGGCCCCGGCGTCTGCATCCGCCTCTACTCGCAAGAGGATTACGAAGCCCGCGACCGCTTCACCGAGCCCGAGATTCTCCGCACCAATCTCGCCAGCGTCGTGCTCCAGATGAAGTCGCTGAGGCTTGGCGAGGTGAGCGAGTTCCCCTTTCTCGACCCGCCCGATTCGCGCCTCGTCCGCGACGGCTACGAAACTCTGTTGGAGCTCGGCGCCGTCGATGAGGCCGGCGAGCTCACGCCCCTCGGTGAGAAGCTCGCCAGGCTCCCCGTCGATCCGCGCCTCGGCCGCATGATCCTCGCCGCCGACCACGAGCGATGCCTCCACGAGGTCGTCGTCATCGCCGCGGCACTCAGCATCCAGGATCCGCGCGAGCGCCCGTCCGACGAGCGCGAACTCGCCGACATCGCCCACGCGCAGTGGCGCGACGAAGGCTCCGACTTCATCTCGCTCCTGCGCCTCTGGAAGTGGCACGACGAGCTCCGCGAGAAACTCAGCCACAACCAGCTCCGCAGGGCCTGCAAGCAGAGCTATCTCTCGTACATGCGCATGCGCGAGTGGAACGAGGTCTACCACCAGCTCCACGGCCTCGTCGCCGACATGGGCTTCCGCTTTGAGAATCGCCCCCCACCCCCCCCACCGCCCACGCCCCAGCAAGCCGCGCACGCCGCGGGCACAACCCAAGGCCAGGAATCGCACGCCAAGGGGCGACGTCGCCGTCGCGGCGGCGCGCCTCGCCATGCCACGCCGGACCCATCACTGGGTTCTCCCTCTCCATCCGGCACGCCCCGCATCGCCGACTACGACTCGCTCCACAGGGCCCTCCTCTCCGGCCTCCTCTCCAGCGTCGGCATGAAGAAGGAAGGCGCCGTCGGCGAATACGCCGGTCCCCGCGGCGTCCGCTTCTCCATCCACCCCGGCTCCGGCCTCGCTAAGAAGTTCGCCCCCCCTCCCACTGCTCCCACCCCTGACGCAAAGGGCACACCCTCGCCGCCGAAGGCGGCGACGAA
>JACMLW010000092.1 GCA_014379385.1 Phycisphaerales bacterium
ATGGCCCGGCGCAAGTTCATGCACGCGCTCGAGCACGCCGTCCAGCACCCGCCGCTCGAACGCCGCGCCCGCCGCGCTCCGGTCGTTCTGGGCCAAGCGGTCGAGCAGCGAGGCGACCGCCCCCAGTTCTGCCGGCAGTTCTGCCGATAACTCCTGCTGCTCATCCCCGCGATCATGCTGTGCCGGTTGATGTGTAGACATGTCGTGTTCCGTTCCCTCGACCAACTCTTCCAAGGTCCGTCCGTTAGCTTCCCCGCGCTACCAACTCGCCCCCCATGAAGTCCCTCAGTTTCTTAAGCGCCCGGTGATGACGCGCCAGCAGCGTCCCCATCGGTTCCTCCAGCAGATCGACCATCTGTGCAAAGCTCAGCCCCGCGTGGTGCCGCAGCTCGACCACCTCGCGGTCAGCATCGGTCAGCCGGTGCATCGCGCGCCGGAGGGCCGCGAGTTCGTCCATCGCGTCGTCTGACTTGCCCTCGCGATCGGCCGGCCCGCCCACCAGCCGCAGCCCGGCCGGGTCCATCGGCTGCGCGTGCCGCTTCTGCCGCCGCATCTCGTCCCGCACGCGGTTCATCGCGATGCGGAAGAGCCACGATTCGAACTTCCCCTGCTCGAAGTACGCCCCCCCACCAGACCCCCCACCAGTCTCCCTTCCCACGCCCCCTCCCGGGCCTCCTCCCGCGCCACCTCCGAGCTTCGTGGCCACTGTCACGAACACCGACTGCGCGATCTCCTCCGCCGTGTCGTGCGATCCGCACCGGCTCTTGGCCAGCGCGTACACCCGGCGTGCGTACAGATCGACGATCCGCCGCCAGGAAGGTTCATCCCCGCGACCCGCCGCGGCCAGTAATCCTGCCAACTCCCCCTCGTCCCCTCCGCGCGCACCGGCATCCTCCCCGCCCTCGTTCGCGGCGGTCGCGTCGGTGTGTTGCCCAGGCCGTGCTCGCAACTGCAACCCCATTGATTGCCGAACGCCCCAGACACCAGTGTATTGCGGGGCCTGAGGTGGCAGGGCCCCCGGCGGCGGTCATGGAAGTCAAACGCCGGGTTATCGGTAACGCTCGCTCAAAGGGCCGCAAGGGGTGTCCGCCCTCGCGCCATGTCCATCGGGAGCGTCTGCATTGGCTTACGCTGTGGGTACGCCCCATGACCACACGCATCGCCTACGGCGTCACCGCCACGTTCCCCGACCAGGCCACCGCCGATGACTACGTCGCCTGGCTGGAGGACGGGCACGTTGACGCCGTGATCGCCGGGGGCGCTCACTCGGCCCTAATTGTTCGGCTTGACTTGGACAAACCCGGTGACCCACCGCGTGTGCAGACGATGTACGTCTTCTCGACGCGCGAGCTCTACAACGAGTACGTGCGATTGCACGCACCGGCACTGCGCGCTGAAGGAATCAAGCGGTTCGGCAACAAGGGCGTCAGCTTTCAGCGTGTGGTGGGGGAGATTGTGTAGCGATGAGTCTGCGGACTACCTCGCGGGCAGCCGGATATCGCTCTCGGCGAACCAGACCACCGGGAAGCGCAGCAGCACATTCCCATCGCCATCCAGCAAACGAGCGTACACGGAGCCCGTCGGCGGGCGCTGCCCGTGCGGGAGCAGCTCCACCGTTACCTCGCGCTCGCTGCTGAGCGCCGCGTTGATCCAATCGCGCCCGCCCTCCAGCTCCACGCTCACCGGCTTGCCGCCGTTCTGCACGCGCGGGAAGAGCGTCATCGTCACCGCCCGTCGTTCGTCTCCTTGCGCAGGCGTGAACACCGCCCCGCCCGGCACCGAACGCCACGGTTCCAGCACCCGCAGCCGGATCGGGACACTCATCTCGGGCTGGGTTGCCGACTCCGTATCCCACATCACCTCGCCCTCGAAGAAGCCCGGCGTGTCGCCGCTCCCAGTCGCCCGCAGACGCACCACGCCCTTCGGGATCGTGGCGTCGTCCACGCGCCGCACGCTCCACCCCGGCAGCGAACACTGAGGTTCATTGACCGGCGGGGCCTTTCCCCCCTCGTCCTCCATGTAGCGCACGAAGATGTCCACGTGCGTCTCGCGCCCCACGACGCACGCGAGCGCCGCCGCCTCCGGGCGCACGACGAACTCGACATCAGAAACGAAACTGAGTCCGCAAACCCCACGTTCTGATCGCCTAAACCCGCTCTCGTCCCACGTGGATGTAAACGTCACGTGATGTGCTTGTACGCCGGAACCCGGTGCCGGAACAGTTGCAATCCTGAGCAATGTTCGGCCGCCCGGCGGCACTGTTGCCGGCTCAAAGCTCGTAACAAGGCATCCGCAGGTCTTGTCCACAATCTCCAGCGTGATTGGCACCGTCCGCTTGTTGATGAAGGTGACCGTGCGGATGATTGACGTGCCGACTGAAACTTCACCGAAGTCCTCGGGATCCGCCTTCAGCACCCGGAGAGATTCTAGTTCGGCTCGCGTTGGTGCGTTCGAGACTGGTGGCTCCAACCAGCCCGCGCCAACGGATGTTCCCGCCTGCAAGACTTGACCTGGGCAAGACAGCAAGCAACAGGCCAATGCAACTGAAGTAGCGATTGCACTACTCCGGCGAAGCGATTTCATTTCTGTTCCGTTCCGATCTCGGGCACGTCCGGCAGACCAAGGGTCTCGACGATGCGCTGCACACCCGCGGTATCAGTCCACGCGCCGGTCATGCCGTTGAACATCTTGGCGGTGGCAGGAATGCGGCTAAAAAGCTGGTCGCGATCGGGTGCCTCGTTGACGCGACACGAACCAACTATCATGATCTGGGGACTATATAGCTGCTCATTCGTGTTGAAGCATATCAACGGACCCGTTGCAAGCGATTGATCGGCATCCAGTACGGACACCTCGTGGAAGCGCCTGATCCATTTTTGCAGTTCTGGCGTCTGAATCTCGATGGGCAGCCCCTTCATAGTGGCAGCAGCCGCAAAATCCTCAACGCGTTGCTGCGATAGCGGATTCTCCACATCGGGAACTTTCTCTGCGTACATTGTGCCCTGAATTCCTACTCGCGGCATCCACACGCCATCTATGAGCGAGTAGTCGAGGACGATCAGCCCCTCAGCGAACATATCGTCCATGCTGCGGAAGAGCAGGATAGTGCGAGGGGCGAACCCGTGAACTGGATCCACCCGGACTTCAACATGAAGCCCGCCTCCACTTGCGACTCCCTTGCACCGAAGTCCTGGCCACGGAGCTTCGGTCGTCGGTGCGAGGTACTCAAGATTCGTTGCTCTTGTCAACTCTTCGCCAAGTGAACGGCCACGCATTGGCATCGCGTATTCTGTAAACCGTCCCAAGAGACGAGCTATGTTGCAACTGCCGGAGAAAAAATGGTCGGGCTGAGTGAACATTCCGCTATTTTGATCTGCTTCGACGCCCCAAGTCACTCGGTGCGTTGCATCCCCAAAGAACAGACTCTGGTCGTACTCCGCTATCCAATCCGGCGCTCCGCACGAGCGATGCTTTGATAAGTGAAGAAAACTCCAGTCCGACGCAACTGCCCGCTCAGAGACTTCTAGAACCACCCATTCCGAACGGTGCCTCCCAGCATCCGGCGGTAGATAAGACGTCTGTTCCCACCAAATCGAGTCTATTGAGCGTTCATACGCCAGTAGGGCGTCGAGCACTGCGCGACTCTGTACTTGTTGAAAACTCGTCGGCGAAGCTGCCAAGGCGGCCATGCGAGCATCGTCGACCATGACCATGCTTGTTGCCCAATGCAACAGAATCAACGGTACGATAGCGAGAATCATTCGTTACATTCCCTTAGACGGCGCCGAGACATTGAGTTACCTTGCAAGGATCATCTCCGTAACCGGTCGGTGGCGTGCAGTAGCACCCGGCGTTGTCTGGGCTCCCCGTGCCTGTGGCACCGCACGTGCCCGTTCCTTTAGTTCCACAACTCACGGAGGTTGATGAAAGATCGCAATCGTCTCCGGCGCGTCTCACGCAGAGAGCTGCTGCAAACACGCTGCCGCTGCAGACAGTGCAGCCGCCAGAACATCCGGTGCCACAATTAAACGTCCCTGTCGGACTTATGATCTTCGTGCCGCCCGGACATCCGCCGTCAAACGCCTTGCAATAGTAATTTGAAATCGTCGGGCCTCCACCCCCATCTCCGAAAGCTTCAACCCACTCCATGCTTACTGCTTCCAGCTCGGCGTCTGGATCACCGAAGTCGAGTTCCACGGCCGTTGGCGCAACATGGACAATGATCGGGGCTGCACCCGGCGGGTCTGCCAAAGGCACACGAGCAGTCGAAATCGCCGAGATCGCCGTCGCCGCGATGAGGGTCAGCATGAGCATCGGAAGTTTCCTTTGGGTAGGAAGTCGAGCAGAAAGGCCGTTCATTGATCCAGTCGGATCGACCGCACTCTCATCCTACCAAAAAAAAAAACTCGCTGTCAAGCGAAAGTTGCGCCTCGTTTTTGTGCCACGAGTTCCACTCGGACGCCGTGTGGATGCTGCCAAACGCTGGAATGAACTTACTTGGCCTCTAAGTAAAAAAAGCCAGTGTCTTCCCTACGCCGCCTCCACCGTCTCCCGCTTCGTGCTCTTCATCTCGATCCCGAGCTGCACCAGGGGCCCGTGCGGCTTCTTGGATTCCTCGGCCAGGTCCGCCGCGGCCTGCGGGCTCGCCTGTTTCCAGTTCAGCATGGCCTTCACCGTCGCGAACATACCGCCGAACGAGGCGAACGTGTGATCGACGGCCGAGGGCTCGTACCCGCAGTGCACCATGCACTGCTGGCACGCCTTGTTGCCGCTGGCGCGCCCGTACCGCTCCCACTCCGTCGTCTCCATCAGTTCCTTGAAGCTCTCGACGTACCCATCCTGCAGCAAGTAGCACGGCTTCTGCCACCCGAAGATGTTGAACGTCGGGTTCCCCCACGGCAGGCACTCGTAGTCGCGCTTGCCCATGAGGAACTCGAGGAACAGCGGCGACTGGTTGAACTTCCAGTGCTTTTGCCGGTTCGCCAGGATCATGCGGAACAGTTTGTTCGTCTTCTGCCGCTCGCCGAGGAACGACTTCTGGTCCGGCGCCTTGGGGTACGCGTACCCCGGGCTCACCATCATTCCTTCAACGCCCAGCCCCATCATCTCATCAAAGAACGAGCGCACGCTCGCCGGGTCCGCCCCGTCGAACAGCGTCGTGTTCGTCGTCACCCGGAAACCCATCTGCACTGCGAGCCTGATCCCCTCCACTGCCGTCCCGTATGTCCCCTCGCGGCAGACCGCGAAGTCGTGGTGCTCCTCCTGCCCATCCATATGCACGCTGAACGTCAGGTACTTGCTGGGCTTGAACCACCCGGCTTCGAGTTTTTCCTTCAGCAGCAGCGCGTTGGTGCAGAGGTAGATGTACTTCTTCCGCGCGATCAGCCCATTGACGATCTCCACGATCTGCGGGTGCAGCAACGGCTCGCCCCCCGGGATCGAGACCATCGGCGCCCCGCACTCATCCACGGCCTCGAAGCACTGCTCGGGCGTGAGCTGCTTCTTGAGGATGTGCGCCGGGTACTGGATCTTCCCGCACCCCGCGCACGCCAGGTTGCACCTGAACAGCGGCTCGAGCATCAGCACCAGCGGGTAGCGGCGGCGGCCACGGAGACGGTTCCCCAGCACATAACTGGCGACGGTCCACATCTGAGATACGGGGACACCCATGCGCTGAATCACTCCATCCGCGTGCGAACTGCTCCCTGACGCCGGCGTCGTACGCCTGCCGCGAGGTGGCCATGATATCGGCCCCGGCGGTATCCGGCCGGGCACGAAATCAGGGGAGCGCCCGAGAACCCACCGCTCGTCCGCGAGGTAGACTCCCCGACCTCGCGCGCCGGCTCCCGTTCCGACCTGCTGTCCCGATGCCCGCCGTCCCGCGCCCACCAAGGGCTTGCTTTTGGAAAAGCGGACCGACGAAGAACTCGTGCAGGCCTACAGGGAGGGAGAGGACGCCGCGTTCCCCACCCTGATCCGCCGCCACCACGCCGATCTCCTGCGCTTCCTGGTCCGGCTGACCGGTAATGCCGCCGTTGCCGAGGACGCCTTCCAGGAAACCTTCCTCCAAGTCCACTTATCGGCCGAGAGCTTCGATACAACCCGACGCTTTAAGCCATGGCTTTTCACGATCGCGGCGAACAAGGCTCGTGACGCCCTCCGTAGAAGCTCACGACGAAAGACCCTCGACCTTTCCGCGCCGATCAGTGGTGGACGGGGAGGAGGGGGGGGTGGGGGGGATGGTCAGGGCCAGACGTATGTGGACCTGATGGAGATCGACGTTCCCGCTCCAGGGGACGCGATGGACGACGAAGAACGGAACCGGTTGGTTCAGCAAGCCCTCGATGGCATGCCCCATGCACTCCGGGAGATCCTGCTCTTGGCGTACTTTCAGCGGATGAGTTATAACCAGGTGGCCGACGCCCTGGATATCCCGCTGGGGACCGTGAAGTCCCGCCTGCACTCCGCGGTCGCGGCCTTCGCCCGTCGATGGAAAACCGTTTCGAAGGGGTACTCGGAATAATGACCGGCTTGAATGGAAATATTGGCGGCTCGGGGAACGAGGGACAGGGCGAGTGGGGGACCACGCTGGCGCAGGCCGATGCGGCCGCCCTCGACGCGCTGATCGAATCGAACTGGAACCTTGCGCAGGTCGGGGTGCTGCACCGCGAGCGGGCCGCGCAGATCCTTGCTGTCCTCGGGTCGCTCGACGCTCCCGGTGTTTCAGTGGACGCCGCCCTCGAGGACATGACGATGCTCCGGGTCACCGGGGTCGTTGGCGCTTTCGGCCATGGCGGCTCGACTGACGCCCCGGAGCTCTCGCGTTCTGATGCGAAGGCATTGGATGCTCTCGTGCATACCGGCTATGTGCCCGGCCCAGGCGGGTCGGAGCGCGCCTCGCGTTACGCGAGCCTTCTGGCACTGCTCGATACGCCCATGACCATGCCCAGCGCGTCGGTCGGCATGGGCGACCTCGTCACCCGCACCCTCGGCCGTGTCCAGTCCCACGTTGAGAAGCAGGCCGATCGCTTTAGCATCGCGAGCGAGGCCGAACGCTCGTCCCGCCGCGGCTTCCGCATGGCCGATCTCCTCTCCGTTGCCGCCATGCTCGCGTTCGGCACCATCGCGATCTGGCCGATGCTCACCGCCGCCAAGGAACGTTCTCGCCGCATGGCGTGCGAGAACACGATGGCCACCGCGGGCATCGCCTTCGGCACGTACTCGGGCGACAACCGCGATTCCATGCCGCTCGCCTCGTCGTGCGAGGCCGGCAGCCAGTGGTGGAACGTCGGCCAAAGCCCCGAGCAGTCCAACTCCGCCAACCTCTTTACGCTTATCCGCACGGGCCATGCGAAGGTCGAAGACCTCGCGTGCAATGGCAACCCCAGCGCCTGCCGCTGCATCACCAACGCCACCGGCTTCGACTGGAAGAAGCTCAGCGACGTTTCGTACAGCTATCAGAACATGTACACCCCCGCGGCCCGCCGCCCCCGCTGGTCGGACGATAACCGCTCCGTCGCCATGATAGATCGCTCTCCGGTCATCCTAAAGGCAATCCGGCGCGAGCTGATCAACCCCATGGATAACTCGCCCAACCACGGCGGGCTTGGGCAGAACGCGCTGCTCACCGACGGCTCGACGAACTGGATGCGCAACCCCGTGCTCGAGAATGGCGACAACGTCTGGCTCCCGCGTCAACTCGAACAGGTTCTCAACCGCATCCGCAGCAAGCCCACGGCCCAGCCGCTCCGCGGCACGGAGGCGCCCGATCTCGGCGACGCCTTCCTCGTCCCATGAGCGCGCGATCCTGAACGCTACTCGCAGCCGCCCAGCGACGCGAACCACGCCGCGAGGAACGCCGTGACATCGGCGCTGCCCGTCGCGCCGCTCTGATCAAAGTCGGCTTCGAGCGCGGGGGTTGAGAGGTCCTGGAACCACCGAGCCAAAAACGCCGTGATATCGCTGCTCCCCACCACCCCATCGGCGTTGAAGTCCGCGTGGTCATAGAGCGGCCCCACCCACAGCCCTCTCCCCTGCGTCGCGCCGATCACCCGCCCGCCCCATCCCGCCAGCGGGCCCGACGGCCCAGAGCTCGCCTGCCCGGGCCGAGTTGAGTCCGGCTCGATCTGCAGATCAATCACACACGCGTTCGGCAGCCCGCACCCGGCACGCCGCCACGTCGCGCCCATATCAAATGTTCGGTACACGCCCGCGTCGGTGGCCGCGTAGAGCACGCGCTCGATTGCCGACGCATCGATCGCAACCACATTCACCGGCACATCCGGAAGGTCGCCGTCGATCGTCTCCCAGGTTTCGCCCGCGTTCACGCTCCGCCGCACCTGCGGCGTTCCGAAGGTCGCCGTCGCCAGGTACACCGTCTGCGGTTCCAGCGGATCCACCGCCAGCTCGCGCGTCACCCGCGGCCACCCCGGATGCCCCGTCATCACCAGCGTAAACGTAGCGCCGCCATCGCCCGACGCCTGCACGTGCCCGTCGTTGGTTGCCGCGTACACGTACAGCGGGTCGGTCGGCGACTGCGCCAGCGCCCGGATGGCGCCGAATCCCGCGGTGATGTCTCCGCTGAGCGCCGACCACGACACCCCGCCGTTGGTCGATAGATACACCCGGTGCGTTCCATACAGCATCCGTTGCGGATTCACCGGATCGATGAGGTACGGTGGCAAAAAGCAGTTCCGCCCGCTGATCCCCGACCCGCTCGCCACCCACCCGCCGCCGCCGTCGGTCGAGCGCGAAAGCGCCCCCGTGCCCTGCGACTCCGCGAACATCCGGAGCGGGTTTGTCCGGTCGATCTGCGTCCACCCGCCGTCGCCGCCGACGACGTGATCCCACGCGCCGCTCCCCATCCGCCGGCTCGTCCCGTTGTCCTGCGCGCCCCCGAGAAAGATCGCCGGGTTGCTCGGATGCGCCGAAACACCCGAGTAGAACTGGATCGACCCCAGCCCCTCATTAAGCGCGGTCCACGTGTTGCCAAGAGTCGAGGACCGGTGAAGCCCACCGTCATTCGCAACCAGCAGCCGCCCCGCCGCGTCCCACGCGATCGCGTGCATGTCCACGTGCGGCGGCGTGACTGTCGCGGGCCCCGCGCCGCCGATCCGCCGCAGGTCGAATCCGCCCAGAACTGTCACATTTGCGTTGGCCGGCTGGATGCTCGCCGTCGAGAGATACCAACCGTACGTCGCCTGCCCGACACTCCCGTGACTCGACCACGTGGAACCGCCGTTGTCGGATCGGAACGCGCCGATATTGGTGGCGCCCCCGCCCGACGGATCGGCCTCCCGGCAGATCAGTGCCACAACCCGCTGCGGCATGGCCGGTGCGACAGCGAGGCTGATCCGACCGATATCCACCGACGGCAGCCCAACCAGCTTCACCCAGCTCTCGCCCCCATCCACCGACTTGTACACCCCGTTGTCCGCGTGCCCGAAGATGTGGCCGATCGCCGCGTACACAACATCCGCGTTCCCGGGTTCCATCGCCAGATCGGTAGCCGAGAGCGCCGGCACGCCATTGGTCAGGTGCGTCCATGTCGCGCCGCCATCCTCCGACCGAAACACCCCGATCGACGCCGTCGCGTGCGGGTGCCCTTTCGCCGCCGCCAGGCTCGGGAACCCCCCCGCGATCGTGACCGACGCGAACAAACGCTGGGTGTTCTCAGGATCAACGACGATCCGCGAGAAGCACCGCCCCGCGAACGTGTCTTGCGCCAGCAGTTGCCACGATTCCCCGCCGTCGGTGCTCTTGAGCAGCCCCAGCCCGTACCGGCTGTGGTTCGCGAAGTTTGCCTCACCCGTCCCCGCGTAGATCACCTGCTCGTTGCTGGGGTCGATCACCAGCGCCCCGATCGCCGACGTCGGCTGATCGTCGGTCAAGGGTTCCCATGTCGCGCCCGCATCGGTGCTGCGCCAGACGCCCCCGTCCGCCGCGCCGATGAAGTAACGCCCGGCATCCACGGCGCTGCATGCGATCGCGCTGATCCGCCCCGCGTACACCACGTCGCTAATGGGCGCCGGGCCGACTTCGATCCATTGCTGCGCGCTCGCGGTCGTCGCTGCACCCGCCATTGCTACCACGGCCGCGCCAAGAGCAAAACAACTCCTCATAGCTCCCCTCATGGCTTGGCCACCTCCGCGCGGCTCGTGAACGCCAGCGACCCCGTGTAGACCGTCCAGGTCGCTCCACCATCCTCTCCGCGCTCCAGTCGCACATGCTCCATCCAAACCCTCCATCGACCGGCGTTGATCACCCGCAGCGTCACGATCCCCGACGCATCCGCCGCTAACCGCACCGACTCTCCGGTGTCCAGATTCGTGCCCGTCAGAACCGCGCCGGCCACCGACGAGCCCAGCACATACAGGCGGAGCATCACATCCGTCTGCAGCGGCGCGTGCACCGGGTCCAGTAGCGGTCTGATCTCAACCGCCTGGCCCGTCTTGCTCGTCACCGCGGCCGTCGCCGCTGGCGCAGCATCCGGACCATTCCTCACGAGCACGACCCCGCGCGCCGAATCAACCCGCCGAACCGTGATCGCCTTCTTGGCATCCAGCTTCCCCAGCGCCGCCGCGGCGTCCGTCGCACCGCCACGATCCGCGATCTCAATTAGCTCGCCCGGCGTCATCATCGCCGTCCGCTCCTCGAAATCGACCCCAACGCACACCAATCCCGGCCGCTGCGCCTCCATCACCGTCCACCCCGGCTGATCCTTGTCCGCCTCCGGTCGCTGCGCATTCTGCTGCTTCCCCACCGAGCGCGTGAACACCCACGCCGCCTCGTGCGCCGGCCAGTCGCACGACTTCGCGTGCTCATCCTCGATGCGCAGCCGGATCGCCTCGCCCGGTTTCACCGGGTCGATCACCGGCAGAATGAACCGCGGCTGTGCCGCCGCGCTCGTTGCAAGCACCATCGCGCTCGCTACACTCCATACCCTGCACACACTCAACATGGCGACTCCTTCTCGCGCCCACGAGGAGCCCGCACCGAGAGTCTACACCGCAAGGGGAGCGAGAATCCGGAACCGTCATTTGGTCGCCGGCACACCCTCAGCATCCACCTCCGTGATCGTCCCGCGGATCTTCTCCGCCGCGAGTTGCTCGGTGATCAGTTTCTTGTCGCCCACTAGCACCAGCACCCCGCCATCGAGATCGTTCATCACGCGTCCGCCCAGCGAGTTGAGCTCCGGTTCGCTTGCCTGATCGATCGCCGCCAGGTCGCTCGCCAACGTGCCGAAAGGCACTCGGTTTGCCACCAGCTCGCCCGCAACCGAGAGCAACCCCTGCAGGCCCGCAAAGCTCTGGACAACATCGGTTCGCACCGTCTGGCGAGCCTTCCCCGCCTCAGCGCCGCTCACATCGCCCTTCCGCAGCCGGTCGAACTCCGCCATGAACTCGCGCACCGCCGCGCCCGTCGCATCCGCCCGCACCGCGGCACCCGACGTGAAATACCCCATCGACGGGAGCATCTCGAAGCGAGATCGAGCGCCGTACGTGTACCCGTTCCGCTCGCGCAAGTTCTGGTTCAGCCGGCTGGTGAAGCTCCCGCCCAGTAGCGTGTTGAGCAGCCGATAGTTCACTCGCCCGGCATCGGCGAACTTCGGTCCCGGTCCGATGAACCGGATCACCGTCTGCACCGCGTCCGGACGATCGACTACCACGATGCGCATGGACGCTGCTGACCCGCTCGCGCTACCCGCAGGCTTGCTGGCCTGACGAATCGGCACCGCCGGCGGGGAGGGGGAGGAGGGGCGGGTAGCGCCGCGTTTCCATCCCCCGAAGCGACTCTCCAGTATCGCCTTCGCCTCTGCCTCAGTGATGTCGCCCGCCAGCAGGATCGTCGCGTGAGCCGGATCGACCAGCCCGGCGAGCCGCCCCTTCGCATCCGCCGCGCCGAGCACCTCCACACTCCCCGGCGTTCCTTCCAGTGGCCATCCCATAGGGCTCGAATCGCCGAAGTAGCTCCGCAGCGCCACACGGCTGGCCACGATCGCCGGCTGATCCGCCTGGGACGCCAGTTCATCGAGGTGGATCCGTTTCACGCGGTCCCACTCCGGTTCCTCCATCCGCGGCCGGAGCAGCGCATCGGCCATCAGGCCAAGCCCGCGATCGGCATTGGCCTTCAGCACCGACAGCGACACAGTCGCGCTCTCCGGGCGCGTCGAGATGCCCAGCTCCGCCCCGGCTTTCCGCAGGGCATCGGTGAACTCCAGCGCCCCAAGGTCGCCCGCGCCCTCATCGAGCATCTCCATCGCCAGGTAACTCAGCCCGGCGCTCCTTGAATTATCAAGCGGCCCATCCGGAGCCAGCACCACCTGCGCGGCGACAATCCCCGTCCCCGGCCGTTCCCACAGCATCACCGGCACGCCGCTCGCGAGTTCAAATGCTCTCGGCGCGGGCGGTGCCCATGCCCCCGTCTGTCCATCGCTCGGCCGCGTTTCACGCGCCGACTCGGCCACCTCCGGCTCCGCGGGCAGCACCCGCGCGATGAGCCGGGCATTCGGCGTCAGCACCCGCCGTGCCGAGTCCCGTACGGTCTCGACCGTGGCGCCCCGGTATCGTCCCAGATCGCGCTCGAACCCATCCGGATCTCCGAACGCGTACTCGTATCCGTTGAGCAGGTCGGCCTTGGCCTCGGCGCTCTGCAGCTGCGAAAGCATGCCCAACTCGATCGGCGCCCGTGCCCGATCCAGCTCCTCTTGCGTCACCCACGTCTCCAGCAGTCTGACCAGTTCCTCATCCACTGCCTTCTCGATTGCATCCAGGTCCGCTCCCGGGTTCGCCATCACCGTGATCCGCATCAGCGACCCGAGTTCCGACGAATCCTGGTACGCGCTCACCGAGACCGCGCTCTGGTCGTCATAGATCAGCCGCTTGTACAACCGGCTCGACGGCCCCTCCGTCAGGATCGCGCTGAGCAGGTCCATCTCCGCATCCCCCGGCGCGTACGCCGCGGGGCTGTGATAGGCGAGCGCCATCATCGGCAGCGCCACGTCATCGATCACCGTTGTGCGGATCACCCGATCGATCGCTATCGGCGACACGTTCTTCGCGGTCTTGCGCGCGGGCTCCGCGCCCCGCGGCAGCGTTCCAAACAACCCCGCAATGAGCGGCTTGATCGCACCCGAATCAAAGTCGCCCGCCACCACCAGCGACGCATTGTTGGGCACGTAGAAGTTCGCAAAGAAATCCTTCACATCGCCCACGGTTGCCGCGTTGATGTCGGCATCGAGCCCGATCACCGGGATGTGGTACGGATGTCCCTCGGGGTACATCAGCTCGGGGATCTGAAGCTCGAGGTTCCCGTACGGCTCGTTCTCGTAGCTCTGCTTCTTCTCGTTGAGCACAACCTCGCGCTGCTTGTCCAGCTTGTCCTGGTCCATCGTGCGAGCCAAGTCTTCCAGCCGGTCGGCGTCGAGCCACAGGAGTGTGGGCAGGAGCGACGCCGGGCCCGACGAGAAGTAGTTGGTCCGGTCCGAGCTCGTGGTCGCGTTGTTCGCCCCGCCGCCGGTCTCCATGATCACGTCGAACTCGTTGCCCGGCACACGCCGCGTCCCCATGAACATCAGGTGCTCGAAGAGGTGCGCAAACCCGGTGCGTCCCTTGGGCTCGTCCTTCGAGCCGACGCGGTACCAGATGTTCACCGCCGCGACCGGCAGCGTATGGTCCTCGTGCAGGATTACCGTCATCCCGTTGGGCAGCTCGTACTTCTCGTGCTTGAGCTGCTGCGCCCGCGCCAAGGGCACCATCACAACCGCGGCGAGCGCCCCCACGACCAGCGCCGGCGCCCGATTGAATCTGCATCGCATGGTCAACTCCTTCACCGTTCGGTCTCTCGTTGCTCTTCTTGCCTATTGCCCAGTGCCCAGTCCTCAATGCCTTCCTAAACAGGCAACCTCTTCAGCTCGCTCTCCACCTCGGCCCACAGCGACTTGATCATCCCCGGCCCCATGTCGAAGCGCAGTTCCGCCGCCTCGAACAGCTCCGGCAGCGGGCGAGACCCCCCCAGCGCGAGCGCCCGCTTGTACGCCCCGATCGCCCGCGACCGGTCCTTCCGGAAGTTGAGCCACAGCTGGAGCGCCCCGAGCTGCGCGATCCCGTACTCGATGTAGTAGAACGGCGCCCCGAAGAGGTGAAGCTGCCGCTGCCAGCTCACCTCAAGATACTGCTCGAGGCCGGTCCACTCCACCGCCGGACCAAACCGATCGTTGAGCTCCAGCCACATGGCCTTGCGCCCCTCACGCGTGTGCGATGGGTGCGTGTACATCCAGTGCTGGAACTGGTCGATCGTCGCGATCCACGGCATGATGCTCGCGAGCTGCTCCAGATGCACCCGCACCGCGCGCTGCGCGTCTTCCTTGTTCGTGTAGAACTCGTCGAGCATGTCGTGCGTCGCCACCTCCATGCTCATCGACGCCACCTCCGCGAACTCCAGCGGTATCTCCGCCCGGTACGCCAGCAGCGGATCGCGACGGCACAGGATTGAGTGGAACGCGTGCCCCGCTTCGTGCATCATCGTCTCCACGTCGCGCTGCACACCCGCGGCGTTCATGAAGATAAAGGGCGTCCGCATCCGGTCCCGGTTCTGCTGATACCCCCCCGGCGCCTTGCCCTTGCGCGAGTCAAGGTCCAGGCACCCGCCCCCGCACAGCGACTCGAACATCTCCGCCAGCCCCGGATCGAGCCGCCGGAACACACGCTTGCTCTTCTCGACGAGATCATCGGCCGTCTCGAACGGCCGCAGCGGCGGCCGCCCCTTCACATCCACCGCCAGATCCCACGGCTTCAGCACGTCGATCCGCAGCGCTTTCTTCCGCTCCGCGTTGAGCCGCCGTAGCGCCGGCACGCACACCTTCTCCACGCCCTCCGCGAACGCGTGGCAGCTCTCCGGCGTGTAATCGAACCGCCGTTTCGCCTTGAACATGTAGTCGCGGTAGTTGTCGAACCCTGCGTTTTTCGCCGACTCGTGCCGCTTTTGCACCATCGAGTCAAAGAGCGTCTCGACCTTCTCTCGGTCCTTCAGCCGCCGCTCGGCCACCAGCTTCCACGCCTCCTCGCGCGTCGGCCGATCCGTTTCTTCCTGATACCGCGCCATCTGCGGCAGCGTCTTCTCCTCGCCGCGGAACGTCACCGTCATCTGTCCGCAGATCGACTGATACTCCTGCTCCAGCTTCGCGAGATCCGTCTCGATCGGGATGTTCTCGGGCCGGAACAGCTCCACGCCCACCCGCGTGTCGCGAAGCAGCACCTCGTACCGCTTGGTGTCAAGCGCCCCCGCGTGCGGGCTCTGCGCAACCTTCTTGTCGAGCTCGAACCCGACTTCCTTGAGTTTCGGCTGAACGTTCTCCACAAAGTCGAGGTACGCCTTGGTCGTCGCCTCGTCGTCCGTGTGGCACGTCATGTTGATGTACAGCACCGCCGCGGCCTCGCTGGTCGCCGCATCCAGCTCCGACCGGTCCAGGATGAGTCGTTCCAACTCGTCCGGCGAGTTCACCGGCCGCGCCGCCAGCGCCTCGTACAGCGGCTTCAGTGCGTCCCACTTGGTCGCATCAAGGGCCGCAGGAACGTAATCGGACGCCCGCTCAAAGTCACACTGCATGAGGATCCTCGCGTGACCGCCCGCGGCGAAGAGTTCCCCCGTGAGCGGCGAGGATTCTACAGGCCCAGGCACCCTCCTGGTGGCACCGGTCTCCAGACCGGTGACTCTTGACTCTCTCCAGTGGCACAGGCGCCCCGCCGGCGCGGCCTTGCCGCGTCACGTCATCCCCACCGGCCCCGCCCCGCCACTCGCCGTCACGACCATGACATCACACTCCCGGCCGTGACGCCTCCGGAACCCATCGATCAGCCGTTCCTCCACCGTCCGCACCGCCCCGGGCTGCACCAGCGCCACGATGCACCCCCCGAAACCCGCGCCCGTCATCCGGGCTCCGTACGCGCCTTCGGAGTTCATTGCCACCTCCACCAGCATGTCGAGTTCCTCGCACGACACGCGGTAGTCATCGCGCAGCGAACGGTGCGACTCCAGCATGAGACCCCCGAGCAGGCCGAGCGCCGTTCGCCACGCGGTGTCACCAACTCTTTCGGTGCCACTGGCGGCGCTCCGGCTGCCAGTGCGGTTCACGAGAGCCATCTCCACCATCAGCTCCGCGGCCCGCAGCGCCCGCCGATGCTCACGCACCGCGTGCCGCGATAGCCGCCGCTCACGATCCGTCAGACCGCACGCACCATCTTCCACCGCGCTCGGGTCTGCCAGGCACAGCGACTCCACCCCCAGCTTCACCGCCGCGCCGCGGCAACCCTCCACCAGATGCCGGTACGCCCCATCCCCTAGCTCGTGCCGCACCTTCGTGTTCGCAACCAGGATGCTCGCCTGATCCCGCCGCGGCATCGGGATCAGCGCCGGTTCCCCCGCCGCGCCGATCAGCACCGCACGCCCCGCCTCTCCGTACACGCTCGCCGTCTGGTCCATCTGCCCGCACGGCACGCCCGCGCGATGCTCCGCCTTCCAGCACAGAAGCACGCGATCTCGCTTCGTCAACTCGATGCCCCACGCCTGCTCCAGCGCGCCGCACACCGATATCTCCAGCGCCGCCGAACTCGACAGCCCCGCGCCGATCGGTACATCCCCCGCAAACGCGAGCGAAACCCGCCGCATCGCAGTTCCCCTCTCCCGCGCCGTATTCATGAGCCCGCGCGCCACCTCGCGAACGTACCGAGCCCATCCGGGCGCCGGCGTTCCAGCGGACGAGCTCGCCTGCACCAACTCATCGCACGCCGGATCGATTACGCACGCCCGGCCTCGTTCAATGGCCGCGCCCTGCATTCCTTGTCGCGACCCGCTCACCTCGCCCGGGCCCGACACCGCCACACACACACGGTCGATTGCGATCGGCAGGCAGGCGCCCCCGTTGTAGTCGGTGTGATCCCCGATCAGGTTCACCCGCCCCGGCGCGCGGTACCCCCACTCCGGTTCCCCACCAAACACCGCGCGATACAGCCCGTGTGCCGCCCCCGCCACATCACTCACGGGGCCGCCGCCTTCGCCGCGGCGGCCGCCGCGCTGTTCGCTTGCTCCAGCAAGTCCGTCTTCGTCGCCACCCACGCCGTCAGGTCCATCCCCATCCTCAGGATGAGCCACAGCACCACATGGCACAGCCCGATCATCGCCGCGATCGTTCGGCCGCGCGCAAAGAGGCCCCACACCAGCGCCCAGTACGCCGCGGCGCCCAGCAAGTGCGCGATCACCCCGCCCACCCGCGGCACGGGGATCGCCATGTGCCGCAGCAGCTCGAACGCCGCGTACGCCACCAGCACGCGTGACGCGCCCACTTCCAGCGAGCCGAACTGTTCCTCGTTCACTCGCGCCGACACGGCCACCGCGCCCACGCCCGTCGCCGTGTGCAGCAGCACGAAGTAGAGCACCATGATCATGGTGCCGATCACAAGTGTCGCCGATGCGCCGGGCGGCGCGTTGATCCCCGCGATGATCATCGCTCCCAGCGTGAGCGCCGCGCCGATCAGGCTCAGCGCCTTGGCGCCTAGCTTGCCGGGCCGGACGAACACGCCGCCCGCCGCACCGTTTCCGCCCCGTGGGCCGGCGCCCTCGGCGGGCGCTTCCACGTATTCCTCCGTCACCCGCGGCGTGCGCACGATATTCGCCTTGATGTCGTACCCACAACCAAGGCACACCACCGCGTCGTCCGGCAACTCACGCCCGCACTTGGGGCACGTGTCCGCCGCAAGCTCGAGCAGCCCGCCCGCCTCATTCACGCTGCCACCCACCGCCGGCTCGCGCGACGAAGCCGGCCTCGGAAACTGCGGCGGCGACGCGGAGCTTGCCCCCTCATCCTCCAGAGGAATCAGGTCGTCACCGTTGCCCGAACTCGGTCTCTGCCCGGCTCTGTCACCATCGTGTTCTTGAGTCATCTCTACCCACCTCCGGCGCGAACGGTGTTCCCCACGCGTGCCAACCCCCCGAACAGAAAGTACTCCATCAGCTCGTGCCCCGGGTCGACGCTCAGGTCGCTCTCGTTCGCGTGCGCCTCGGTGAACAGCCGCTCCACCGCCGAGCGCACCCACGCGCCCGCCATCACCAGCGGCGGCGGCGTCGCATCGTGCTTCTTCGTGCTCACCAGCGTGTAATGATCGGGCATCACGAGCATCCGCCACCCCTCGGCCCTCTCCTCCCTCGCCGGGTCGCCGTACCGCTGCATGTGCTCCATCACCGGCCCCACCACGTGCGCATCGATCGCCTCGATCGCGGCGACCTTGGTCTTCCAATCACCTTGGTGGGAAGCCTCATCCGGCGATTCCACGTGGCAGCACACGATGTCGAACCGATCCAGCGCGGCGCACGTCGCCCGCCCCTGGACCGCGTAGTCCGTGTCGTGATAGCTCGTCACCCCCGGCACGCTCAGCCGTTCCCAGCCAATGAGGGACGCGATCCCCGCCAGCAGGTCCACCGCCGTGATCATCGCCCCACGCAGGCCGAATCGCTCGTAAAAACTCGGCATACTCGGCCGCAGGCCCTGCCCCCAGATCCACGCCATGTTCGCGGGGCGCTTGCCGGCTCTCACTCTCGCCACATTCACCGGATGCCCGCCCAGCGCGCCGCGCGACAGCTCCATCAACTGGGCCAGGTGAGCCGCCGCTGGCCCGCCGCGTCCTCCCGACGCCCCGGAACCCACCGGCACATGGAACGCCCACGGCTCACCGGGTATCTCGTGCGGCGGTGTCGTCGTCACCTCGTTGTAGTCACGCCCCGACGCATCTATCAATATGCACCGGTAGCTCACCCCGTGCGTCAGCGTCAGTCCCCGCGCCAGCTCCGGTGCGTGCGCGGCCCACGCCTCCATCAGCGCCGCGGCAAGCTCCTTCGCCTCCCCATCGCTGATCGCCCCCGCCGAGTGGTCCAGCATCCGCCCCGACCGCGCCTCATCCCCTCCCTCGCTCGTCGTCACGAAGTTCAGCCGGAAGATCCAATCATTCGGCCCCGGCCGCAGGCCCATCGCGGCCGCCTCCAGCGGCGCCCGCCCCGTGTGATACCGCGCCGGGTCGTACCCCAGCAGCGACATCGAGCACACATCGCTCCCCGCTCCAAAACCAGGCGGTGTCGTGAGCGCCACCCCGACGCGCCCTCCCCAGCCGGCGCCACCCCGTGCGAGCCGATCCAGGTTCGGTGTTCGCGCCGCCTCCAGCGGGGTCTGCCCGTTGAGCTCCGGCAGCGGGAAATCCGCCGCGCCGTCTGCGATGATGATCGCGTACTTCACGCCCTGAGCGTACCACGCCCGCGCCCCGCGGTGCCTGCGCAGCGCGCCGCATAACCACCCCCCGCCGCTACCCTCACCACATGCCATCCTTCGACCCAGACGCGGCCGCCAAGCCCGGCGCCGGCATCTTCGGCCTTCCCTTCACGCGGGATGAGTCCCGCATCATCCTCCTCCCCGTCCCCTTCGACGCCACCACGTCGTACGGCGGCGGCGCATCCGGCGGCGCCGAGGCCATCCGTGAAGCCTCGGCGCAGGTCGATCTCCACGACTTCCAGTTCGGCGACGTCTACCGCGCCGGCATCTTTATGGAGGAGTCCCCAGAGCACATTTCCGAGCTCTCACGCCGCGCCCGCGCCCATGCCCAGCCAATCATCGCCAAGGGCGGCGCGGAACAGGGGGACGAGGTCACGCTCTCCAAGGTGGACTCCGCCGGCGAGCAGGTCAACCTGCACGTCTACAACGCCGCGGCGTCCGTCCTCGCCGAGGCCCGGGAGGGGGGGGCGGGGGGGGTGGGGGGGGAGATCCCCGGCCTCGTCGGTGGCGATCACTCCACGCCCTTCGGCATCATCCGCGCGTGTGCCGAGCATGTGACCGCAAAGAGTGGCAATGGCGGCGCTGGTATGGGCATTCTCCACCTCGACGCACACATGGACCTGCGCGAAGCCTTCGAGGGCTTCACCTGGTCCCACGCCTCGATCATGTACAACGTGATGAAGCGCATCCCCGCCGTCACCAAACTCGTGCAGATCGGCCTGCGCGATGTCGGCACCCAGGAACTCGCCTTCGCCGCAAACAGCGGCGGTCGGATCCATGCACACCACGACCTCGATTGGTCGCGCCGCATGCTCGATGGCGAGCGCTTCACCGATCTCGTCAAGAACGCCATCGAGCCGCTCCCTCCCCACGTCTACGTCTCGTTCGATATCGACGGCCTCGACCCCTCCATGTGCCCGCACACCGGCACCCCGGTCCCCGGCGGTCTGAGCTTCGCACAGGCCAGCATCGTCATCGAGCTGCTCGCCAAATCCGGCCGCTCCATCGTCGGCTTCGACCTCGTCGAGGTTTCCCCCGGAGACGGTGATGAAGGTGGTGGGGGGGGAGGGGGTGAGTGGGACGCCAACGTCGGTGCTCGCATCCTCTACAAACTCTGCGGCGCCGCGGTCCACACCTCCAGCCCGCGCTGACACCGCGTCCAAGCCGAGCTTTACCCCCCCGTCCGCCCCGCGAGGCTCGCCACCACCGCGATCAGGTCCAGCGGGTCCACCGGCTTGGGCACATGCACCTGGAATCCCGCGTGCAGCGCGCGGCGTTTGTCCTGCGGACTTGCGAAAGCCGTCAACGCCACCGCGGGCAGTGTCTTGGCGCTCACCCCGCCGGCGCGCAGGCGGTTCACCAGCGAATACCCATCTTCCAGCGGCATCCCGATGTCGCACACCAGCACATCGAAGGGGGCGTCCGCCCGCGCCACCGCGCCAAGCCCCTCCTCCGCGCTGCTCGCCGCAACAACGCTCGCTCCCACAGACTCGAGCGTGCGGCTCGTCAGTTCCCGCGCATCGGGCTCGTCATCGATCACCAGCACCCGCAGACCATGCAGAGTCGGCGTTTCCGAGTCGGGCGGCGGGGCGTGCTCAGCAAGCGGTCTTGCCTGGAGCGGAAGCTCAAGGGTAAAGGTTGCTCCCAGCCCCTCGCCCCCGCTATGCGCGCTCACCGTCCCATCATGCAGTTCGACAATCTGCCGAACAATCGAGAGCCCCAGCCCCAGCCCGCCGTACACCCGAGTGGTCCCCTCATCGGCCTGCTTGAAGCGGTCAAAGACATACGGAAGGAAGGGCCCCGGTATCCCCTTCCCCGTGTCCTTCACCGTCAGGCGCACACGACCGTCCTGTTGCTCCAGCCGCACCGTCACGCGCCCCCCCTTGGGCGTGAACTTGACCGCGTTGGTGAGCAGGTTCCACAGAACCTGCTGGAGCCGGGCCGCGTCCCCGGACACCCAATGCCCGCCCGTGTCCGACCCGGAGATCCCCCGCACGTCCAGCAAAATCTTCTTCGTGTCCGCCGCGGGGCGCACCGCATCGGCGGCCGCGAACGCCAGCGCGCTCAGGTTGCACGGCCGCCGGTCAATCGTGAACTTCCCCGAGACGATCCGCGCGACATCCAGCACGTCCTCGATCAGCCTCCCCTGCACCCGCGCGTTGCGCTCGATGACCGCCAGGCCCTCCGCCACATCGCCGCTCTCACACTCGCCGCCGCTGCGGAGCATCACCGACCACCCGAGTATCGCGTTCAGCGGCGTCCGTAACTCATGCGAGAGCGTCGCAAGAAACACGTCCTTGGCCTGGTTGGCCGCCTCGGAGGCCCGGTGCGCCGCCCGCTCGCTCGCCATCAGTTGCTCGCGCTCGTCGGTCATCCGCCTGTGCTCGGTGATGTCGTTGAAAACGATGGCGACTCTCCGGCTCTCGGGCCCGCCGACCCGGCAGGCATAGAGATCGTACCAACGGCCTGTCAACTCCTTCGTCTCATTGATAAAGCGGATCGGCACCCCCGTCAGCGCGACCCTGCCGTAAATCTCAAACCAGTTTGCCTCGTGATTCGGGCGGAGTTCGCGCATCCGCTTCCCGGTCGCTTCGAGCAATCCGGTCTGCCTCGCGAACGTCGGGTTGACCTCCAGAAAGCGGTAGTCGACGGGCTTCTCGTGCTCATCGAAGATCACCTCGATTACGCAGAAGCCCTCATCGATCGAGGTCAACAAGGTGCGGTAGCGTGCCTCGCTCTCACGCAGCGCTGTTGCGGCATTCTCCACCTCCTCGGCAAGTTCGTGCTGGCGGACGTTGGACGCAAGCAACGCCCCGTTCATCTCGCGCAGTTGCCG
>JACMLW010000093.1 GCA_014379385.1 Phycisphaerales bacterium
CAGGGTCGGCGTGATCGGGTGCGGGGGGCGCGGGACCGGGGCCGCGGCGAACTGCCTGGCGGCCTCGCCCGACGTCGAGGTCTGGGCGCTGGGGGACGTCTTCGCCGAGCGCGTGACGAGCTGTCTGGGCAACCTCAACTCCACCGACATCAACGCCGGCGGGCGTGCTCGGGTGCCGAAGGAGCGCTGCTTCACCGGGTTCGACGCCTACAAAAATGTTGTGGCCTCCGGCGTCGATATCGCGATTCTGGCGACACCGCCGCACTTCCGGCCGCGGCATCTTGAAGCCGCGATCGCTGCTGGCGTCCATGTGTTCATGGAGAAGCCGGTCGCGGTCGATCCGGCCGGCATCCGCACTGTGCTCGCGGCGGCGGAGGCTGCGAGTGCGAAGAAGCGGTCGATCGTGGCGGGGACGCAGCGCCGGCATGAGCGGAGCTACCTCGAGTGCATGTCGCGCGTGACAGGAGGGGAACTCGGCAAGATCGTTTCGGCGCGGTGCTACTGGAACCAGGGCGGGCTGTGGATGAATCCGCGCAAACCCGAGTGGAGCGACATGGAGTGGCAGCTGCGCAACTGGCTGTATTTCGCGTGGCTGTCGGGGGACCACATCGTCGAGCAGCACGTACACAATCTGGACGTGATGAACTGGGCGATCGGGGCTCATCCACTCAGGGCGATGGGCATGGGGGGGCGGCAGGTGCGCACGTCGCCGGAGTACGGGCACGTTTTCGATCACTTCGCGGTCGAGTACGAGTACCCCGGCGGCGTGAACATGATGAGCATGTGCCGCCAGATCGATGGGTGCGCCGGGCGCGTGGAGGAGGTGATCGTCGGCACCGAGGGGACGTGCGTCACCGCGTCCGGCCGGGCGAAGATCGACGGCGCTAAGCCGTGGCGGTTTGATGGCGACCAGCCCGACCCCTACGTGCAGGAGCACATCGACCTGATCGGCGCCATCACAACGGGCAGGCCGGTCAACGAGGCCCGGCAGGTCGCCGAATCGACGCTCACTGCGATCATGGGCCGGATGTCGGCGTACACCGGCAAGACGGTCACATGGGAGCAGGCGCTCGAGTCGAAACTCGAACTGGGGCCGGGGGCGTACGCGTTCGGCTCGATCGCCGTTGATCCGGTGGCGGTGCCGGGCGCGACGCCGCTGGTGTGATTCCGGCGGTGGCGGCGTGGAACGCACGGGAAGCGCGGGCGGCGGCGGAGTAGAACGGAGAGTTCGCATGAAGCGCAGAGATTTCATCGCAGCGTCGATAGCGACAGGTGGGGTTGCGGCGCTCGCGCAAGGGGATGACGCCCTGATCAATCGCGGCGCGCGGTCGCAGCCGGCAAAGGCGGCCGCTCTCAAGGGCCGCCTGAAGCAGTCTGTCTGCCGGTGGTGCTACGGATCAATGGCCCTAGAGGAGCTTTGCAAGCAAGCCGCGGCGATGGGGGTTCAGTCGGTCGAGCTGCTGAACGAGAAGGAATGGTCGGTGCCGGCTCAGTATGGTCTAACATGCGCGGTCGCGAACGGGCCGACATCGATCGGTCGCGGCTTCAACCGTCTCGAGCATCACGACGAGTTCGTGAAGGAGAGCGAGCGTCTGCTGCCGTTGGTCAAGGCCGCGGGCATCCCGAGCATGATCGTCTTCTCGGGCAATCGGGACGGCCTGTCCGATGCGGAGGGCGCCCGCAACTGCATCACGGGGCTCAAACGCATCACCCCGCTCGCCGAGAAGCTCGGCGTGACGATCGTCATGGAGCTTCTCAACAGCAAGGTCGATCACGGTGACTACCAGTGCGACCGGACGCCGTGGGGCGTGGAGGTCGTGAAGGGCGTCGGGTCGCCAAGGTTCAAGCTGCTCTACGACATCTACCACATGCAGATCATGGAGGGGGACGTGATCCGCACCATCAGGGACAACTTGGAGCACATCGCTCATTTCCACACGGGGGGCGTGCCGGGGCGGCGCGAGATCGACCAGTCACAGGAGCTCAACTACCCCGCGATCTGCCGCGCCATTGTGGAGAGCGGCTTCACGGGGTACCTGGCGCAGGAGTTCATCCCGAGCCGGGAGCCGATAGCGTCGCTGCGCGAGGCGGTTCAGATCTGCGATGTGTGATAGATGTGTGGCACGAACCGCGGGCTTGCCGGCGCGCCGCCGCAACCGCTGCCACGATTGGCGCTATGACCGAGCCCTCTACCTCACCCATCATCCCCACGGGCGAAGCCACCGGCATCCATACACAGTTCGCTCCAGTTGCGATCTGTATCCGAGCGCGCACCTCGGCCCGCTGCGCATCGCTTCCGAGCTCGTCAAAGTAAACGGACTCGCTCCACGAGATCCCGCCCTCTCGCGTCACGCCCTTGAACGCGGCCTCGATCTCCGCGAGCAACAGCGCTCGCTCCTCATCCAGGTTGTTGGGGTACTCGGACGTCACGCACAAACTCTGCCAACCAGCGTCCATCGACGATCTTGCCTGGTGCCGTGGTGGAGCCCTCCTCGATCCCGCCATGCTTCATGCGAAGGTAGCACGGTCCGAGACCAGTGCTTCTTTCGTCTGGCGGCACAGGGGTTCCCGCCTGAGCGCTCATTCGGTCTGTAGCGCGGCGACAGCCCCGACGCCAGGGCCATCCAATACCTCGCGGAGTAGCCGCTCCATCCGGGATCGCTATTCCCTTGTTCCCTCACGTCGTCTGGCCTGTATGCACGCCCTCGCCGACTTCCTCCACCACCTTGCGGTTGAACGCGGGCAGGTCATTGGGATCGCGGCTCGTGACGAGCCCATTATCAACCACGCACGCCTCATCCACCCACTGCGCTCCGGCGTTAAGAAGGTCGGTGCGGAGCGACTTGTACGAAGTCATGCGGCGGCCATCCACGACCTCGGCGTCGATGAGCGTCCACGGCGCGTGACAGATGGCCGCGACCGGTTTGCCCGCCTCGAAGAACGCGCGGACGAACTTAAGGACGTCCTGGTCCGTGCGGAGCGCATCGGGGTTGGCGACGCCGCCCGGGAGCAGGAGCGCATCGAAGTCGTCGGCGCGGGCGCTTGCGACGTCCAGATCAACCTTGAACATGTCGGCCTTGTCGTGGTGCTTCCACCCCTGGATCGAGCCCTTCTTGGGAGAGATGATCTTGGTGCTGGCGCCGGCGCGCTCGAGGGCTTCCTTGGGAGAGGTCAGTTCGATCTGCTCGAAGCCGTCGGTGGCGACGATGGCGATGGTCTTCCCGGCGAGCGGCTTCACTTCGATCTGTGCCATGGAGAGTCTCCAGTGAGGTTGGACGAACAGTGATTGACAGTGACGCGGCGCGATACCCCATGCCATAGACGTGGACCCTGCCCACGCACCGAGCGCACCATACGTGGCGGGGGCGTCCTGACCGGATTGGTTCAAGTGATAGATCGGCGCCGGAAACCACCTAGGGCGTTGTTCGCCCTGAACGAACCCCCTGCCCCTACCATGACCTCCCCATGAAGATCCACGAATACCAGGCCCGCGACCTACTCCGTTCCGCCGGCGTCCCTGTGCCCGAGGGCAAGGTCATCGAGTCCATCGACGACGCCGCGGCGGCGTTCAAAGCAGCAGTCGCCGGCATGACCGCCCCGCACGCCGTCATCAAGGCGCAGGTCCACGCGGGCGGTCGCGGCAAGGCCGGCTTCGTGAAGCTCGTGAAGACTGCCGACGACGCGACGGCCGCGGCCCGGTTCATGCTCACCAACCGTATGAAGAGCCCGCAGACTCCGGCCGAGGGGCTGGAGGTCAAGAAGCTTCTGGTGGCGGCGGCCGTGGACATCGCCCACGAGTTCTACCTCGCCATCACCACCGACCGTCAGACACGCCGCAACATCCTGATCGCGTCACGCGAGGGCGGTGTGGAGATCGAGACCGTGGCGCACGAGCGGCCGGAGGCGATCATCAAGGAGCCGCTGCACCCCATCCTCGGGCTGCAGCCGTTCCAAGCGCGCAACGTGGCGTATCGGCTGGGGTTCAAGGGCAAGCAGGTGTCACAGGCTGTCCAAGTGATGACCGGGCTCGCCAAACTATTTGTCGAGAAGGACTGCACGCTCGCCGAGATCAACCCGCTGGTGCTGACGCCCTCGAGCCCCGAACATCCGGATGGGCGCGTGCTGGCGCTCGATGCGAAGTTCAACTTCGACGACAACGGGACGTTCCGACACAAGGACATCGAGGCGCTGGCGGATCCGTCCGAGGAGAACCCGGCGGAGCTGCGGGCGAAGCGGTTCGGGCTCTCGTACATCGCGCTCGACGGCAACATCGGCTGCCTCGTGAACGGCGCCGGCCTGGCAATGGCGACGATGGACATCATCAAGCTGCACGGGGGCGAGCCGGCAAACTTCCTGGACGTCGGCGGGAGCGCGACGGAGGAGGCCGTCACGGAGGCGTTCAAGATCATCTTGAGCGACGCGGCGGTGAAGGGCGTGCTGGTGAACATCTTCGGCGGCATCATGAAGTGCGACATCATCGCGCAGGGGATCGTGAACGCCGCGCGGAGTTTCGAGAACCCAGATGGGTCCAAGGGATTCAAGGTGCCGCTGGTGGTGAGGCTGGAGGGGACGAACGTGGATGCGGGGCGCAAGCTGCTGGAGGCGGCGCGCAAGGACATCCCGACGATGCAGGCCGCGACCGACCTGGCGGACGGCGCGAAGAAGGTGGTGGGAGCGGTTCGTTGAGGATGCTCGGGCTGGGTGCCACCACTCGCCGCTTCGGCGCCGTGGTGGCACCCATCAACGTGTGGACCAGATCGAGACCTCGAAACTCCCGGTAGACTGGGCCCGTACAAGGGAGCGGGAGGGTGAGTAGTCCGGGAATCTGCCTATGCGCTTCGGCCCCATGATCGTTCTGCTCACCGTCGGCCTGGCGTCGTGCTCGTCGCGGCCCCATGCCGGGCAGTCCGGGGCGTCGCGAGCGGGGACCGGCGCGGCACAGGCAAGCCCGCTCGCCGAACACCACGAGCACGCGCTGCACAATGTGCATCGCATCAACGATCGCCTGATCAGCGGCGCGATCCCTGAATCGCCCGGCGCGTTCGATGAGCTAAGGGCCATGGGCGTCAAGACCATCATCTCCGTCGATGGGGCGACGCCGAACGTGGCCGCGGCGGAGGCCCGTGGCATGCGCTACGTCCACATCCCCACGACCTACGCCACGGTCACCGCGGAGCAGCAACTCGAGATCGCACGGGCGATCCGCGACTTGCCCGGCCCCGTCTTTCTTCACTGCCATCATGGGAAGCACCGGGGACCGGCCGCGGCGGCGAGCGCTGCGGTGGCGCTCGGCATGATGACCAGCGAGCAGGGCGTGGAGTTCATGAAGACGGCTGGGACGGCGCCGAGTTATGCGGGGCTGTACTCGTGTGTCGGCGCGGCGGTGGTTGCTTCGCCGGGGGCGATCAGCGCCGCGCCCGACGACTTCCCGGCGATCCGGCGGGTGAGCGGCATCGTCGGGGCGATGGTCGAGGTTGATCTCGCATTCGAGAACCTGAGGTCGATCAGCGCGGCCGGATGGAAGGTGCCCGCCGATCACCCCGACCTCGTGCCCGCCGCGGAGGCCGGCCGCCTGACCGACAACCTTCGGCTGTCGCACGAGGACCCGACGGTGGCGAGTCGCGCGAGCGCGGACGATCTCTCAATCATGCTGACGGATGCGGCGATCAAGGCGGGCTCGCTCGAGGAAGCGATCGTCGCGGGTCGCCCGGCGAAAGAACTCGACGCGGCGTTCAAGCTGGTGCAGTCCTCGTGCAAGGACTGTCACGTTAAGCATCGCGACGGAACGCGGTAATGGAGACTAGCGGCGGGGCTCGGCGGTGCGGATGAGAACGTGCTCGAGGATGACCCGGTCCTGGATGGGGCCGCGCTCGCCCTGATCGAGCGTGATCGTGAGCAAACGGGGCGCGGCGGATGGCGGACCCAGATCGCAATCGAGACGGACGCGCGGCGACTCCGCGTTGAGGCGGTGGGTTGCCAGCACGTTCGCAACGCCTGCCTGGCCTGCCTGCGCGATGCTGACAGTGAGAACACAGTCACCCCAGTCGAGGCAATCATCGGGGAGGCGGGCCCACCCGGCGAGGCGCGTGGTGCCCACGGGCAATGACCACTGGACGGTCATCGGCCCAGGGAGCTCGATCGGAGCGGCAAGCAGCGGCGCCGCGGAGTCGCCCAGGCGCGCCTGGCGCGGGCGGGAATCGTCGGCTGATTTCTGAGAAGTGAGGGCGGCCATGGCGAGCGCCGACGTCTGATCGGTGTCGATAAGGATGGCTGCGAAGTTCGCGGGATCGATGCTGACGGAGTGCATGGCGGCGGGTGCGGAACCGGGCTCGGCGCGGGGGATCTCGATCGCGAGCCCCTCGGGCTGAAGAGAGAGCGTGTTGAAGCGACATGCGGTGGAATCGGTGAGCCAGAGCATTGGGCCGTCGGGGAGGGCGGGCTCGCTGGCGATGGTCATGGCGGTGACTCTGTCCCAAGGGAGCTCGAGCGGCCTGTGGGCGCCGGCGGGTGAGATCTTGATGACGTCGCCGATGGACTCCACGAGGCCGCGCAGTGTGTCGCCGTTTGCGAGAAGAACGGAGTCATCGCCGGCGGGCGCGGGCGCCGGGCGGGCGGACTTGTGGCTCCAGAGCGCGGCGGCGGAATCAATCGAAAAAACAAGGCGTCCGAGCAGCGGATGCTCCCAGGCGAACGAGTCGGCGGTGTCGGGCTGTGCCGCGGCGGCGTGGCCCGGAAAGCGCTGGTGGTCAGCGAGCTCGAGTATCCACTGACTGATACGCGGCGGCGGAAGCGGCTTGGGAGGCTGGCGCGGCTGACGAGGGTCGAGATCGACTTCTTCCTCTGGTGAGTCCTCGACTGTGGCCGGGGCCTCGTCCTGGAGCGACGTAGGGACGGGGAGCGGAGCATCGAGGCCAAGCCACGAAAGGGGCGCGATGGCGACGATCTCATCGGTGGTCATCGTGCGGGCGGCGCCGGTCTCATCAAGGTACGAGAGGGTGATGCCCGCGAAGGAGACGAGGCGGATGGGGACAGCGCGCAGCGAGGAATCGATGAGCGCGTAGGCGGGATGCGGCGACGAGGCGGGAGCGGTGCCGGGGGTTTGCGCGCCCGCGAGCGCGGGAAGCCAGAGCGCGGCGGCCGCTGAGCACGAACGGATGAGTCGGTGGCGTCGGGTCATTTCTGGAAGATCGGCAGGTAGCGTTTGGGCATCTGGAGGATAATCAGCGCCATGGCGCTTCCATAGGCGGGCCCGGCGGAGTTGTCCTGCCAGTGGCCGTCGGTCTGCTGGCGCGTGATGATCTCTTCGCGGATGGCAGGCCACCAGGTGGACCACGCGTTACCACCGGCGAGATACATGCTCTGGACGGCGTAGTAGTGGCCGTAGTAGTAATGCATGCGGGCGGCCTCGTCGCTTCCGCCTGGAACGGCGCTGATGAGCAGGTACTCAAGGCCTTTGTCGATCGCGTCGTCCTCGTAGATTCCGGCGTAATAGAGGCTCGCGACCCCCGCCGCGGAGCGCGGCCAAGCCGACATCCCGGCGACGAGCTGGTAGCGGAAGCCGCCGTCGGCGTTCTGGCACTGGCGGACGTACTGCACGGCCTTGTCGATGACGACCTTGGAAACCTCGAGCCCGGCGTTGCGGGCCGAGCGCATGGCCATGATCTGCGCGATGGTGACGGACACATCGGCGTCGTACGGGACGGGGTTATATCGCCACCCGCCCTCGGAGTTCTGGGTGCGCTCGATGAGGCGGACCGCGCGAACGAGGGTTTCGTGGGTGCGTGCCGCGAGATCGGTGTCGCCGCCGCCGGCGGTCATGCCGTAGACCTCACCGAGAAAGAGGGTTGCGAAGCCGTGGCCGTACATGGGGCCGTTGGAGGCATCGGAGGCGAGGAGGCCGGTCTCGGCGGAGTTGGCGAGGACGAACTCGAGGCCGCGGCGGACATTGTCGGCGTATTCGCCGCGCGAGGGTGTGTTGCCGTCGGCGAGGAAGGAGAGGCATGAGAGGGCAGTGACGGCGATGTTTTTGGCGTAGCGGCCGCCCCCGAAGGAGCCGTCCTCGTTCTGCTGGAGCGCGAGGGCGGCGAGGCCCTTCCTGACGGCGGCGTGGAGGGCCGGCGTCATCTCGTTGTCGATGGCGTTGTTCTCGGCGGAGGCGGGCGAGCCGGGGCGCTCGGTGGGGGCGTCGGCGATGGGGCCGACAGGCGGGGCATCTTGCGCGAGAAGGGGCGCCTGCGCGAGAAATAAGGCAGCGGATATCGCGCCGATGCGCGGTGACAGCCGGGTACGAACGGCTGTGTCTCGTCGAGCATTCATGGCTTGCGGGACTCCTCGGCGAGGCGGCGGTAGTAGTCCTGGGTGAGCCGCTCGTACATGGAGCTGAAGCGATCCTGCGAGCCCTGCATCAGCGTGTCGCGCACGCGGGCGGGGAGGGCGCCCCATGCGGCGCGGGCGGCGGCAACCTCGGGGTTGAGCTGGCCGTCGCGTCTGGGGGGAGGATCAACCTCGGCGTTGTTTTCACCCTGCTGCGGCTGGGAAGCGCTGGATGATGAGGGCTTGCTGCCGGGCGAGGGCGATGACTCGTCCGGCTGGGGCTTCTTGTTGGGTGAGGACTTGCTCTGCTTCTGCTGCGCCGTGATGAGCTCGTCGAGCTTACGGACGGCGTCTTCCTGCAGGCGCTGGGTGGCGAGGCCGCGGTCTTTGGCGCCGAGTCGCGTGGAGGCCTGTCCCATGAGGTTCACGGCGCGGCGGAAGGCATCGGAAACTTCGACGCCTTTGAGCTTCTGGTCAAGATCGTCCTTGCCGCTCTCGGGTGTCGCGGGGGCTTCGGAGACGGTGCCGAGGAGGTCATCGAGGCTTGGGAGCGCCTCCCCCCCCCCGGGGGCGGGCTTGGATTCCGGCTGTGATTCGGGCTGAGGCTGAGCCTCGGGCGCGGGCTTGTCGCTCTCCGGCTGTGGAGCCGGTTGCTGCGCAAGAGCGGTGCCGGCTGCGATCAGCAGAGACATGATGCACACGTGGGACACAACGGTCATTGTGGTTGCTCCGGGGGAGCGGGCTGCGGGCCCTGGGGCGGCGCGAGGGAGTTAAGGAGCGTGGTGGCGTGATCGGTCAGGCGCTGCTGGAGGAGCGTGGCCTCGTCGGCGGCGGAGGTGTCGTCCGGGTTCTCGTTCGCGTAGCGGGTGAGGTCCATGGCCTCGGCCTGCATGGCGCGCAGGAGCTTGAGCTGCGCGATGGGCGGAACAAGCTGGGGCTTGCCGCCTTGTCCGCCGCCTCCGCCCCCGCTGGACGACTCGTTCTCTCTGAACTCGTTTGACGGCTTGGGCTTCTCGAGCGCCTCGATGAGGGATCGGAGGAGTCGCTCGCTGGTCTGTTGGCGGCGTGCGACGGCCTGATCGGCGAGGCCTTCGCCTAGTTTGGACGCCGCGGCAGCCATGGACTCGTCGAGGCGCTGGTGGGCGTAGTCGAAGACGACGGCGCTGGTGAGCTCGGCGGTGCCTTCCTTGAGCGCGACAAGCGTCCGGCGGAGGGCTTCCTGCTGCTCGCCAAGGGCCTTGGCCTGCGCCCGGGTGCGCCGCGTGGGTTCCTGAGCAACGAGCGGGGCCGTCTCTTCGGAGATGGCGACCTGCTGCGTGAGCGCCTCGCGGTACGCCTTCTTGAGTTCATCGGCGCGGCGGTCGTTCTCGCGCTCCTCGGCTTCCTCATCCAGTTTCTTCGCTTCGGCGAGGGCTCGCTCGAGTCGCTGGAGGCTGAGCGCTTCCTTTGTGCGGGCGTCGTCCGCAATCACGGGCACCGCACGGAGCGCGCCGACGGCGGCGGCCTGTGATTCGCCGGCGCTCGATATGAGCGAGAGCACGGGACGGGCCGCCTCGGCGTCGCCGTTCTGCGCGGCCTCGGCCTGGGCCTCATCAAAGACCGCGAGCGTGTTCTGATTGAGCCGGACCATGCCGGTATCCAGCCCCTTGAACTCCGACCGAACGGTGGCCGCGGCGAGTGAGGCAAGCTGCGTCTTCTGATCGGTGATGAGCGCCTCCAAAGACTCGATGATGGTGGAGAGGAAGCGGCGGAGCGCCTCGTCTCGCTTGGAGCCGGCGTTCTCTAGATCCTCGAGCATCTGTTCGAGGCTCTCGATGACCTTGCTCTGCTGGGCGCCCGCGCTTGAGGTCTGGTTCTGCTGGATCTGTTGCGCGGCCTCCTCCATGCGCTCGGGAACCCGGTCCTGGGTGCCGCGAGTTGTGGCGTCGGCCGCGGCTTGGGCGCCGGCGGGGTCCGTTCGCTTGAGCTCTTCCTGCTTCTTGCTCATGCTGGCGAGCGCTTCGGCGGCCTTCTGCGCGGCGGCCGACTGCTCACGAGAGGTCTGCGCGATCTGGGCTTTCTCCGACGGGGAGAGTTCGTCAACCGGCTTGCCGGCGCTCTGCTGAGCGAGGGCGGTGGTCTGCTCTTGGAGACGGAGCTGCTCGTCCAGGAGACGCCGGAGGGCTCGCTTCATCGCCCAAGTGTCCTGGCCGCGATCCAGGAGCGACGCAAGCTCCGACATTGCCTGGGCGACTTGGTCCTGGGCCTCCTGAGTGTCGCTCAGGGCCTGCTGGCGATCGGGCTCGGGCGCCGGTTGGTCCTGGGCCCGGCGCATCGCCTCGGATGCGCCGGCGGAGCGCCCCGCGGCCTGCTCAAGGATGGCGCCGGCCTCCTGAAGTACCTGGTCAAGCTCGGCGTCGGCGAGGCGGTTCTCCTGCAGTCGTTGGGCGATACGCTCGACGTCCTTGCGTTCGCGAGCGAGGCGCTCGGTGATTGCCGCTTGTTCGCGCCCGGCCTGCTCAAGTTGCTGGCCGGTCGCCGAGCGGCTGGCCGCGCCCAGCGTTGTCTGGTCCTCATCAAGGCGCATGGCGGAGCGACGGACCCCCGCGAGATCGTTCCACACTTGGGCGAGAAAGTCCTCGGCGGAGACGATGGTGAGTCGGCGCAGTGTGGAGCGGACCGGCTCATGATGACGATCGCCAAGGGAGAATGTGTCGGCCGCGAGGGCGCTGATCCAGAGTTCCTGGCCGGATTCAAGTTCGAGGGTCGAGAGGTCGAGCGTGGTGACGAGCGTCTGGCGGCGCGGCGCCTGCTCGGGCGTCGCTGCCGATTCGGCCGAAAGCTCGGACCATTCTTCGAGGGGTTCCGCGGGTGCGCCGGCGGAGCGTGCGGGGCGGGCGGCGCGGCGGGACTGGAGCGAGAGGATCGCGAGGCCGGCGTCGTCCTGCGCCTCGGCAGCGGCGTCGATAACGGCGGTGGAAAGCACCACCTTATCTGAATCCGGCGACGTCACGGACACAGTGGGAAGGGCGTCGCGCCGGACGGGGATGCGGAACGAACTGTCGCCTGATGCGGCGAGCCCGTAGGCATCGACTGGCGCCGGCGTGATCGCGGCGTCGTGCTCGTGAATCCACTCGAGAGTCCATGAGTTTTCATCGAATATCACGGTCGCGCGATCGTCGGCGACGATCTGGGCGGCGCCGGCACCGAGCGCCGAGGTGATCCACGCTTCGTCGGGGCCGCCCGCCGGAGTGGGGATGCTCTTGTTGAGATCGATGACAAGCCTGATGCGCGAGCCTTCCAGGACCGGGGCGGCGACGGCGCGCTCGTCGCTGCCGGGGCCGAGGTCAATCGTGCGAGCCGATGCCTCGGACGCGGCGACGTACGAGGGAGGCTGGATCGTTGCGCGGGCGGCAACGACGGCGGGGCGCTCGACGAGCTTGATGCGACTGGTGGGAGTCTGGTCGTCCTCGGACTCAAAGGAGTACTCAAGCTCGCCTTCGGCGCGCTCGGTGGGGATGCCTGAGGCGGCGAGGAGAGCATCGGGCTCGATGAGGCGCTCAAAGAGGTGGCCGGTTAGCGTCGGCTCGGCGATTCGCGGCAACTGCTGGGCCTTGGCGAGCTCGATGAGGCGGTCCTGGCTGGTGAGCAGGACTCGCTGCTCCGGACCCCAGCGCTCGCCGTCATGCACCCGGTACATGGCCATGACACGGGCCGACTCTGGGCGGCCTGGCGCGCGAAGCAGCGCGGCTCGGAGAGGGAGCGCCGCGCCGAGCGGGTGGACGCCGGGGGCGGTGGCGTCGGCGATCGCGGTGCGCTTGGGCCAGTGAACCTGGGCCCAGGGGGTGAGGATGCGCTGGGCGCCCGTGCGAGAGAGTCCCGGCCACGCCAGCCAAGAAGCAGCAATGGCTGCGCCCACGAGCGCCAGCAGGGAGATGGACTTGATGGCGCGACCGGGGCGAAGGACTGAGACGAGGCGTGTTTGGCCAAGGCCTTGGGCAGCGCTTCGGATCACCGGCTGGGCCCGAGGATCGCCGGCGCGGGCGAGATCAAGGGCGGAGGCCAGGATGTTGCGGAGGCCGGCGAGATCGCCGGCGCCGGTGCGTTCGACGCGAAGGGCGAGATCGGTCAGGGAGGGGCGGAAGCGGATGGCTGGGAGGACGAAGCGGGCGAGGGCGGCGAGCGAGCCGACGAGCAGGATCGCCCAGACTGCAAAGCGGAGCCACATGGGCGTGCGGAGGAAGAAATCCGCGAATGCAAGGGCGACACAGGCGGTCAAGACCGTTGCGAGCACGATCGAGACGCGATCGGTGACAAGGAGGGACCGAAGGGCGGCGCGGAGGCGGGTGAGGCGGCGCGAGAGAGCGGGCTCGGCGGGGCGCGGCATCGCGGCGGTCGGCGGCAGGTGGGGCGTCGTGGGTGCGGTCGTGGGCATGCTGTTTCCGCTCC
>JACMLW010000009.1 GCA_014379385.1 Phycisphaerales bacterium
ACCAGCCAATCGAGTTGCTCCTCCGTCAATCGCATCGCCATGCAAGGCTATTCGCGCCCCGACCACCACCGGTTGCGCGGTTTACGGATAGCCTCTAGGCATTGGGCACTTGAAGAGGGCAATGGGGAATGGGCAATGGGAGAAAAGTGAGCAGGGGAACAAGCTAACGGGGTAGCAGCGTCTCTCTACCCATAGGCGAAACAGAGCGCGCCGCTGCGCACAGGTGTGAGCGATCTGCGGGTTATCGGAACGCGCACTCGGCGCAAGTTCTGGTGGGAGCGGGAGATAAAAAATCTGAGGATCTTCCAGATTGGCCCGGCGGATGGGGCGCGCCTGTGCGCTGCGAGTGAACGGCTGAGCCAAGTACACGTGGCACCTCCACCGCAGAGCAGTGGGTGACGGGACCGGAGAGACACACTCCGCTCGCGCGGCGGGCTCGTACCGCGGTTCGGTCACTCTCTAGTAGATCAGCACGGCCGCGACGTCGCAGACATTGGTGCCGGTCGGGCCGGTGCGGATGAGGGAGCCGGTGGCATCGAGCAACGCGTGCGAGTTGTTGGCAGCGAGGGCTTCCTGCCAACTGAGCCCGTGGTCGCGCTGCGCGGCGGTGACGGTGTGGCCGGTGACGATGGCCCCCGCGGCATCGGTGTTGCCGTCCACGCCATCAGTGGCGAACGCGGCGACGGCGATACCAGGCGAACCCTCGAGGCCCGCGGCGCACGCGAGCGCCAGTTCCTGGCAGCGGCCGCCGCGGCCAGTTGTGCTGCGCACGGTGACAGTTGTCTCGCCGCCGAGCAGGATGCAAGCGGGCCCGGAGTTGGCGGCGGCGAGGGAGGCCTTGGCGAGCTCGGTGCCGACGGCACGGGCCTCGCCGCACACGCCGGGCCTGCAATCGATCATGCGGAATCCCAGTTCGCGGGCGGCGTCCTGCGCGGCGCTCAACGCGGTGAGGTTGCCGGCGATGATGCGCGAGCGGACGTGATCGAAGACGGGGTCACCGGGCTTGGGTGTGTCGGGGTGCTCGCCGCGAGCGCCGGATTCAAGGATCGCGGTGACCTTGGGGGCGGCGTCGCGGAGGCGGAAGCGGTCGAGGACTGCGAGCGCGTCGGCGAAGGTGGTGGGATCGGGGCTGACGGGGCCGGAGCCGATGGTGTCGAGGCGGTCGTCGATGACGTCGGAGAGGATGTAGGCGTCGATATCGAGTGGTGCAGCGCACGCGGCGAGACGGCCGCCCTTGAGCGCGTCGGTGTGCTTGCGGACGGTGTTGAGGTCCACGATGGGAGCGCCGGCGTGCATGAGGGCTTCGGTGACGGCGCGGGCGTCGTCGATCGAAAGGCCGTCGCACGGGTAGGAGAGAAGGGACGAAGCGCCGCCGGAGAGAAGGAACAGGATGCCGGGGCAGTTGTGACGCGAGCGGCGGGTGGCGAGGAGGAACTCGATGCGCCGTGCCGCGCGGTAGCTGGCGTGCGATGGGAGCGGGTGATCGGCGAAGAGGAGCGAACCGGACTCGCCCCATGTGGGAGAGCCGGCCGGGACGACGATGCAGCGCGTCATGGCGCAGGAGCCCATCGCCTCGCTGAGGCCCTCGTCCATGGCGAGCGCGGCCTTGCCGACGGCGATGACGACCTTGGGCCAGCAGCGGGGCGGGTGGTCTTTGAGGGCGCGGAGCATCGCGAGGCGCGGATCGGCGGCGCGGCGGGCGGCATCGAGGATGAACGTGAGGTGGCGGCGGTGGTCTTGAAAGACGAGCGTGCGCGAGAGTGGATTCTTGGAGGGTCGCATCAGGGATCACGAGAGCGGAGGCGTAGAGGTGTAAGGCCAGCATGACGACGGAGGTGCGGCCGACGAATGTCGCGCGCCATGGCGCTCGTGATGGTCGCGGCGGAGGGCTCCAGGAATTCTGGAGCGATGCCGGTCGCGAACATGCGCGGGAGAATACCGGAAAAATGGGATGGCGTGTCGCTACTTGAGCCTGGCGAGGCGCTCGACGGCCTGCTGCATAGTGGTGTGCTGCTTGCAGAAGGCGAAACGGGCGAGGCGGGCGCCATCGGCGGGATTGCTGTAGAAGACCGAGGGGGGGATGGCGGCGACGCCGACCTCGGCGGTGAGGTGGCGGCAGAAGGCGACGTCATCGGGGAAGCCAAATCGCGAGTGATCGGCCATGATGAAGTAGGTGCCGTCGGGGGGGTAAACGGTGAAACCGAGTTCGGAGAGTGCGGTCGAGAGGAACGAGCGCTCGCGGCTAAGCTGCGAGACGAGATCGGCGATGTAGAGGTCGCGCGCGGCGGTGTTGGCGAGCGCTTCGGCGGCACCGTGCTGGAGGGGGGTGGCGGCGCAGAACGTGAGGAACTGGTGGGCGGAGCGGAGGGCGGCGATCAATGGGGGAGAGCCGACGGCCCATCCGATCTTCCAGCCGGTAAGGCTGAACGTCTTCCCGAGGCTGGAGAGTGTGAGCGTGCGCTCGGCCATTCCGGGAAGAGTGGCAATGCGGACATGCGGGAGTTCGGGGGTGAACGTGAGTCGCTCGTAGACCTCGTCGGTTACGACTACGGCATCGTGTTTGGCGCAGAGGCGAGCGACGAGCTCAAGTTCGGCGCGCGAGAAAGCCTTGCCGGTGGGGTTGTGCGGCGTGTTGAGGATCACGAGGCGCGTGCGCGGAGTAAACGCGGCTTCGAGCTGGCGCAGATCGAAGGCGAAGGCGCCGGGGCCGGCGGGGGAGCGGTGGGGCTCATCGATCTGGGCGGCGGGGCGCAGCGTGACGAACTTGGGGACGCCGCCGCCCATGGTTACGCCGGCGCGGTAGCAGTCGTAGTACGGCTCGAAGAGGACGACCTCATCGCCGGGGTCGAGGAGGCCGAGGAAGGCCGCGGCGAGCGCTTCGGTGCATCCGGCCGTGACGGCGAGCTGGGTAGCGGGGTCGATGGGTTGGTTGGTCTGGGAGCACCACCAGTCGGCGATGGCGGCGGCGATCTCGGGGACGCCGAACATGCGCGAGTACTGGTTGTGGCCGTCGAGGATGGCGCGGACGGCGGCGTCTTTGATGTAGGCGGGGCCGTCGAAATCCGGGAAGCCCTGGGCGAGATTGATGGCGCCGTGCTGCTGGGCAAGGCGGGTCATCTCGGCGAAGATGGTGGTGCCGAATGGGCGGAGGCGGTCGGCGGTGCGCGAGGCTTGGGTCACGCTCACGCGTAAACCTCCATGAAGACCTTGCGAGTGGGGCGGACTTCTTTGTGGAGCATGGAGCGCGACCAGGACTTGACGTCGCCAAGGGTTTCGGGATCAACCTGAAGGTAGTTCTCCATGGCGCTCTGGCGGAGCACGAGGGCGAGCTGCTGGAAGATTCCGAGTTCCATTCCGGCGAGGCCGCAGATGTAGATAAGGGTGCGGTCGGAATCGAGGAGCGGGACAAGGCGGTCGCGGTCGGTGCGGAGACGGTCCTGCACGTACATCGGGTCGTGGCCGTCGGATTGCCGTTCGCGGCTGATGGCGGTGGCGTACTGGAAGTTGGGGTGCTCGGAGGCCGCACGGAGGAAGTAATCGTGATAGAGCAGGTCAGTGGCGTAGGGGGAGCCCATGATGAGCACGATCTTGCTGGGGCAACCGGATTCGAGGAGGTCCATGACCATGCCGCGGACGGGGGCGATGCCGGTGCCGGTGGCAAAGAAGAAGTAGTCGTGCTGGTCGGGGGAGGCGGGGAGGATGAATCGCTTGCCGTTGGGGCCGGAGAGCAAGACGGGGTCGCCGGGCTGGGCGTCACAGAGGAAGTTGGAGGCGACCCCCAGGAAGAGCTTGTGGGTCTCCCAGTCTTCGTCGATGGTGCGCTTGACGGTGGTGGCGATGACGGAGCCGGGGGGGCCGGAATCTTCGCCGCGGGTGGGTGAGGAGACGGAGTACAGGCGGACCTTGTGGGGTCGGCCCTTGTCGTCGACGCCGGGGGGGATGATTCCGAACGCCTGGCCCGGGCGGACCTGACCAACAAGGTTGGTGCCGGAGACATCGATCTCGACGTGGCGGACGAAGCCGGCGGCCTTGCGCGCGGTGCAAAGGTCGTTGCGTGCGATGCGACCGTTGACCGGCTCGTTGGGCCGGTAGATGTGCATCCTGACTTCGGGGAGCGCGATGTCGCTGCCCGGGCTGGGCGGATGGGCGTGCGTGGAGACGGCGCGGGGCGGAACGGATGACTGAGGTGTCGAGGATGCATCGGAGGAAGCAGGGATAGTCACAGGCAAGCGTTGAGGGGGTAGGGCGATGGGTCAAATGGCGGGCGTGACACGGGGGACGATCAACGCACGGGGAGGGGCGCCGGGTTACGATCCGCGGCGCGCATGGAAACACGCCTACGTCTTGACATTCTGCCCCAGCCCGACGAAACGACGTGCGGCCCCACATGCCTGCACGCGGTGTACCGGCATTACGGCCGGGGCATGGAGCTGCCGACAATTATCTCCGAAATCCGGCGACTGGAAAACGGCGGCACGCTGGCGATGCTGCTGGGGGTGCATGCGCTGCGGAAGGGCTTTGATGCGACGGTGTACACATACAACCTGCAGGTGTTCGACCCGACGTGGTTCGAGGCGGGGATGGGGCAGATCGCCGAGAAGCTGAGGGCGCAGGCGAGGGTCAAGAAGAAGAGGCGGCTTCAGGAAGCGACCGAGGGGTACATCGAGTTCCTGGAGCTGGGGGGGAAACTCGCGTTCGAGGATCTGACGGTCGGGCTGTTCGAGCGCTACCTCGCGCGGGGGGTGCCGATCCTGACGGGGCTGAGCGCGACGTATCTGTACCGCGCGCCGCGCGAGTACGGCCCGAAGGATGACTTCGACGACATTCGCGGCAAGCCCGCGGGGCACTTCGTGGTGCTCACTGGGTACGACCGTGTGACCCGGAAGGTGCTGGTGGCGGACCCGCTGTTCCCGAACCCGTGGTTCGAGAGCCACACGTACGAGATCGACGTGGACCGCGTGATCTGCTCGATCCTACTGGGGATTCTGACGTACGACGCGACGCTGCTGATCATCGAGCCAACCAAGGAAGCCGCGCCGGGGCCGGACATGGGCGGGGGCGGGAACGGGGTGAAGGGATGAACCGATCATGGCGATCCTGATCGTCGTCAACAATCCGAACGACTGGCCGCTGGACATCCCGGGGGTGGATGTGGTATCGGCCCGCTCATACCTGATCGAGACGCAGTACTCGGACATGCGCGGGGCCAAGGTGTTCAACCTGTGCCGGAGCTATCGCTACCAGAGCTTCGGGTACTACGTATCGCTGCTCGCGGCCGCGCGTGGGCACAAGCCGCTGCCGAGCATCACGACGATCCAGGACCTGAAGCTGCAGACGATGATCCGCCTGGCAAGCGACGACCTGAACGACCTCATTCAGAGCAGCCTTTCGCGGACGCACTCGGGGACGTTCGAGCTGTCGATCTACTTTGGGCGCAATCTTGCGAAAAAGTACGACCGGCTTTCGCTGGCGCTGTTCAACCTCTTCCCGGCGCCGCTGCTGCGGGCCAAGTTCGAGTACAAGCCCGACGGCGACGGCGCGGGGCGCAGCGGCAGCGCCGGGAATATAAGGGAAGATAGCGGCGGAGCGTGGGAACTCAAGACTCTGCAGCCGATCCCCGCGAGCGAGGTGCCGCCGGACCACTGGCTGTTCGTGCTGTACGCCGCGAACGTGTACTTCATCGGGCGCGGGCCGGCGAAGAACAAGCCGCAGCCGGTTCGGTACGACCTGGCGATCCTGTACAACGAGCAGGAGGAGTCGTCGCCCTCGAACGCGGGCGCCATCAAGAAGTTTGTGAAGGCCGCGAAGGAGGTGGGGTTCAGCCCGGAGGTCATCGGGAAGGACGATTATGGGCGGATCGCGGAGTTCGATGCGCTATTCATCCGCGAGACGACGTCGGTGAACCACTACACGTACCGGTTCAGCCGGCGCGCGGCGGCGGAGGGGCTGGTAGTGATCGACGACCCGGTGTCGATCGTCCGATGCACGAACAAGGTGTACCTGGCGGAGCTGCTGTACCGGCACGAGATCAAGGCCCCGCGCACGATGATCGTGCATCAGGGGAACATGGACGAGGTGCCGCTGTGGGTGGGGTTCCCGTGCGTGCTGAAAATCCCGGACAGCGCGTTCAGCAAGGGTGTGGTGAAGGCGGTCGGCCCGCGGGATCTGAGGGAGTATCTCGACTCGATGCTCGAGAAAAGCGACCTGGTGATCGCGCAGGAGTGGCTGCCGAGCGACTTTGACTGGCGCGTGGGGGTCTTCAACGGGAAGGTGCTTTTCACGTGCAAGTACCACATGGTGCGCGGGCACTGGCAGATCGTGGGCTCGGAGAACGGGGAGAAGCAGTTCGGCAAAGTGGAGACCATGCCGGTAGAGGCGGCGCCGCGTCGCGTGGTGCAGATCGCCCTGAAGACGGCGAACCTGATCGGCAACGGGCTCTACGGGGTGGACCTGAAGCAGGTGGGCGGGAAGGTGTACGTGATGGAGGTCAATGACAACCCCAACATCGACTCTGGGTACGAGGATCGGGCGCTCAAGGGCGAGCTCTACCGCGTGATCATGCAGACGATGATGGACCGCGTGGTGGCGAGCCGCACCATCGCGGGCGGAAAGTGAGGTCGCCGTGGCGCTGGGGCTTTTTGAGGGATATGGCGTGGAGCTCGAGTACATGATCGTGGACGCGGCGACGCTCGCCGCGAAGCCGATCGCCGACGAGGTGCTGCGGCTGGGGGCGGGCGCGGCGGCGCTCGGTGTCGGCGACGTGGAGATCAGCGAGACGGGGATCGGGTGGTCCAACGAGTTGGCGCTCCACCTGATCGAGTTGAAAACGGCGGGGCCGGTGGGGTCGCTGCGGGGCCTCGGCGCGAAGTTCGACGACAGCGTGCGGCGGATCAACACGATGCTGGCCCCGATGGGCGCGTGCCTGATGCCCTCGGCGATGCACCCCTTCATGGATCCGCTGAAGGAGATGCGGCTGTGGCCCCACGACAACGCCGAGATCTATGGGCTGTTCGACAAGGTCTTCGGATGCACGGGCCACGGCTGGGCGAATCTGCAGAGCGCGCACCTGAACCTGCCATTTAGGGATGACGCAGAGTTCGGGAGGCTGCACGCGGCGATCCGGTTGCTGCTGCCGATCCTGCCGGCGCTCTCGGCGAGCTCGCCGATCATGGACGGGAAGATGACCGGCAAGGCGGACAACCGCTTGGCGGTGTACCGCACGAACGCACGGCGGGTGCCGAGCGTGAGCGGGCGGGTGATCCCTGAGCCGGTGTTCACCAAGGGGGAGTACGAGGGCGTGCTGCTTGAGGGGATCTACCGCGACCTGTCGCCGCACGACCCGGAGGGGGTGCTGCGGCATGAGTGGGTCAACTCGCGCGGCGCCATCGCGCGCTTTACGCGGAACACGATCGAGATCCGCGTGCTGGATGTGCAGGAGTGCCCACAGGCGGATGTAGCCATCTGCGCGGCGATCACCGCCGCCACACGGGCGCTGGTTGAGGAACGGATCACGCCGCTGGCGGCGCAGCAGGCGTGGGACGTGGACGCCCTGGAGCGGGTTCTGCTGGACGTGATCGATCTTGGTGATCTGGCGGTGATACGCGACCGGGCGTACCTCGATGCACTGGGCGTGCCGGCGCTGCTTGGCCCCGCGGTGCCGGTAACCGAAGTATGGGCGCACCTCATCGAGACGTGGCTCGTACCGGAACTCGGTTCTGACGAGTTCCTTCCGGCGCTCGGCGTGATTCTGCGCGAGGGGACGCTGTCGCGGCGGATCCGCCGGCGCGTTCGGCAGAACATGGGGATCTGGGACGGGGACTTCCCGATGTGGGCGGTGTACGAGGATCTGTGCGAGAGCCTGCCGCCCGGAAAGGGGAAGGACAATGGGTTCATGTTCAGGGCGGCTGAGTGAGGGGAAGCAGTTTTCACCACGGACGCACAGAGAACACAAAGCCAGCGCAGAGATGTGCAGAAGGTCATGAACGCGAATGAACTGCAACTCGTGAGTCGCGAAGAGACGTTCGTGTTCAACAGGAACGAGAGAAGAAGAGAGAGAGCAGTGAAGAGAAAGAGAGGCGCGGCGGCAAAGAAGGGCGCGGCTCGGACGCCGGCACGCGGGTCATCGTCGCGCCGCACGGCGGATATGTCGGTGGTGGTGAGCTGCGAACACGCGGGGAACTTCGTGGCCCCGGAATTTTTCGATCGCTTCTCCGAGAATAGCGTGGATTATGGCAGTTGCTCGGAGATCCTGTGTTCTCACCGAGGATGGGATCCTGGAGCGATCGACCTCGCGAGACCGCTGGCGCCCGCGCTCGATGCGCCGCTGATCGTGACCGTCGTGTCGCGGCTGGTGGTGGAGGTGAATCGGTCGCTCGGGCACCCACGGCTATTCTCTGAGTTCATGCAGGGCCTGAGCGATGCGGAGCGGGAGCTTGCGCTAAGCCGGTATTACTACCCACATCGCGGGGCGGTGGAGGCCGCGGTCCGCGACGCACTTACGAAGAATCCGCGGCGGGATGTGCTGCATCTTTCGGTGCATACGTTCACGCCGGTGCTGGATGGGGAGTTGCGGACGGCGGACATCGGGCTGCTGTACGACCCGGCGCGCCAGCGCGAGCGGGCTTTCTGCGAACGGTGGCAAACGGAGATCAAGTCGCTTGCGCCGGACCTGCGCGTGCGGCGCAACTACCCGTACCTCGGGACGTCTGACGGATTGGTGACGGACCTGCGGCACACGCTGACGACCGAGCGGTACATCGGCGTGGAGCTGGAGGTAAACCAGAAGCACTACTGGGATGGGACGATCGAAGGGCTCCAGTCGGAGAGCTGGGAGCGGATGTCCGGTGTGGTGAAGGAGAGTTTGAAGAGGGCGATCGGACTCTGACTCGACCCATCACAGGTGCGGTAGACCTCCGCAGCATTCCTTGGAACCTCGATGCAAACGACTTGGCGACACTGCTGCTCACGAATCTGACGTTGCTCTAGGACGCCGTTCCGCATGTACGCCAGGGAACACGACTATCTCGATGCGCACGTTGATGTCTGGGAACGCACCGTGAGCTATTTCAATCCGGGTGTGACAGGCATGGCCAGCTTCCATGAGGAGTTCACTGCGGAGGAGGTACTCGATATCGAGGAGAAGTTCTCCGCGCTTCGGGCTCTTGGATTCGAGAAGTGGGAGCAACTTGCGAGAGTCGCGGACGAACTGCTTACGCGCCTGCAGACGCCGTGACGCCCGAAGACCCGCTGAGCACTACCCACGCCGAGCCGTGGGTAGTGGCACCGGAGCGAGCCTCCCACCGCTCGGTCCAGCTCGATCCGGGCGAGTCGTTCGGTGAGCTCGAACTCAACCAGCTTCATCCGCGTTTCGATCAGCTCGCTCTCCATCGCGTAGAGCTCCTCGCCGCTTACGAGCCCCGCCGCGGCCGACTCCTTCGCGACCTCGTAGGCGCTCTCGGACGGCCGAGCAGCGCCAGTCTCATATGTCTCTCGCGCCCGCGAGGCTGCCCGCCATTGGATCCAGGCGATCCGCGCCTCTCCCACGGCCCGATGGAGTGTTGCCGCGGCGTTCCACCGGGCGCTGCGGTGCTCCGCGCTCGCCTTGGCGATGCGGGCCGAGCCGTCGTCGAAGATCGGCACCTCGAGCTCGAACATCGGCCCGGCCATCTCGAACTTCATCTCGTCGCGTCGCGCATCGACGCCCGCGCCGATGGGCACCCTGCTCAGCGCCGCGATGTCGACGTCGCTCGCCCGCACGTCCGCGGCGGCGAGTGCCGCGGCAACGTCGAGGCGCTGGTTGGTCGCGAGGGCGATCACCGCCGGCTCGTCGAGTCCAGCCACTCCGATGCCGAACATGTCGTCGGCGTCGAGCACGGCGGTGAAATCGGCAGCGGCTCCGGGAGCGCCCATCATGGCGAGCAGACGCCGCTTGTCGGCCTCGAGCGCAGCCTCGTGAGCGATAAGCTCGGCCTCCGCCGAGGCCGCAAGGGCCTGGGCTGCGGCCAACTCGGGTACGGTGGACTCACCGATGCTCGACCGCTCATTCGCGATCGCGAGCGACTGAATTGCAAGGCCGGCGCGAGATTCGAGCAAGTGGTGCTCGCGCTGGCCGGCCTCGATGGCCGCGTGCATCGAACGGACCTCAGCCGCGAGGCGGAGGGCGCCGTCGCTCACGCGAAGAACTCGCTCGTCCAGAGCGGCGCGGGCGCCGCGCTCACGCGATGGGAGCAGCCAGATGGCCGAGAACTGCTGGACTGCGCTGGCGCCGATCGAGACGGCGCCCTGCTCGCCGCCGAGCGGGAACCCGAGCGCGACGCTGAGCATGGGGTTGGGGAGGAGGCCGGACTGTACCAGGTCAGCTCGGGCCGCCCCGATCGTCTCCAGTTCTGCGCGGATCATCGGGCTTTGGCGCAGGGCTATCGTGACGGCCGCTCGCTCGCCCAGGGACGAAGAACCGTCCCACTGGCCTCCAGGCGCGGCATCCCACCCCGGGCGAACGCCGGTGCGGGCCTCGACCGTTGCGCCGGCGCGCGCGACGTCGGCGGACGGGTCGAGCGACTGGCAGGCCGCGAGCGCACCGAGCGCGCCGAGGCCTGCCAGTTGCAACGCCCACGTCGTGATTCGATCAGCCGCCGACATAGATACCCGTCGCGTTAACGACGATGTTGCCCGCATCGGCGGAGGCAACGGTCCCGACCACGATGATCCGCGAGAGCGGCTTGAGGCCGTGGGCGTCCTTGAGGTCGATCTTGAGTGGCGCGCCGCTGGGATCAACGACCTGGATGGTGGCCGAGGAAGCGGAGACGTCGGCCGGGTCTTCGCAGCAGTAGTCCCAGGGTGTTTTGCAGGTGTCGGCGGCGTTGTCGCTGCACGCCGGCATCGCGGGATCAACGAGCTGGAAGATGGCGCGATGCGCGACGAAGGGCTCCTCGCGCCCGCCGATGCGACCGACGAGGACGACCTGATCACCCTGCTTCGCGCCCGCCTTGGCGGCCTTCACGTCCTTGGCGCCCTCGGGTGCGGCGGCGAGGAAGAGTGATTCCGGCAGTGCCGGCGCGAGGGCGTGGCTACCGCTGCTCGGCGTGGCTGTGCCGGCGCCTGTGCTTGTTGCGGGGGCCGCGGGGTCCTTCTTGTCGCACCCCGCAGTGAGGGTGATGGCGGTGAGAAGCAGTGCGGCGGTCAGGCGGTAATGCATGGTCAGTTTCTCCTTTGGAACTATCGTGACATGTGAGTGAAACGGTGCGAGACTCGATGCGAATGTGGTACGCGTGGGTCGTTCGCGGTGGCGAGGATTTGTCGTGGTTGGCTTTATCTTTTTTGTCCTTCTCTCGCTCTGTCTCTATGTCTCCTACCACTCACCCCGTTTTGAGCGCCTCGGGTATCGGCAATCGGAGGCATCGCCAGGCTGGGGGGAGAGCGCCGAACAATCCGAGCGCGAACGCAGCGCCGAGGGAGAGCGACAAGGCCGCCGCGTCGGCACGGAGACCGAACGCACCCATTGAGAATCGGACGGCGACGCCATCGAGCAGCAGCAGACCAATGGCGGCGCCGAGCAGCCCCCCCGCGGCGGTGGCGAGGACGGATTCCTGCACGAGGCTGACGATGAGCGCGGGACGCGAGTACCCCAGGCACTGGAGCATCGCCAGTTCGCGCACACGGGATGCGAAGGCGGCGTACATGGTGTTGAGCCCGCCGAAGAGGCCGCCGAGCCCGATGAGCGCGGCGGTGATCCAGACGACGGCTCGCACGGGGGCGTAGAACTCGCCGAGTTTGCTGTAGTACTCGCTTTCGGGCATGGCGGCGAGCTCGAGATCGAGTCGCTGCTTGCAGAACGCGTCGATATCGGCGAACTCGGCGGTATCGAGCGCGACGAGCACGCAGGAGTCGGTCTCTCGCGTGGTGGCGAGCTTGAGGTCGGTAAGGGGAGCCCAGAGCTCGGCCTCCATGACGGTCGCCGGGGCGGCGAAGCGTCCGGTGATGGTCCAGAGCTTCTCGGCGAGCCAGAGCCGGCGGCCGATGGCGAGTTCATCGGGCGCGACACCGAGCTTGGTAGCCGAGAGGGTGCCCACCATAACTTCGTCATACCCGACCCGCGGCATGGCTCCCTCCACAATCTGCACCTGCGGATGCACGAGGAACGCCGAGGGCGTGAAGCCGCGGACGAGCGTGAGGGGGGCATCCTCTGAGTCTTCGGGGGGGTGCCGTTCGTCACCTTCAGGTGTTGCGGGCCCGGCGAGAAAGACCGGCAACTGCACATGCACCTCGGCCGATACGTACGAGACACCGGCGCGGGTGCGGATGCCGCGCACCGATGCCGCAATGAGACTCGCCACGCTCGAGCCGATCTCGCTGCGCTCGATGCTCTCCTCACTGCCTGCGCCGAGCACGATGACCGTGGAGCTGCTGCCGCTGGCGCGCAGCGAGTGCTCCATCCCGCGCGCGAAGGCGGCAGCGGCGAAGACGAGAAGCACGACCAGGGCGCTCCCGACGACGCTGAGGACCAAGCGCAGCGGCGAGCGGGCGAGGTTTCGAACGGCGTACTCAAGGGGGAGGCGTTTCATGTGGTTTCTATATCTGTACGATCGACCAATCCCAACTCACACCGCTCTGAAGCACGCCGCGATCTGCCGGCGGGACGCCTGCCACGCGGGGACAAGGCCCGCGACGATTCCGAGCACCGCTGACCCGGCAAGCCCGACAATGACGAGGCTCGGCGAGGCCGTCACGTTCATGCTGAGGCCCTCAACCGACATGCTGAGGCCGCGCCACTCGATTGCAGCGACGGCGATGAGCGTGCCCAGCCCACCGCCGGCGATCCCGAGTAGCAGCCCCTCCATGACGATGAGCCGGGCGATGAGCCCTCGCCCATAGCCGAGGGTCTGCAGGATCGCGTGCTCCTTGATGCGGTCCTGCACACTCAGCACGATGGCAGTGCCCACGAGCGCGAGCACGGCGGCGAGGCACCCGAGACCGAGCACGCGAGAGAAGCCCACAAGCTCGATAATGTCTTTGGCGGCCCGCGCCACGAACTCGGTCTCCGGGCGTGTCGCTGTCGGCTCCTGGTCGTGCTCGAACGCCGCGTCGATCGCGCCCGCCACCTCGCGCAAGCGGGTCGGGTCGTCCACCTTGACATCAAACTGTGTGACGATGCCGACCTGATCGAGCCCCCCGCTCCGCTGCAGGAACTCGAGGTGGACGTACGCCACGTTCTGGTCCTGCGCCTCGTCGGAGTCGATGATCCCCGCGACCGTCACCGTCACGCCCGCGGCATCGAAGGTCTCGCCGACTCGGAACCCGCGCCGCTTGGCGAGGGCACCGCCGATGATGGCCGCGTCCCCACGCTTCGTGAACTCCTGCATTGATCCGGCGGAGAAGCGAAACTTCTCGCCCTTGCCGCCGGGCATGGTGAGCTTGTCCGACGGCACGCCGCGGAAGGTGATGACGTCGAGGCTGGCGCGGCAGTTATTGACGACGATCTTCATCGGGACCACGCTGCGGACGCCGGGGATCTCGGAGATGCGCTGCTGGTAGTGCTCCGGGAGGCGACTGGCAAAGGGGCAGAAGCGGTTCTCACGGTAGACGATGAGCGTCGTCTCCTTGCTGCGGGCGGTGGTGGCGGCGGCGACGGCGTTCTGCATGGCCTGGACGGCGCAGAACAGGAACATCGCGACGGCGACGCCGGAGAGCGTGAGGGCGGTGCGGGTGCGGTGGCGCCACACCTGCTTGGCGACGAGCGGGAGGTACTTCGGTGCAAGCATTGACGGCCTTTCGGAGCAACAAGGGACAAAGGAGTCAGGCCCCAGCGAGGGTGGCGAACCGCTCGTCCTGGACGACGAGTCGGCCCTTCTCGAGATGGAGGACGCGCGACGCGTGGGCCGCGGATTTGGGGTCGTGCGTCACCATCACGATGGTCTTGCCCATTTCTGCGGTGAGTTGTTCCAGCAGCGCCATCACCGCCGCGGCCGACTCCTTGTCAAGGTCGCCCGTGGGCTCGTCGGCGACGATGATGCGGGGATCGGTGACAATCGCCCTGGCGATCGCCACCCGCTGCTCCTGACCGCCGGAGAGCTGGCGGGGAAAGTGATCGTGCCGATCGGCCAGACCCACGAGCTGGAGCGCCGTCGCGACGCGCTGGTGTCGCTCGCGCCCCGAGAGCCGGTGCAGCAGCAGCGGCAACTCCACATTCTCGTACGCCGTCAGCACCGGCACGAGGTTGTAAAGTTGGAACACGTACCCGATGTACTCGGAACGGAACGCCGCGAGGCGCGAGGGCGACACGTCGGCAAGCTCCACGCCGCCAACGCGCAGCGAGCCCGAGGTCGGTTTGTCGATGCCGGCAACAAGGTTCAAGAGCGTGGTCTTCCCGCTGCCCGACGGCCCCATGAGCGCGATGAACTCACCACGAGCCACGTCGAGATCGAGCTCGGCGAGCGGCGTGATTGTGTTGTCGCCCTTGATGTATGTTCGCGTCAGTCCGCGACAACGGATGATGGGCTCAAGGCCGCCCTCCGCCTGACCGTTGATGGGCGCCTGCGTCATGACGCACCTCCACCGAGCACAGCTTCGGACGTGATCTTCACCTTCGAGCCCTCCTTGAGCCCTGGGAGCGGGGCAATCAGCAGATCACCGGGGCGAAGCCCCTCAACAACTTCAACCCAGCCGTCATCGGCCGCGGCGCCGAGAACGAGGCGCCGCTTGGTTGCTTTGGAGCGAACCTGGTCAACAACCCACCCGGCCGCGTGATCGCCGTCAACGTCTACGAGCAGTTCCCGCGGCGCCAGGAGCCGCACAGAACCGTTCCCGCTTCGCTCGGCCCCACCGGCTGCTGGCCCACGGCCGCCGCCAGCGGTCTGGGTTGCCCAACCGGCACTGAGGAACTTCACCCGGGCGAGCATCTCTGGCCGCAGCATCTCGTCCGGGTCATCAATCGCCACCTTGGCCTGGATGGTGTTCTTTTGGATATTGGCCTGACCGACAAGTCGCGTCACCGTTCCGCTGAACGTGCGATCGGGGAGCACATCGACGACAATCTGCGCCGGCTGGCCCGCTCCGATTCTGGCGCCGTCGGCGATCGCGACGTCAGATCGCACCTGCAAACGCGCTGGATCGAAGAGCCGCACCACGTTGGCTCCGTTCGCCTCAAGCCCCCCGCTCATCAGTCGCGTGCCCGGTTCGGCGAGACGTTCCAGCACGATGCCGCTCATAGGCGTCCGCACTTCCATGCGCGACAGGCGCAGATCCGCCTCCTCGGCCGACACTCCCGCGCGGGCAGCCGCGGCGCGTGTCTCCGTGAGCGACGCGCGGGCCCTGGCCAGCTCGGCCTGCTCCGAGATGCGCAGCCGAAGGGAGTCTCGCGCCGCCTTGGCATCGGCCCGTGCCAAGTCGACCCGCGCTCGCATAACGCCCTCGCCTTGACGCGCGGCCTCAGCCGCCGCTTCCAGCGATTGGACTCGAAGCCGTAGCCGTGTGAGCTCGGCCTCCGACACGCCCCCAATCTCCAGGAGTCTGCCTTTGCGCGCAAGCTCATCGGCCGCCTCGTCGGCCATCGCCTGCTTCTCGCGGACTTCAGCCGGAACCTGAGCAAGCTCCGCCTCCGCCTCGGCCAGCATTGCCTCCGCGGCAGCAACCGCCCGCGTCCGCTCCACGGGGTTGTCCCACTCGCTCTGCGCCCCCTCAAGCGCCGCAGTCGCGGCGTCCACGGCGGCCTGACGCTCGGCGACATCGGCCTGCGCCATCCGTGCCGCCAGGCGTGCGTCGTCGTCGATCAGCCGGGCAACTACCTGATTCGCCTCGACTCGCTCCCCCTCGAGCACGAGCACTTCGCGCACCACGCCGTCGGCGAGAGCCGGGACGTTCACCGGATACGGCGCGGCCTCCACCCACCCCGGCGCTTGCGCCACCACCGCGCCGCCGGGTGCCGCCCGAGTGGCGAGTGCATCCCCCCCACCTGTTGCGGCATTTGAGGGCGCGTCCTGCGGGATGCCCTTCACCAGAACCGGCACGACCTGCACGCTCATGGCCCTGATGAACGCGCCGCGAGCGCTATACGCGAGCAGCGATGCGGCCGCCAGCAGAATCACGGTCGGAAGCACTAGGCGTGTCATCCGGCGCGCTCGGGGCGGTGGAACGCTCGCGCCAACCGTCGAGTCTGCGACTGGCTGCCCGGCGCGTGCAAGCCCTTGGACGGAATGCGAAGAACCCATGGTGGGGTGGCTCCACTGCACAGAGAGGGAAGGGAAGTTGGAATGTGGTCGCGTGAATCGCGGCGCCGCGGACTCGGTCCGTCACGATCGCCGCACGCGGGGTGGGGCACCGCATGGATGGTCGCGATGGGCTAGACCAGCAGCGCGCAGTGGAGGCGCAACAGCGAACACGAACTCGATGGTGCGCTTGAAGCTGCACCCCGATAACTTGATGCCGCGCCGCTTATTTGGGCCGACACAACGTCATTGTCCGTGCGAGCCGGGAAACTCAGCCAAACCCCGACGGTGTCGTGTGAAGGCGTCCAGCGGTCGGGCTCGGGGTTCGCTGGGCGGTGATCATCGCAATCAGAGCATCGCTCGCCGGGAATCTGTGAAGCAGGCTCGTGCCGAGCGTTCTCGCAGGCGAAGCAACACCCATGCTCTTCTATTTCGACCGGCAACAAGAGTTGAAGGCCCATCTGGGCCTGACAGCAGCAGAGCGGCAGCCACGCCGCGAGCAGCATTCCGAGCAACCACCTAAATGTCCCAAGGCAGTTGGTCATGGGGCTTACCGTTAGTCTCGCGCGTGGAGTATATCCGCCAAGCCGGTGGCCTAACTTCGATCGGTTGCCGAGCGTACTTTCCTAATCAGTCCTGGGAGGCTCTTACTTCGCCCATAGGGGTGGGTGAGTGTTTGGGGCAAATTCCCTACTCCTTGGCTCTGTTACCTCTCCTAGGGATCGGGTATTCTCACGGCATGAACCCCACGACCTCTCCCGAAGTGGTGGTACGGAACAACGCGATGAGCATGGCCAGCCGCGCTCCGACCGCCGCCAAGACCAATCCCACCAAGGTGCTGTGCGTCGATGACCACGCCTTCGTTGCCGAAGGCCTCAAGTCCCGCCTCTCGATGGAGAGTGATCTTGAGGTTGTCGGTCGCCTGCCGAGCGCCGAACATCTCGTGACCGAGGTGCAACGCAGCGGCACTGAAATTGTGCTTCTCGACATCGATATGCCCGGTCCTGACCCGTTTGGGGCTATGGAGGATCTGCACCGCCAGCTCCCCCATATTCGCACCATCATGCTCACGGCCTATGTCCGCGACCACTACATTGACGCGGCCGTTAAGGCTGGCGCTTGGGGATACCTGTCCAAGAGCGACGCCCCGGAGACTATCGTCCAAGCCATCCGCAAGGTGGCTCGCGGCGAGTTCGCCTTCGGCCCCGAAGTCCTCGAGCGGTGCCAGCTCACCCGGGGCCCTCGTGGCAAACGCTCCGCTACGCCCACCTCTCGTCTCGAGGCGCTTACCCCGCGCGAACAAGAGATCCTTCGCATGATCGGCAAGGGGATGTCCCGCAGCCAGATCGCAGGTGCGATCTTCCGGAGCCCCAAAACAGTGGACGCCCACCGTACCTCGATCATGGAAAAACTTGATATCCACGATCGGGTCGAGCTTGCCCGCTTTGCCATCCGCGAAGGGCTTGTCGAAGCCTGATCACGATAAATCTTTTTTCCCCGCCACATATGATTACAAGAGTCGAGCCGGACGACGGTCCGGCTCGTTTTTTTTTCGTCGGGCGGCCCTGTACCCACTGTCGGGGCGACACGGCCCGAGTTTCGGGCAAAGTTCGATTCGCCTTGTGCCGGGGCCGCGCTTTGCGAAGGTAAAGCAGGTACTATCTACGGCGTTCCATTCTGGAGGCACCATTGACGGTCTTCCCTCAGAGCCCTGCCCGGCGATTCAACTCGAGTCTCGAAAGCCTGACCACCACGTGGTCGGTCGGTGATACCGGCGATTTGCAGGCGGTGGTGGTTGAGATCGGTTCGGGTCTACCCGTGGTCTTTTTGCATGGGCTGGTCGGGTTGAACGAGCACTGGGAAGGGGTCGTTGAGCGGTCCTGCCACAGGGCGCGCTGCATCATGTTCGAGCTCCCGCTCCTCCAGTTGCGAGGTGAAGACTGCTCGATCCAAGGTGTAGCCCGACTAACCAGCACATTTCTGCGGACACAGATCGGCAAGCCGGCCGTACTGGTCGGTAACTCCTTTGGCGGCCATGTTGCCCTGCGAATCGCCTTGGAGCAGCCTGACCTCTGCGGCGGCCTGGTGCTCGCTGGCTCGAGCGGGCTCATTGAAAAATCAATGGTGAGTGACGTCCAGATCCGCCCCAGCCGCGAGTGGCTGAGCCGCAAGATCGGCGAACTCTTTTACGATCAGAGCAAGATGCGCGACGCCGATCTCGACCGGGCGCACCGCGAACTTTCCGACCGTTATGGCGCTCGCGCCATGGTTAAGCTCTCTCGCTCAGCCCGCCGTGATCACCTCGGCAGCCGCATCGGCGAGATTACCTGCCCGACGCTGCTCATCTGGGGCCGGCAGGACATCGTCACCCCGCCCGAAGCCGCAGAGGGATTTCATCATCTGATCAAGGGCTCGCGCCTGGTCTGGCTTGATCAGTGCGGCCACGCCCCCATGATCGAAAGGCCCGTCCAGTTCGCAGAGTCCCTCGTGGCGTTCATGGCCGACCTCGAGCGGCCCGGCCGGATGTAGCAGCCGTGGGTGCCACGCAACGTACCGACACAGCAGCAACTCCTACGCCGCCTCGCGATCGCGCGGCACCCTCATCCTCGCGCCAGCCGCGCTGGACGCCGCTCATCGGCGCGGGGCTGCGAGCACGGACACTCCGGCGTGCCCGCAGGCTCGGCGACCTTTCATTCTGGGCCCGTCACACCGCCCGCATCCAGCGCGCCCAGCTCCGATCGCTCCTTCGCGCCGCGGCGTTTACCGAGATCGGGCGCGAGCACGGCTTCTCTCGTCTCGCGTGCCTCCCGGATAGCGAGATCGCACCCGCCTTCCAGAAGGCCCTACCGCTCGCCGACTACTATCGCTACCGCACGGCCATCGCCCGCATGCGCGAGAACGCCGAGCCCGACGTGCTCTGGCCGGGCGTGGTCATGGACTTCGCGCAGACCTCCGGCACCACCGCGGGCGACAAGTACATACCTGTTTCCAAGCAGATGCTCCGGTCGAACTTCCTGGCCTCGCTCGACATCTTCGCGACCGCTGCGAGATTCGGAGTAAGGCTCTCGCGGATGACCAGTGGGAAGTGCCTTTTCCTTGGCGGCTCCAGTGATCTGACAGCCAACGCTCACGGCGTCCGCACCGGCGACCTTTCCGGCATCGTCACTCCCCTCATCCGCTGGCCGATCTCTGAGATCTACGCCCCCGGACCCGACATCGCCCTCATGTCGCACTGGCCCAGCAAGATCGAGGCGATGGCCGAGGCCTGCCTATACGAGGACATCCGCATGATCAGCGGCATGCCCTCGTGGACGCTTGTGCTCTTTGAGCGGGTGATCCAGCTCGCTCGCCAGGAGGGGCGCGATGTCTCGACCGTCCGCGAGGTCTGGCCGAACCTCGAACTCTTCGTGCATGGCGGCGTGAAATATTCGCCGTTCGACTCGCGCGTACGCCGTCTCTACTCGGGGTCCGCGACGGGCGACGACATCCCGCGCCGGCTCGAGCTCTACCCCGCCTCGGAAGGGTTCATCGCCATGCAGGACATCCCCGGCGACCCGGGGATGCGACTCCTGAGCGATCTCGGTGTCTTCTACGAGTTCGTGCCGCTCGAGCGCATCGACGACTCAAACGCCCCCGCATTCACCGCCGATCAGGTCGAGAAGGGCCAGCGCTACGTCGTAGTCATGACCACCTGCGCCGGGCTCTGGCGGTACATCATCGGCGATGTTGTCGAGTTCGACACCATCCCCGCCCGCCTCGGCGCTCCCAGCAATCGAGCGTCGGTTGGCGGACGAGGAAGCGGGCCGTGCCGGCTCCGGATCGTCGGCCGGCACCGCCACTTCATCAATGCCTTCGGTGAGAACCTGATCGTCGAGCACATCGAGAACGCGGTCGCCGCGGCTGCGTCCAAGACCGGGATCACGATTGGCGAGTTCACCGCCGCCCCGGTCTACCCGCGCGAGGGTTATCGCGCCGGGCTCGAACTGGCGATCGAGATGGATCCAGCGCCCCCGCCGCCTTGCCTTGACGAGTTCGCCCTCGCGTTCGACACCGCCCTCAAGCAGCAGAACGTCGATTACACCACCAAACGGACGGACGACGTCGGGATGGCGCCGCCAACCATCACACCGCTTCGCCAAGGCGCCTTGCACAGATGGATGGCGTCCAAGGGGAAGCTGGGCGGTCAGCATAAATGCCCGCGCTGCGCCAACCACCGCGAGATCATCGAGGGCGTGATCGCCGCGTCGTGAGATGAAAGTCGCTTCGCCCGCTCCCTATCAACCCGCCTGGGTGCGATAAGCGTCTGCTCCGCAAATGCACGATCTGGGCCGTTCACGGCCGCCTTGATGCTCAAAATGGGGTACCATGACCCCCATCGCCGATCAAACATGGTCGGCGACTTTGCAAAAGGGGTCACCCGCACATGCCGACTCCAACCCTTCGCCGCGCCACCGGTTGCGCGCCAGCGGGTGTTCTAAGCCCCGGCGCGGCGTGCGCCACCGGCCTGCTCGGCCAGTGCCGCTGCTTCCTTGAAGGGCTTCACGACGATGTGTACGCCCGTGAAAGCAGAACCATGATGAGGGGGACCATCGGCAAGCACACCCGGCACAGCCTTGACCATTTCGCGGCGGCGCTCTCAGGCTTCGGCCGGCATGCCGAGGAAATCGACTACGACCATCGCCAGCGCGAAGTCCCGATGGAGACCTCGCGAGCCGCAGCGATCAGCGCCATCCGCGCGATGAACGACAGCCTCGTTTCAATCGGCCCGGAAGCCGACGGCCAGCCCGTTCGCGTCCGGCTCATGCTCTCGGGCGACGGCGCCTTGGGGGCTTTCACCTCGACCTTGGGCCGCGAGTTGGCGTTCGCCGCCCACCATGCACTTCACCATCACGCGATGATGCGCGTCATCGCCGATGAGTTCGGCGTAGTTTGTCCCCCAGATTTTGGGAAGGCCCCTTCTACCGTACACTTCGAGCACAGCACGCACTAACCGCGCCGCCCCTCCTTTCACCTTCCCGACCCCGCGCCCGGCAAGGATCGCCCGACCCCACATGTGCACCGTGACGCTCATCCCGCTCCCCAGGACCGATGGACGCCCTGGAAGCCGATCTCTCTATCTCGCAGGCTCTGTCTCCTTCGCCGGGTTCCGCCTCGTTGTCAATCGCGATGAGGAGCGTGACAGGCCCGCCGCTTCGCCTCCCCGCTGGCACGACCTCCCGCAAGGATCAACCCGGGCCGTGTACCCCATCGATCCAGTCGGCGGCGGCACTTGGGTAGGCGTGTCGTCCACCGGTCTGGCTTTGTGCCTGTTGAACCTCAATCAGATCCCGCGACCGTACCTTCCGCCACCTGAACAGTTGACCTCTCGCGGCCTGATTATCCCAAAGCTGCTCGGACTCTCCGGGACGGCCGAGATCGCCCGCGTTTTGCGGCAGTCGGACCTCGATTTCTTTGCCCCGTTCCGTGTGCTTGCGATCGACCCGCCGAGGCCCACCGATGAAGGGGGCAGCATCACCGCAATCGAAGCCGTGTGGGACCGCCTGGGCCTGCGTGTCCGGCGTCTCGCCGCCGGCCCGCTCTGTCTGGTGAGTTCGGGTCTGGGCGACACGCTCGCCGCGCCGCGACTGGCGCTCTTTGATCGAATGCTGTCGGTTCACGGCGCCACACCCGTGGCCCAAGACCGGTTTCATCGCCAGCAGTGGCCGGACCGGCCAGAAATCAGTGTGCTCATGGCACGGGACGAGGCGCGAACCGTCTCGATCACGACGGCCGAGGTCGTGTGGGCCGATGGCTTGGCCGCCAGCTCGCGTCACCCGCGCGTGAGCATGACGTACGAGGGCCTTGTCGAGGGCGCCGTCGCGTCCGCATGCGTGCTGGCCGACCCGGACGCCCCCGCCGCGGTCGCCGTCTAAACTTCCCCGAGCACCGAATTACAGTCGCGCCGCCCCTCCGCCGCGCCCCGTCAGTCCGCCCGCGCTCCCTCCGCTCACGTTGCCAAATGTCCCCCTCTTCCTGATGAGCCAGATTGCAGTCCGGTCATCCCGCCCCGTCCCCACCTGGGACCTGCTCAGCCTTCCCACGCTGGTGGGCCATATCTGGCGGTACCGCGAGCTCATCACGCAGTTCGCCGCGCGCGATGCGCTGACCCGCCACAAAGGCACCATGCTCGGCGCCGCATGGATGGTGGTGAACCCACTCCTGCAACTCCTGGTCTACACCTTCCTTTTTACCGTGATCTTCCCCAGCAAGTGGAGCCGGCTCGACAAGGCCGGCGTCACCAGCGAGTTCGTGCTCACGTTCTTCTGCGGGTTCGTGGTGTACAGCGTGTTCAGCGAAGTGGCGGGCAAGTCGCCGGGGCTTGTGCTCGATCGGCCGAACCTGGTTCGCAAAGTCGTCTTCCCCCTCGAGACATTGCCGGTCGCCACGCTCCTGTCGGCGCTGCTCTTCGGCAGCGTGGGGTTGGTGCTGCTCCTCGCGGCCGAGCTCGTCATCACCGGGCGCATCCCGCTCACGGCCCTGCTGTTCCCTATCGTCCTGCCCCCGCTGCTGCTGCTCTCGCTCGCCGCGGGATGGTTCCTGGCCGCCCTTGGCGTCTACATCCGCGACACGCGCCAGGTCGTCGTCGTGGTCCTGCAGCTCTTCTTCTTCGTGACGCCCGTGTTCTATCCGCCCGAGAGCGTGCCCGATGCCTACCGCTGGGCCATCGACTACAACCCATTCACTCCAATCATCCAGAGCGCTCGCCAGACACTGCTCTGGGACGAGCAGCCCGATTGGGCCGGCCTGGGGATCGTCACGCTGATTGGCTTCGTCCTGGCACAGCTTGGTTTCGCGTGGTTCATGAAGGTCAAGCGGGGGTTCCCTGATGTCATGTGAGCCCCACAACCCTGTTCCTGCCCGGCCCCACCCGCCGCGTGCCTCTACGGCGGTGCTTCCATCCGCATCGGCCACGTCGGATCACGCCGTCGCCATCAGCGCCCGCGATATCTCAAAGCGCTACCAGATGTACGCCAAGCCGCGCGACCGCCTCAAGCAGGCCGTCGTCGGGCGTTGGCGCACGTACTACAGCCCCTTCTACGCCCTGCGGAACATCAACTTCGAGCTGATGCGCGGCGAGGCCCTGGGCATCGTCGGCCGCAACGGCTCCGGCAAGAGCACGCTCCTCCAGATCATCGCCGGCACGCTCACGCCCACTGAGGGCGAGGTGCGGGTCCACGGCCGCATCGCCGCGCTCCTCGAGCTCGGCTCGGGTTTCGACCCGGAGTTCACAGGGCGCGAGAACGTATTTCTCAATGGAGCGATCCTCGGCGTCGCACGCAAAGAGATGGAGGAACGGTTCGACGACATCGCCGCGTTCGCGGATATCGGCAACTTTATCGACCAGCCGGTGAAGCACTATTCCAGCGGCATGTACGCTCGCCTGGCGTTCAGCGTGGCCGTGAGCGTAAAGCCCGACATCCTGATCGTGGACGAGATCCTGGCGGTGGGCGACATGGGGTTCCAACAGAAGTGTGTGGCCCGCATGCGCAAGCTGCTCGACACCGGATTGACGCTGCTGTACGTCTCGCACTCGCCCGACTCGGTCAAGAGCCTCTGCCAGAAGGGCCTCTTCCTGCGCGACGGCGAGCAGGTCTGCTACAGCTCGTCGGAGCTGGCGGTGGACCGCTACTTCAACTACGTGCGCGACACCGTGAATGCCGAGGCCCAGAAGGCCCAGCCTGAGCTCGCCAACAAGATCGAGGCCAAGAAGACGGATGTGGCCGGCGACATCCGCTACGGCACTGGACAAGCTCAGATCGAGCAGGTGCGGCTCATCGACTCGCGGGACCGCGTCGCCGAGGCCTTCAAGTTCGGCGAGGAGATTATCGTCGAGGTCCGCCTCAAGGCGCTGATTGACCTGATCAACCTTGATGTGCATTTCCATGTGCGCGACGCCGTCGGTGTCGATCTCTTCGGCACCGGCACCGCAGACGAGGGAACCTGGTTCCCGAAGATCGAGTCGGGTACGTCAACGGTTGTGCGATTCAGATTCCAGAACAATCTGCGAGTCGGCACGTACGGCGTCACGATCACGCTGACGCGCCTCCCCGACCGCGCAGACGTCGGTGGCATCACTCTTGATCACATCTCGGCCGTGGCGGCGTTCGCCGTTATCGGCGAGCCAACCCGCCCGGTGGCGTACAAGTTCCATGAGCCGGTGAAGGTGACATGGGATTCGGTATCGCCCTACCAGTCGACGCTCGCGACGCCGACCCCGGCGATCACGTTGTAGCTTCGCTGACGCGCCAGATCCTTGCTCGCCGCTTTGGGCTGTGACCGGATGCGCGGCGGCGCGAGGGCACTTTCCGATGCTTCGAGCGGATTTCACATAGATCGGGCGCGACGATAGGAAACCTACGACGCCGCCTGCACCGCCCGCGCCTCGGCCGACCCGCTTATCGCCTCTCCGGCAAGTCCTTCTTCAACGGAGCTCGTCGCGATCCCTTTCCCTTCGGTGCCGCGCCCGTCGAGAACATCCACCGGGCCACGCTGCTCGCAACACTCGAACCGGTCGGCGACCTCGATGTGTCAGGACGCCCCTCGATGATCCCTGACGTCGAGAGGTCCAGATCAAGGTCCGGCCATGTGATTCCATCTCCCAGCCCGATAATCTTCCAGTGGCCCCGTTGCGAGGGCTTGGCCGCCAGCAACGATGGATACATGCTCAGCCGAGCGGCGATGAACCGGCCGTCATCGGTGGCGACAACGAGGTAGGCAGTCTTTCCGTGCCTGGTGAATCGCACACCCATCGTCCTGGGTTTTCCAAAGTGACGACTCCACGCTTTCGATGCACCCGACCTGCCGTTCAGCGAGCACCTCCGTAATCCTCCTCAGCTCCGCCCTGGTGAAACCCCTCGGCAAACTCGAGTTCGAGAGGCTTCAGCCACACTTTCCGATGGTGTCGCTCGGGTCGGTTCCCTTGCGAACGTGGATATGCGGCAGCCGTGCCCCTTGTTGGAGTAAAAAAAGAAGGGTCATGACTAGCTGAGCGGGTTGTTTCGACAGAGTGTAAGAAGGACACGGTAGAGGTCTTGTTGTCGGTGGTTGAAGCGGAACTCGCACCCCTTGAGGTGGAACAGGAAGGTGCTTGGGTGCATGCCTCGGAATCGGGCCAGCCTGCTCTTGGCGTAGCCCCGGAAGCCTTCGATGCGGTTGATGTGATTGCCGCGTATCCGCCGGCTGCTGAACTCATTGGCCGAGTGATCGACCCGCAGGTGCTTCTTGTAGCCCATGTCCACCAGGCCGTCGTAGCCGACCCAGCCGTCGGAGTGGATGATGCTGTCGAGCGAGACTCTGCCGCGGATTGCGGCCAAAGGCACAGCTTTCGAGCAGTCGGAGACCGGCTCGGTGTAGACCTTGCCGTGGCGTTTGAAGATGCCAAAGACGGGAGTCTTCCTGGCCGCGCCGCGTCCACGCCTGCCCTTGACACGGCGCGGCCCGAAGTAGCTCTCATCGACCTCGACGGTGCCGCGAAAGGGTCGTCCGAGTTCGCACACCTGGGCCATGCGCAGCCGCAGACAGGCGAGCAGACGGTTGACGGTGTTGCGGTTGAGACCGGTGAGCTGCGTGATCTGCACGGCCGTGAGATCGGCCGCCACGTGCCGCAGGAACCGGCGGAAAGCGGCCTCCGAGATTCGAGAACGCACGACATAGCGGTTCTTCACGGAAATCGGCCTATCCTTGTGCTTCCGGCAAGGCTCAGCTAGTCATGACCCAAAAAAACCCTGCAACGCAGGGCTTTTGAACGAGGCGGACGGGACTCGAACCCGCAACCACCGGATCGACAGGCATATCCACGGCTCGGAGGACCCCCTTGTGGGACTCTGAAAACCACGTCGGCGTGGCGCCAAGGCCGTTCTGCGCTCGCCAGTATGCGAACAGTTGAGGCCCAGTTCAGGTCCAATCGGCGCGCAATGGAGCGCGCATTCCAGCTCGTGGCGGCTTCTGCCGGCTACCTGTTGGTCTGAAGGCCGCGCATGATCAGGTCGAGGCCTGCTTCGAACTGGCGGTCTCGGTCCGGTATGAAGATGAGATGGGCTGCCGCGGCTGTGCGGGGATAGGAAGCAGCTGCCACGCGCGCCAGTTCCGCGGGATCGCCGCCTTGACTCGCCTCCTCGATCTCCCACAGGCAATAGGCCCGCACATAGAGGCGAAGCGTGTGGTAGGCCACGGCTTGCGCCGCGGGAGGGAGCCCTGCATCGGCTAGCGCCGACAGAGCTGCTTCGATCTGTAGGAGCGCACTGCTGGGCGGCGTCGGTCGGTTCATGGCGACGCGAAAGAGATTCGGGTGTTCCAGCGCCATACTCCTAAACCCGTGGCAGAGCGCCTTGATCCGGCTCTTCCAGGGTCCCTTGACGGGCGGCGCGGGAAGCCGGGAGAGCGCCAAGCTCGCCACGGCGTCCAAGATGGCTTCCTTGTCGGGGAAGTGGTTGTACAGGGCCATCGCCTTCACGCTCAGCACCTCCCCGAGACGGCGCATCGTGAGGGCCCCTTCGCCCTCGCTGACGATGAGCTGAAGGGCGGCATGGGCCACCTCCTGGGGGGTGAGTGACTCGCCTGCGGCGGGCCGGCCGGGCCCTTTCTGCGGCGTTCGGTTCCGGTTCCTTGTGACGCCTTGCTGGCTGTTCATGTGGTTCGCTCGTTCTGCGGCGTGGCCTGTCCTGCTCGGGGGCCGCCGCAAACCCCCGTTGAGAGAAGTCTATCACGCAAATGTACGGTGTCAATATTTTTCTGTACTGCGTCAATATATTTCTTGACATCGTATATTTACGATGTATCGTTGTGGCATGATCGCTATCCATCACACGGGTCCGGGCCAGAAGCTTCCCCCCGCCGCAACGTGCGCCCGCAGCCTCACACTGGCCGTGGCTTGCCTGTCGTTGGCCGGGTGCATGGTCGGGCCAAACTACACGCCTCCCTCCCCGGCCATGCCCGCGACCTACGGAGAACTCGCTGGCTCCGTCGCGGCGTCCGTGGACACCCTGACCAGCGGCGAGGTCGCATGGTGGCACCGCTTCAACGACACCGAGCTTGTTTCGCTGGTTGAGCGGGCTGTCGCGGCGAACAACAGCCTCAAGGTGGCCGAGGCAAGGGTTCGCCAGGCCCGCTCGGTGCGGGAGGTGGCTCGTTCGCTCCTTTACCCACGGATCGGCGTTGGAGCTTCGGCCCTGCGCTTCCGGGGCAGCGAGTCGGCGATTGGGCTCCCCGACGCGGACTTGGAGAGCAACCTCTTTCAGATCGGGTTCGACGCCGAGTGGACCGTGGACCTCTTCGGCGGAACCCGGCGGCTCATCGAGTCCGCCGCGGCGCAGGAGCAGGGTGCTGACTCACGGCGGCGCGGCGTGGTACTCATGCTCGCGGCCGAAACGGCGCGGGCGTACATGGAGCTTCGGGGCGCCCAGCGTCAGTTGGCGGTGGCGAACGCCACGCTGAGAGACCAGCGGCAGACTCTGACGGTCACCGAGGACAGGCACACCAACGGCCTGGCCTCGGACCTGGAAGTCGTGAGGGCACGGACAGAGGTCGAGGCGACCGCGGCCGAGATCCCCCCGATCGAGCAGGCGATCCGTCAATACATCCACGTCCTCTCGACGCTCATGGCGCTGGCGCCGACCGCCCTCAGCGATGAGCTTGTCTCGCCTTCCAGCCTCCCCGTCGTGCCCGACCACATCGCCGTCGGTGTCCCCTCCGACCTGCTGCGCCGTCGGCCGGACATCCAGGCGGCCGAGCGCCAGATCGCCAGTGCAACGGCGATAGTGGGCGTGGCGACGGCCCAGCTATTCCCTCAGATGGTTCTCGGCGCCTCCGGCGGGTTCGCGAGTCGCAAGACCGGTGAGCTGTTCAACGGCGACTCCTCCGGCTACTACTTGGCGGGTCCTGCGATCAACTGGGAACTCTTCGATGGGGGGAGGCGCCGGGCGACCATCAACCTGTCGGAGGCCGAGGTTGATGCGGCGAAGGCAGCGTACGAAGACACCGTGCTTGCCGCCTTCGGCGAGGTCGAGAGCTCCCTGGTCGCCGTCGACCGAGGACGGGCTCGAGTCGACGACCTCGAACGGCTCTCAGCGAGCGCCCGCGAAGCCCTGACCATCGCCCAGGGCGACTACCGCAACGGCCTGCTCGACCAACTCACCGTACTCGACGCGCAGCGCCAGGCCAGCCGCGCCGACATGCTCCTGGTGCAGGGTCAGGTGACGCTCACGGTCAATGTCGTCCGTCTTTACAAGGCGCTGGGTGGCGGGTGGGAGTTCGCGGAACCCCCGTCCCCTCCTTCGCCCGCCCAGGCAACCTCCGATGCTCCGCTCCCCTCGATGGAGAACCCATGAACAAGCCTCGTATGAAGTCCGTCTTGCTCGTCTGCGCCGCGGTGGCGGCATTGGGCGGCTGCGACAAGCGCCAGCAGCCGGCGTCCGCTCCCGTCCCGGTGATGGTCAAGGTCCTCGAGCCGGAGAAGATCACCGTCTCGCGGCGGTTCAGCGGATCAATCGAGCCGCTGCAAACCACGTCTCTGGCGTTCAAGCTCTCGGGCACGGTGCACAGCCTGTACCGGCTGCCCGGCTTGGACCGCGATGTACAGGTTGGGGACACGCTCGCCAAGGGCACGGTGATCGCCGAACTGGACGAGGGCGACCTTCGCCGCGCCAAGATGAGTGCGGAGGCAAGGGTCGCCCAGCTCGACGCACGGGTCGTGACGGCCAAGGAAACGCTCGCGATCGCCGGCCGCAACCTGGAGCGTTTCGACAACTCCGCCGGCTCCGTCTCAAAGATCGCGAGGGATGAAGTCCAAGCTCGACACGTCGCCGCGGCCGGCGAACTCCAATCCGCCGAGCACGCCCTGGCCGACGCCCGCGTGCAACTCGACCAGGCGACCGACGATTACGAGAACCGCCGGCTCATCGTTCCATTTGACCACGCGACTGTCGCCGAGAAGAGCATCGAGCCCGGCGAACGTAAGGCCGCGCACG
>JACMLW010000094.1 GCA_014379385.1 Phycisphaerales bacterium
CGGGCGGGCAGGAGGAGCAGTCCGCGCAGACCGTGCCAACGCCGCCCGTGCCGGCGCCGACTCCAGCGCCCACCGCGCCTGAAACGCCACCGCCGGCCGCGCCGGCTACCCCAAAGGCATCGGACTGGTGTACGGCGGGATGGGACTGCGTGCTGTTTTGTGGAGCGGACCTCGACGGCGACCGGCGCGCTGAGGTTCTGACCATCAATGGCGGCCGGCAGTTGTGCGCCGCGTTTAGCGTGCAGGGTTGGAAGGCGTCGCCCTGGGTGGTGCTGCTGGAGCCGGTGGCGCCGGACCCGGTAGGCCTCGGCGCGGCGGACATTCTGCCGGCCGAACCTGGGACCGAGATTCTGGTGGCGCACGCGGGCGAGGTCGCGGTGTACGGGCGATTCGGCGCCGACAAGGTGACAGAGCTCTCCCGGTTCCCCGCGGCGGAGGGCGTGAAGTTTCGCGCGGTGTTCTCGGCCGGGCCGGCGCCGTATGTGCTGGATGAGGCCGGCGGCATATGGACGGTTTCGCCCAATGGGCTTGTTCGGGTTGATCCGGCGCCGGCGCTTACCCCACTCGGAAACGTGGACGGACCCCCATACGAGATCGAGGCCGGCGCGCTCACCGCGTTCACCGCGGACGTGAACGCAGACGACGTGGCGGATGTGTTTACCGTGTACTCGGCGACGAGGCCGCACCAGCACCGGTGCGTGCGGCTCGCGATCACACCGAGGGGGGATTCGGGCGACTTGGACGCGGATGGCCTGAGCGACGCGGATGAGGCGACGCAGAAATCGGACCCCCTGGACCGCGACTCGGATGACGACGGCCTGCTGGACGGGTGGGAGGTGCATGGGCTGCCGAGGGGAATCCAGGGTGATGGCGTGGCGCTCAGCCCGGTGCGGCAGGATGTGATCGTTTCGGTGTCGCGCTACGAGCAGATCGAGGAGGCGGCGCTGCGGCCGCAGCTCGAGCGTTCGGTGAAGCTGTACGCGGGGTTGCATAACCGGAACCCCGACGGGAGCACGGGGCTCGCGCTGCATTGCCGCGTGGAAGCACCGGTGCCGGCCGACAAGCAGCACGGGGGCTCATGGTGGAGCGTCGGGATGGAGCAGCTCCCGGCGAATCAGCGCGGGGTGGTTCACTGGATGCAGGTGACGCCCGGCGGCGGAGGCCAGGCGCAGCAGACGGGCGACATGGGCGGGAGCGGCAACAACTGGGCCGCGTTCGTGCATGAGTTCGGGCACCAACTCTCGCTCTCGCACGAGGGCGATTCGGAACCCGCATGGTGCCCGTTGTACCCATCGCTGATGAACTACGCGTTTCATTACTCGATCGGTGGCGACCCCGAGGCGGTGCGATTCAGCGATGGGAGCTTTCGCGAGACGGTGCTCGATGAGCGGGCGCTTTCGGAGCGGCTGCCCTATTCCTACGAGAAGCTCAAGTACCTGGAAGCCGGGCCGTTCCGCTACACGCTGCAGGACGACGGAGCCGGCGGGACGCTCATCGACTGGAACCACAGCGGCACGTTTGACCCGCAGCCGGTGGCAGCGGACGTCAACTACGGCAGCTCGACCAACGGGGGTGCGCGGCGGAAGCACGAGCAGGTTGGATCGGCCCCGGCGCTCGCGTACGTGGGCGGTGTGTGCCACTTGGCCGCGATGGACCAGTGGAACGATCACGTGTTTCTCAAGTCGTACCAGGGCGAGGAAAAATGGGGGGAGCCGCGGGTGGTTCCGGCGAGCGCCTCTCGGTTTGACCCCGTGCTGGTGGGTGGCGCGGAAGGGGGCGCGGCGGGGTGGGTGTTCTGGAAGCAGGCGGATGGTTGGCACGGGTCGCGCTTCACGAATGACACGACTGATGCGCCGATGTACCTTCCCGAGCTTGGGAAGGGGGATCTCGCCGCGGGCGTGGTGAGCGGTCGGCTGCTGCTGGTGACGCGGCATGAGGACGACGTGCTGGCGGCGCGCTGGTTCGAGCCGGGGACGCCGCTCTCGCCGCCGCAGCGAATGGAGACAAGATCACAGGTGGCGCCGGCGATTGCGCAGGCCGCCGCGGACGGGCGGATCGTCCTGGTGAGCTCGATGCCCAACTCGCGCGGCGGACAGATGTGTATGCGAGTGACCGATCTGACGGTGCATGGTGACCGGGTGATCGAGGGTGCCACTGCGTGGACGCGCGGCGAGGCGAGCGGGAACAACTGCACGACGCGGCCGGTGGCAGGGTTTACGGAGGCGGGGCAGCTTGTGATCTTCCATACCGGGTGGCAGGGGCCCGACGGCCGCACCACGGCGTGGCGAACGCTGCAGGTCGCGAACAAGAGGCTCGACGAGGGGTGGCTCACCTGCATGATGTACGACATCTGGACCACCACGCGCGTGGGCGTGGGGTTCGCGAGCGGACCGCAGGGAGCGATCTACGCGTTCCGCTGGGACTCGGGGCCGCACCACGACTGGGGCTACAATCAGTTGCTGGTGGCTCACAACGGGCTGGGGATCGAGAGCGCGCCGATGCGCGACTTTGACGATGGCGCGAAGATATCGCAGTGGGGAATCCGCCACTCGATCCTGAACATGCTGCGGGAATAGCTGAGCGGTGCGCGGGGGCGCTCCGTCGGGACGAGATTCAGACGCGGATGAGTCGCCGACGGAAGTAACTCAGCACGCCAAGCCCGGCGAGGCCGATGCCGCCCATCCAGACTCCCGGCGGGAGTGGGGCGATCTGCGGGGGCGCGGGGACGGGCGGCTCATAACTCTCGTTGATGAAGCTGTCGCTAAAGATTCGGAAGATGCCGCGGACGTGGATGCCCAGGCGGATATCGCTGCTGGCGAGCCCGGTCAGGACGTCGTCATGGGTGCGGCCCTGCGAGAGATTGAGACGGAACTCAAGGAACTCGGCGGCGAAGTTTACCCCGTTGCTGGTTCGGCCGATCACGTCAGTGCAGAGCGCCGGCGTGACCTGGAAGGGATCGGCGATCGCATGGCCGCCAGGCAGATTGCCGGGCGAGGCGCTCCCGGCTTGCAAGCTCACGCCGTGATTTTGCACCAAGCCGGCGAGCGAAGCGAACTCGCCCGAGTCGTCGAGGTACACCTCGGTGATCGAGCTGAGCAGGTTGAAGTTGTTGGTGACTCGGAAGGCCACGGCCCCGCTGCCGGTCTGGACCTCCGACACCGCAACGTGGAAGGACGCCTCGGGGTTGAACCAGCACTCGCTGCGGGTGATGCGATCAAACCCGAGCGACACGGGATCCGCGCCGGCGATGGCGCTGAGGCCAACGAAGACCCCCGCGCCAGAAACACAAGCCTTTCGCGACAGGGGCATGAAACAAACGCCTCAAAGTTTCAGAAAATTCTTCTCTCTCATCCAGCGGGGCCGCAATTCAGCGGCGTCACTCTCATCCGGAGGGAAGGATACCGGTGAGGACGTTGTTGACAAGTAAAGGGCTCGCAAATAGAGAGTGCTGTTAACTTGGGTAACGCGTGTAAGCTATTACTACGGACGCTCGATTTGTGTCAAAGGCGGACGCGAGGCGGGTACCGAGCAGCACACCGTCATCGCCAGCGCGGTGCCGATGAGCATTCGCCATGGCGCGGCGAGCGTGAAGTTGCCCAGGTTCACACCCCGTAGTGTCGAGAGTTTGGCCATCACGCCCGGGTCAAGCACCACCATGGCGGCCGCTCCGGTGATCATCGCGGCGATAGCGCTGAAGCTCGTGCCGCGCCGGGTGAAGAGGGCGGTCAGGAACACGCCGAGCAGCCCTGCATACGCGAAGACCATGACCCCCAGCGCGAAGTCAATCAGTGGGGTCTCGCCGCGCAGGGCGGTGCAGGCGACGGCGAAGGCGCCCAGCGCGATTCCCGCGCCGATGGTCCCGAGGCGGCCGATCCGCAGGTAGTGGCTCTCCGATTGGCGCGGGGCGAGGTGGCGGTAGATATCGGTGACGAAACTGCTCGACATTGAGTTCAGGGAGGCGTTGATCCCCGCGGGGCCCGCCGCGAGCATCCCGGCGATCAGCAGGCCCGCGACACCCGCCGGCGAGTCAAACAGGCCGAACCTGACCAGCGCCTTGGTGGATTCGGTGCTCATCCCGGGGCCGGTCGCGGCCGCGACGCCGCTCTGGAGGTCGTAGAGGTAGAGCAGGAGCCCGAGCGAGAAGAAGAGCAGCAGTACGGGGAGCGTCACCAGGACAGCGCTCACCACCAGCGAGCGGCCCGCCTTGGCGGCCGAGCGGCAGGTGAGCATGCGCTGGGTGAGGTCCTGATCGGTGCCGAAGGCGGCCATGTTAAAGAGCGACCAGCCGAATACGGCCGTGAGCAGCGTGAATGAGTCGGCCGGGTTGAATCCCAGCCACGGTTTCTGCGGGTCGATGCCCAGCCTGAGGATCGTGAGTTTGGAGGGTCCGCCGTCCGGCGGGTGCGAGAGCGATTGATGGATGTCGGCGATTGAGCCGGGGAGCTTGTTCCAAAGGATGAGCAGGAGGACTAGGGCGGCGCCGAGATAGACGCCCACCTGAATGACATCGGTCCAGATCGCCGCGCGAACCCCGCCGAGCAGCGTGAACAGGGCGCCGAAAAGGATGAACCCGGCGATGCAGACAGCGAGATGCTGGGCCGTCTCGTCCCCGAAGATGGCGAGCGAGAACGGGAGCGCCCCGATGTAGATGCGGGCACCGCTGGCCATCACGCGCCCCACGAGGTAGCTGGTGCTCGCGGCAAGCCGGGCCCCCGGCCCGAACCGGGTCTCGAGCATCTGGTACGGCGTGGCGACGTTCAGCCGGTAGTACACCGGCAGGAAGAAGGCCGCGACGACGATCGCGGCGATGGCCGTGCCGATGTTGGCCGAGAGGTAACGGAGATCGCCGGAGTAGGAGAGCTCGGGCACCCCGATGAACGTGGCCGACGATTGTGCGGTGGCGAGCAGCGAGAGCGCCACCGCCCACCCGGGCATGGAGCGGGCCGCGAGGAAGTAGTCGGAGGTGGACTTGCTGGCGCGGCGGGAGAAATACCACCCGACGCCGATGAGCAGGAGGAAGTACCCTGCCAGGACGGCCCAGTCGAGCGGTTCGAGGAGCGGACGGACGGGCTGGGACGAGAGAAAGTCAGCGGGAGCGGGCATGCGCACAACCTATCGGTCGGGAACGGGGATCGTCGCCAAATGGGGAGGCCGCCGCGCCGCCGTCGTGGCGGGCGCGATGTGGGCGCTGGCGAATGCGGCGTTGCCGGGTTGTGCCGTCGGCCGGCCGGCCCCCGGGACGGCGATGGCGCGCCAGGGGGACGAGATCGTGGTGTGCGGGCAGCTCTTTCATACCGGTGCGCCCGTGGTTTTGTGGACCGATCCGGGTGGGTACGACGCGTACCGCACCGAGAAGCGCTTCGTGCCGTGGGAGGGCGCGGCGTGGTCGCCCGGCAGCGGCCCGGAGACGCCGAATCGCTACGGGCTCCGCCGCGTGGACCTGAGCAAGGACGAGTTTGAGCAAGTACGAGGGGGCGGGTGGGATCTCGCGACGCTTCGGCGCGTGGTTAGCCAGTTCGTCATTCACTACGACGTCTGCGGGACGAGTCGGCAGTGCTTCCGGGTGCTGCACGATGTGCGCGGGCTGAGCGTCCATTTCATGCTCGACATCGACGGCACGATCTATCAGACACTGGATGTGAAGGAGCGGGCGTGGCACGCGACGACGAGCAACGATTGCGGGGTGGGGATCGAGATAGCCAATATCGGGGCGTACCCGGTTCGCGAGGACGGCGCAGTGCCGGAGGTGCTCGCGGAGTGGTACGGGCGGGATGATGCGGGTCCGTTCATCACACTGCCGGAATGGATGGGTGACGGCGGCGTGCGCACCGCGGGTTTCGTGGGCCGTCCCTCGCGCGCCGAGATGGTTGTGGGAGAGGTGCAGGGCTCGCGGCTGGCGCAGTACGACATGACCGATGCGCAGTACGACTCGCTCATCAAGCTGACGGCGACGCTGTGTACTGTGCTCCCCCGCATCGAGTGCGACTACCCGCGCAACGATCGCGGCGAGCTGGTGCGGGCCAAGCTCGATGACGCGGCCCTCGCCGAATATCGCGGGCTGATCGGGCACTTCCACATCACCGAGAACAAGACCGACCCGGGCCCGGCGTTCGACTGGGAGCGGGTGGTGCGCGGCGCTAAAGAACTCATGGAAACAGGCCATTGAGCGTCAATTTCCGTCGGGCGTCTCAGGCTCGCCACTCGCCCGCGTACGCGGTCGAGGCGCCCGGTGCATCGCGCTGAGCCAACTCAAAGAGCCGCTTGGCGATCTGGCGCTGGTGGAGCGCATCGTGCGCCACCCAGGACGCGAGCAGATCGCCGGCCCGAAGCGTTCCGGCGCTTGAGTGCTGCTTCGAGGCCGACCAGTCCGGGTCGCTGAGCAGACGCAGCCAAGCTACCGAGGCCGCGCGCTGGGTAGCAAACCTTAGAACGGCGGCTCCCAACTCCTGCTCGTTGTATCGGCGAGTGATCGCCGCCGCTTCGGGATCGATCGGCAGCCACTCTCCCTGCGGCTTCTCGAGAAGTGCCGCGAGCCGGGGTCGAAAGTCCTCCACCTCTTCATCCGCGAGATGACAGACGATCTCAAGAATCGACCACGCTCCCGACGGCGGCTTGAAGCGAGCCTCCTCGGGCGTAATCTGGGCGACGATGGGGGCCAGGGAGCGACCAAACGCGTCAAGCCGGCGGGTAATGGCCGCGAGGTTTGGAGACATCGGGGTCAGCGTACCTGATCCAGCATCCACGTTCACTCGTGCAGCGCCGCCGCGCAGTGCCCGCACCACGTGTGCGACGGGCCCAGCAGCGCGAGCAGGCGGTCGTCGCCTGCGATCGGCGCCAACGCGCCGACGCGGCTGAGGAACCGCTGCTGGTATCGGTCCGCGAATGTCTGGAACTGGGGATTGCCCTGCGTGCTGGCGTACTCGCCCTTGAGCAGCCGCTGGATATTGGCGATCCGGGTCTCGGGATAGGGGTGGGTCGCCAGAATCTCGGGGCCGCCCCGCGGGCCGGACTCGCGCGCGAGCACCTGCATTACGCCGAGCGCGCCGATCGGGTCGTACCCCGCCTTTGCCATGTAGCGCATGCCGAGCGTGTCGGCCTCGGTCTCCTGGTTCCGGCTGAACTTGAGAAGGATGACCTGGCTGCCGATGCTCAATCCAATCGGCGCGACCTGACGCACCGTGTCACTGTCCGTCACTTCGCCGATCACGATCCCCGCCACCGCACCCGCGATGCCGGCGCCAAGCTGCTGAGAGACGCGGTCATTGATGTGCCGCGCCATCACGTGGCCCACCTCATGCCCAAGCACCGCGGCGAGCTGCGCCTCGTTGTCGAGCTTGGCGGCCAGGCCGCGCGACATGAAAACCTTCTCGCCCGGGAGCGCAAACGCGTTGATGACATCCGAGTTGAGCAGCGTGAACGTCCACTGGCGCTGCGGGCCATCGGCCTCGGTGTGTGGGATGAGCCGCTGGCCGACCTCAACGACGTACGCGCGAAGATCCGGGTCCGGGACCTCGCCGCCCATCTCCTTGATGAGTTCGGGGGCCGCCTGGTTCCCCATCTGGATCTCGTCTTCGCGCGAGAGCGCGTTAAACTGACTCTTGCCGGTAGTGGGGTTGGTGCTGCATGCGGTGAGCACGGCAACAAGGGGTAGGGCCAGAAGGAGCTTCTTCATCGCGGTTCTCCCGAGCGGTTCGTGCAGCCCCTTGCATGGGGGCTTGAGCATTCCATGCTACTAGGTAGGCCACGCCAAGTGGTGCGCCGCCATGCAGAGCCTTTCGCAAACTGCTCGGATCGACCAAGGTGCGGGCGGCTTACTGTCGGCATATGAGCCCAGGGGTGAGCAGCATGCGGACGGCGAAGGCGGACGCCGAGGGAGGCCGTTCACCGAGCCATTTGACGGCCCCGGGATCACTCGCCTGGACCACGCCCGAGCTCGCCGACCCGCACCACCAGGGCGACAAGCCCGCGAAAGTGCGCAGCATGTTCGGCGCCATCGCGCGCAGCTATGACCTCAACAACCGCTTACATTCACTGTGGCGCGACCAGGCTTGGCGGCGCTTCGCCGTTGGGTGGGCGGGCGTGAAGCCCACCGATCGTGTGCTCGACATGGCGTGCGGAACGGGAGACCTCACCGAAGCGTTGGCGCGGGCGGGCGCTGCGAGTGTGGTCGGCGGGGATTTCACGCAGGGAATGCTCGATCAGGCAGAGATCAAGCGGCGGCGGCTGAGCGTCCCGCTGCGGGAAAGGATCAACTACCAGCTTGCGGATGCGATGGCGCTGCCGTTCGCCGACGCTTCGTTTGATGTGATTTCGATCGCGTTCGGCATCCGCAACGTGGCCGAGCCGGGCGCCGCGCTGCGCGAGTTTCGGCGCGCGCTCAGGCCGGGCGGACGCCTGATCGTGCTCGAGTTCAGCCGGCCGCGGCTGGCCCCCGTGCGCTGGTTTAATGAGGTGTATTGCCGGCGCGTCATGCCTCGAACCGCGACCTGGATCAGCCGTGACCAGAGCGGCGCGTACCGGTATCTGCCGGCATCGGTCGAGGCGTTCATGAGCGTGGGCGAACTGTCGGGCACGATCGCTGCAAGCGGTTTCAAGCAGGTTGAAACCCGCGCGCTCACACTTGGTATTTGCACCTGCTACCGGGGCGTCGCGCGGTAAGCGGTCTCACCGGGGCGTTATCGGGCGCGGGCGCAGAAATCGCGGCCGCCTTTGCGCTCGCAACGCGGCATTCACGCGGCGTGGCACGGTCCTTCGATGAGAAGGGTGCCGCTGTTGCGGCGACGGCAGCAGGACGCTACCGGGTGAACAACCTAGAAGAACTCTGGCTCGGCGACGGTGGAATCCGCGTTGGGTGGCAATGGATTGCGGAGCCACATTCCATGAACCATGAGGCACTGACTGAGCGTTTCTTTGAGACATTGATCAGCGGCAACCGGGCGGCGGCGCGTGAGGTGGTGACAGGAGCGCGTCAATCTGGAATGTCCGCCGAGGATCTGATTACCGAGCTTTTCTGGCCGACGTACGAACTGATCGAGCGGCTGTTTCGCGGCGACCAACTCACCACCCTGAATCATCACCTCGGCAGCCGTTTGCTGCGGGTGTTTGTGGATCAGAACGCCGCACTGCTCCAGCCCGCCGCGAGCCGCGGCAAGAGCATCTTCGTCGTCTGCGGCAAGAGCGATGCCGACGACCTGGCGGCTCAGATGGCGTCTGATCTGCTGGAGTGCGCCGGCTTTGAGGTTGCGTTCGCCGGCGGCGGCGTCGCCAATGACGAGGTGCTCGGCCGTGTGAACGAGGAGCATCCCGACGTGCTGCTGATGTTCGCCAGCGGCCCGGCCGACCTCCCCGACATCCGTCAGCTCATCGACACTCTTGGCGAGATCGGCGCGTGCCGCGACATGCAGATTGCCGTTGGGGCGGGCGTTTTCAATCGGGCCGAGGGCCTCGCCGAGGAAATCGGCGCCGATCTATGGGCCAGCTCTCCGCTCGAGATGGTCGATCGTCTGGTTCACGAGCCGGCTCGCCGGGCGGCCGCGAGTCAACGGACAGTCGGTCGGAAGCGGCAGAGCAAGGCCGCCTGAAGACGATTCGGGAACTAAATCAGCGACAACGACGCGACCGGGCCGGCGCGGGCAGCGCCGGTCCGATTATTTTTGGATATTGTAAGGAAACTCAAGCGGATGAAACCGCGTCGGAAGCCCGCTGTATAGTTGTGCGTGATGACCCGATCCGAGGAACGCCGGCTGATTGAGCTCGCCATCGCGGGAGACCGCGATGCCGCGGGTCAGATGATCCGGGCTCACCAGACATCTCTGTACGCCTACATGCTGCGGATCTCCGGCCGGCCGGACGTGGCGGAGGATGTCGTGCAAGACGCGTTTGTGCGGGCGCTCACGAATCTGGAGCGATTCGACTTCCGATTTCGGTTCTCCACCTGGCTCTTCACGATCGCCAAGCGGCTGTACGTGAATGCGTGCCAGAAACACAAGCCATCGTTTGATTCTGAAATCGTCGACCTCTGGGAGGGCAGAGGGGATCGCCCGGAAGCGGCGACCATTGACCAGGAAGTGCATGACAACGTGGCGACGGCGCTGCGTGCTGCCTTGGCGGTGCTTCCAGAGGAGCAGCGCGAGATCATTGTGCTGTTCTACCAGCTTGATTGGCCGATCTCGCAGATCGCCGAATACATGCAGATGCCGGAGGGGACGGTCAAGAGCCACCTCCACCGCAGCCGGCAGCGGATGCGCGAGGCGCTCGACCGCCACGCCGACCATATGGAACGGGTTCGTGAGATCTGGGATCCAACGGGGGTTGCGCGATGACCGGGGGCTTCGAGGGCGGTCCGATCAGTGGGGGTGGTGGTGGGGCAAGACGTGCGCGTCTTCACGACATCCACCGGGTAGTCACGTCGATGCGCGGCCCCCTCGAGGCGCCCGATCTAACCGATTCGATTCTCGCCCAGGTGGATGAGCGGAAGCCGTTCACGTCGCGCTCCATGCGTCGGCTCGTGATGCTCTCCCGTGCCGGCGTGGTGGGGAGCGCCGCAATCGTGCTGCTGGGCGCCGCACTCATCAATCGATTTGTGCCGCAATCGAACCTGACGCCCGGGCCCGCGCCTCTGTCAGAGGTTGTGCAGACCGCGCAGACGCAGTGCGTCGCCGGTATCGAGAACATCAAGAGTAAGTTCGAAACGGTGACGCGCGTCAGGCCCGTGATCGCGGTCGAAGTGTGCCCGAGCGTGTTGGCGTGCTCCGGCCGCGCGATCGCGGTGAGCACCCCCGAGGCGGCGATGCTGGCGCCGATCGGCGCCCGCGCGTACGAGCACGGAACGATTCTCGCAAGCGGTACCGGTCATCCAAGTCTCCAGGGCGCGCAGGCGTCGGTCTGGGAGCTTGGGGTTTGGCGGCGTGAACCGGGCGCACCTCAAGGCTGTGCGCGTGTTTCGCTTGATGCGCTCATCCGTGAACGGTCCGGGATCTCGTACTCCGTCCAGTTCCCTCGCGCCGCATGGCGGGCGTCGTCCTCGGGCGAGGGGACCAAGCTTGTCCCGCTGATGTCGGAGGATGTGTTTCTCCGTTCATCCCGCTGAGGCCCGGCGCCATCGCCGCTCACTACGAACGATTACTGTCGAGGCGCCCCATGATGATGCGCTTGGTATCCATTGCCTGTGTCCTGGTGCTCGCGGCGCACGTCGCTCGTGCGCACGATCCGCGCCCGCTCGCGGACGGCGGTTCGCCCAACCTCCAACCGCCCGCGGGCGAGGTCGCCGACGCGC
>JACMLW010000010.1 GCA_014379385.1 Phycisphaerales bacterium
GCTCAGGAACTGCGGGTCGATCCGCGCGTGCAGTACGCCCCGCACCTCACGGTGACGGACGAGGCGCTCGTGCGCGATTCGCTCAAGCTGGCCGACGCGATCGCCTCCGGCAAGGCCGATGAGCTGCGTTCGCTCATGACGCCGGGGGCCAAGGCCGTCCTGGCGAGCCTGGAAAGCACAGGCCAGTGGGATGAAGGAACCGGCGGTGTGGAGGCCGTCCGCATCGTCTACGCCGGCACGACCCGCGCGGCGGTCATCGATGAGGGCGAAGAGGAGGGGGAGGGGGGAGAGGGTGAGGAAGCGCCCGAGGGTCCGCCGGACATCGCCGCTGTGCTCGAGGCCGTCGCCAAGGGGGAGCCGATCCCCGGCGTCCCTGAGGAGATGGGCAAAACGATGTCGGACGCGATGAAGAAGCAGTTCGAGGCGATGGGGCAGACGCTCACGCCCGAGAATGTCGCGATCATGATCGAGACTCTTCGTTCCAGCGGGATGCTCGACACCATCCAGAAGCAGCTCGACACGTCCTTTGCGCTGCTCGGCGGCGCGGGGGCCGGGGGCGGCTACAAAGGCCCCAAGGGAATGATGGCCGTGCTCCTCGCCGTGCAGGATTCCGACGGCGCGTACCTGCTTGGGTGGGGCGTTGATCGTGCCGGCGACGGATGGGTCTTCAACAACGAACCGACCGTCGGCGAGGTCAAGCGCCGCGCCAGCGAGTGGGACCGCGTTGGCCTTAAGGGCTTCGGCATCGCGGCCTCCGCGGGCGAGTTCTCCGCCTCAGCGAGCGCGACCCCGAAACCTGAGGGCGACACACCCCCAACTCCCGAGGGTGAGCCCGCGCCCGAACCCGAGGAGAAGAAGGACGGCCCCATCCGCAAGAACACGCCCGGCGGACCGATCACGATCCCCGATCCGAACGGACCTAAATAGGTATCCCGGCGATACTTAGCCGGATCGAGCGGCAGGGCGAGAACCCGCTCGGGCGCCGGCGATACAACTCGGTATGAAGCACCTCACCAAAATTGCGGTCGTACCTTTCAGCGGAGACTTTCACGGAAACCGCTCGATCCTCGCGTGACGCGCCACCCGCGGTTTACGCTTCAGTCCTCATCCGCAACCTCGGGGTGCTATAACTCGCCCCATGGCTGATCCCACCACAGTTCCCCAGCGCATCGCCGTCGTTACCGGAGCCAGCCGCGGCATCGGCAAGGCCATCGCTCTGCGTCTCGCGCGCCCCTCGCCCAACGGCGCCGGCCGCCACGTTGTGCTGGTCAGCCGCACCGAATCTTCCCTCGCCGAGGTCGCGAGCGAGATCACCGCCGCCGGAGGAAGCGCCTCCATCAAGGCTGTCGATGTCGGCGACTCGGTCGCCCTTGCCACGGCGATCGATCAGATCGCCGCCGAGCGCGGCCGCCTGGACATCCTCGTCAACAACGCCGGCATCACCCGAGACAACCTGGTTCTCCGCATGAGCGACGCCGAGTGGGACGAGGTGATCCGCGTCAACCTGACCTCCGCGTTTGTCGCCACCCGCGCCTCCGCGCGACCCATGATGAAGAACCGCTTCGGTCGCATCGTCAACATCTCGTCAACCAGCGGCGTAGTCGGAAACGCGGGCCAGGCGAACTACGCCGCGGCGAAGGCCGGCCTGATCGGCTTCTCCAAGACCATCGCGCGCGAGCTCGGCTCCAAGGGGGTGACGTGCAACGTCATCGCCCCCGGGTTCATCGAAACCGACATGACCGCGAACCTGCCCGGCACCGTCCGCGAACAGCTCACGGGCGGCCTGCCTGTGAAACGCCTCGGGCAGCCCGGCGACATCGCCGCGGCGGTCGAATACGTCACCAGCGACGATGCCGGATTTCTCACCGGTCAGACTATCTGCGTGGACGGCGGCATGACGATGGCCTGAGGCGTCGCGCCGCGCACGCTCGCGCCGGATCTGCGGGCCGCGGTAGGATCAGTGTCAGCCGCCATGTCGCACCCTGACACCCAAGCCGATGACCTTCGATTGGTGAGCCGCATCCGTGCCGGCGACCGGGCGGCGATGTCGGACCTCCTGACCCGGTACCAGGATCGGTTGTACGGGGTGTGCGTGCGGATGCTGGGCGATCGCGACGCGGCACAGGATCTCGCCCAAGACGCAATGGTCAAGGTCATCCAGGGTCTCGACACGTTCGACGGCCAGAGCCGCGTCTCGACGTGGATCATCAAGGTGACGATGAACGCATGCTTATCGCACCTGCGGGGGCAAAGACTCCGCCGCCACGCGCCGCTGCACGGAATCCCGGTTTCATCCCAAGGTTCGGGGGGATTCCCGGAACGCGCCCGTGGCAGTGAGGCCCACGGGGTTGAACGAGGTTCGATCGGGACGAGCCGACGCGAACGGGAACAACCGCCCGACCTGAACGTCCAACTGCAGGAGGAGCGGTCGCTCCTTGGCATCGCGATAAGCGAACTCGAGCCGGAGCAGCGGGCTCTGCTCATCCTGCGGGATGTCCAGGGTCTGGATTACGAGCAGATCGCCGATGCAATCGGCACCCCGCTCGGAACGGTGAAGAGCCGATTGTTTCGGGCCCGGCTGGCCCTGCGGGAAAAGATCGAACACCACCGATCCGGCAAGGCCGTGTCGGCCACCGAAAAGAAGGCGTAGACGAGCAACAGTGGACAACGGCACGCACGAAAACCCGGGATCAGAGCAGCCGAGCGCGGGCGCGCCGGCTGGAGAGATCGATTTGCTCGACTTCGTCGAAGGGACGATCTCTCCCGAGCGCGAGGGGTTGGTGCTGGCGGTTCTTCGCACCAAGCCGGAGCTGGGCCGGGTCGTCGCCGGCATGCGCCGCGACTGCGTGGCGCTCCGCGCCACCGAGCCCCTCCGGGCGCCCGCGGGGCTCATCGACTGTGTCGAGGCAACCCTGGAGCGCGAGGCCCTGCTCGGACTGAGCGCACCGGCAGAAGTGGGCCCGATCCCTGTTTCAATGATCAGGCCCACCCGCGTTCCGCCGTGGCGCATGGTCGTGGCCTCGCGCCCGGTGCAGCGAGTGGCGCTCGCTGCGTGCCTCTGCTTCGGGCTCGGCTTCGGGGTGATCGCGATCAGTAAGGTCCAGTGGTCGCTGCCGCGGGGCCGCGCCCCGATCGCCCGAGCCGACGGCCCGGCAAAGCCAGCAGTCGAGGATCCACGCCCCGGAGGGCTCGACGGCATCGAGATCGTCAGCCACCCCGACGCTAAGCCCGACAATGCGCCGCTCGACGCTACCCCGCGGCCCGAACCAGCTCTATTTGCCCGAAACCTCGCCCCGGCGCCGCGAGGGCCGATCACGGCCGAGCGAGCGCTTGAGCTGGCCCGCCTCGGACGGCTCGCGGTGCGAGTGCGCTCAAGCGACCGCGATCTGACGCTCGCGAGGCTCGATCGTCTGGCCCAGCAGTCGCCCGATCGCTTTGCACCCTGGCAGAGCGGCCTGCCCGCGCTAGCCGCGACGGCTCATTCAACTCGCTCGTACACCGCTCCGCGCGTCGCCAGCCCGGAGCCGACGATTATCACAGGGCCCGGCGACCTGCCCAATGAGCCTGGGTTCCGCCCGATCATCCAGTCCGAGCCCCTCGTCCTCGCGCCGAGCCCTCCACCGGAAGCTGTGGGCGCGTACATGGCGACGCTGCGGCCCCGCGACGGCACGCTCCGGTCGCTCCTCTCGCGCGTACGCGGCAGCACGCAATCGGCGGAGTTCATCGAGCTGGCGGCGCCGCTCGCGGAGATGACCGTCGAGGCGCCGATTCCCGCGTGGTGGCTCCGCCCGGCGAGCCGCTGGGCGCAGCCCGTGACGGTCCCCGTGCTGGTCGACCGCCTGCGCAAGTGAGGGTCGGTCCCGCGGTACGATCGGCCATGCCGCGTGCGCTAACGACCGTTCTGCTCCTCGTCGCCTCCAACATTTTCATGACCTACGCGTGGTACTACCACCTCAAGAAGCCGGGGTGGGGGCTGGCATTTGCGATCCTCGCCTCGTGGGGTTTGGCCTTCTTCGAGTACGTGCTCCAGGTGCCGGCCAACCGGTACGGGCATTCTTCGCACGGCGGCCCGTTCAGTGCCGCGCAGCTCAAGATCATGCAGGAGGCGATCACGCTGACGGTGTTCGGCGGTTTCTGCGTCGTGGTGCTGAAGGAGAAGCTCCGCACCACCGACGTAGTCGCGTTCGCGCTGATCATGGCGGCCGCGGCGGTCTCCGCGTGGGGCCGCCAAGCAAAGCAGGGCGCGGCGCTGCCGTAGCCAGGACACAAACGCCGCGCCGGCGACTCCCCACGTCGCCGACCCGGAGATTCTCCCTCGCTCACTAACCGTCAGCAACCACCGGCCAGCGCCGCGAACCACGCGCCCAAGAACGCGGTGATATCGGCCGACGATGTGGCACCGTCGAGATTGAAGTCCGCCGTGAGTGTTCCGCCGGACAGGTCGCCGAACCATGCGGAGAGGAAGGAGGTGATGTCGGCCGAGGTCGCGCTCCCATCGTGGTTGAAATCGGCGGGGCAAGGCGGCGAGCTGAAGCCCGGTGTGACGACGATTGATGTCATAGCGGACGTGTCCTGGAATCGCCGGTCAACCGCGAAGACCTTGATCAGCAGCTCGTTGATGCCATCCGAGGGCGGGAGCCGCCAGTTGTGGCTCGAGGCGGTTCCGGGGATGTCCCGGGCGATGAAGTTCCACGTGCGCCCGCCATCGATCGAAGCCTGGATGCTGATGCTCCTGACAAACTGATCGTCGGTGGCGCTCCAGGCGATCGGCACAACCGCGTCGCCCCGGAACGATGACCCGGGCGCGGGGCTCAGGAGCGTGATCGCGGGCGCGCTGTCGCCGACCCGCGCATCGGGGCGGATGGCGAACGGCGGGCCGAAGTAATACTCCGGCTGGCTGATGCCGTCGTCGGTGAACAGCGAGAGCACGAGACGGGCGCGGTCGGTGGAGACGTATGGCGCGCGGAGCGGGAGCGCGAGGCACGTAAGGTAGGTCGTTACGCCCCCGAGGTTGATGTAATAGTTGCTGTTCTCCAGCAGCAGGTACGCGCTGACCGACCCGCCGATGGGGCTGATGTCCTCCTCATTCCAGCAGAACGAGCCGAGGTCGGCGCCGGCGAGGGCCTCCGGGCCCGGGTCGGTTGTGACCACGAGCTGGCCGGGCTCGTCGCGCTCGACATAGATGTGCAGATCGTCCCACCCGATCTGCCCGAGGTTGTCGGTAGATTCAACACGGATGTTCCCCGTCCCGAAGAAACGGACGATGGGCTCCGGCGCGATGAACTCGATGCACCGCTGGTACCCGGGCAAGCCCTCGGCGAGCGTGATAACCGGCTCAAAGAGGTTCCCCTGCACGATATCGCCGTCCACCGACATGAGCACGCGATGCGAGACGATCTGGCCGTCGTCGCGAGCATCCCAGCACAGGACCATTTTCTCCCAAGGGCGAACGAGGAACGTGTGTTCCTGAAGATCGACAATCGGGGGGGCGTCCTCAAAGTCGGGCCGCTCGGTGAGGAACGGAAAGAAGGGCACGCCCGGGGCGACCGAGTCGCCATCGCCGCCGGGGTTCTCGGGGGTGGTGGGGCCATTGGGCGAGCCCCACCAGTTGAACGTGGCGTCGCTCGCGCCGGTGACGCCGGAGCCATTGCCCTCGATCGCATTGGGATTCGTGAGTCCGAGCATGTCTTCGTTCATGGAGACCTGGGCCCCGACCCCGTTATTCAGGATCTGCGTCTTGCGGATGATCGCCTGCCCCGTGACGCCGAACTCAGAGCAGTTGCGCACAATGCTCGAGTCCAGGAAACCCCAGCCGAGATGACTCGGCCACGCCGCGCCGCGGATCGCCCCATCAAGAACGGCGTGACGGAACCTGTACACGTTCTGAAGCGGGTACCAGCGCTCGCCCGGCACCGCCTGCTCGAACCGGATGGGCTGCTCCTCGGTTCCCACCGCCTCGATGTAGCTGGGGTCGCCGGCCATCCCGGAGAGTTCGGCCATCTTCACGGTCACGCCCGGCTGGATGCTCAGGCTCCCGCCGCGCTGCGCGTAGAACCCAGAGATGTAGTACGGAACCCCGGCGTCGGCCCAGATCGATCTGATGAACCCGTGATCGCCTGCGGGGACGAACACGCGGTTGTTGATGTTGCCGGTGGCCGGCAGCTCACTTCCCGGGAGGATGCCCGCGTCCTGCATGAACGCGGTCTCGGTGTTCCCCTGAAGGGAAACGGACGGACCGATGAAGTAGTTGCCGAAGCCAAGCCCGAGCCCATAGGGCGCACCCGTCACGGAGACCGTGTCGATGAGTGTGCCCTGCGGGCTGCCGCTGAAATCGAGCGAGCGCCCGTTGCCCACGATGTTCTCAAAAAACAGGTAATCGCGGTTCCAGCGGGCGAACGAGTTGTTCATCGTGAGGTCGCGCAGCACCAGCGTGTAGTTCGAGATCGTGAACTCCGAATCAGTGAACGTGACCCGCTCGAACAGCCCGAACCCGGAGCCGACATAGAGGCCTGTGAAGATCAGCCCGGTGGGGCCGATGAACTCCGTGTCCCTCACGCTGAGGTTCGAGCCCGCCTCCGGCCTCAACTGCCCCTGGATGTCGGCCCATCCCAGGTCGAGCGTTCCACCCTCGATGCGCATCATCGGCGGGAAGACCGCAGGGTGTGTGAACACAACGCGGTCGGTGGGTGTGCCGATCGCCCGGAGTGTTCCGGCCACGACCAGCGTGTGGCCCGCCTGCACATCGACACGGACGCCGGGCTCGACGATGACGGTCGAGCCTTCCGGGATGAGCATGTCGGTGCAGAGCTCGTAGGGGCTCTGCTCGCTCGTCCAGATGACGGTCTGACCGGGGTTCGGAATCGGGGGCAGGTTGCAGGGGGGTGGCGGAGGCGGCCCGACACTGAGCGTGTCGATCCCGTCGTACGCGTGGAAGCACCCGAAGTTGCAGGCGTACTCGATGTAGTACCGCAGCGCGATCCGCCCCGCGCCCGGGAGCGGGATTTCAAAGCGCGCCCACCCGCCCCCGGTCGGGATCGGGTTGATGTCCATCAGCAGCGTCGAAAAGTCGCCGACGCTATCGACGTTCCCCCCCGGGTCCGCTCCGCCGCTGGGCGAATACCGAACCTGCATCGTCGGCGTGCTGCTGCCCTCGATGTCGTACAGGTAGAACGTGAGCAGGTCGCCCGCGACCTGGCCCGGGATCTGCGGAAGGATCATCCAGTTGCTGACCCGGCCGCCAAAGTAATGGGTGCTGTTGCCATCCACCGCCAAATAGCCAGCGCCGGCCTGCGGGCTTGGCCAGAACGGCTGTGCGTCAGAGAGGTACCCGTCGTGCCAGCTCAGGTCACCGGGGGGCGAGCTCAGATTGTGAAAGACAAAGCCGCTGGAGATGAGCCCGCTCGGTCCATCCTGGCCCGGTTGCGCCTCGCCAACGTTGTCAAAGCCCTCAAAGAACGCAGCCTGGGCCGCGGCACGTTGTGACAACGCACCAAGAACGACGACTGCGGGCAGCGCAAGCAAAGCCAAGCGGATGGTCATATTCGGTCGATCCCTTCTGCATGTCGAACACAGGCATTCTGGCGAGGCGCACACGAATGCCCAACCGGAACTTGGCCCCAAACGGCCCAGCACCGTTGGACCCTCCCCCATTTCGCCCTTGGCAGTCCGGCAGAAACCTTCGCCGCCTGGGTGTTCCGGGCCGCCTCTTGCCGCTCTGCGAGAGGCGATGCTGCTCAATCAGGGGGCGTGGCGCGAGGAGCCATCTTGGAGTTATCGGGTCGTCGTAACAGTGGACGGGGGATGCCGCGCCAAACCCATGGGGTAGGCTTGAAGCGGTATGAAACCGTTCGCGCCCATCTTGTGGTGCCGCATGGAGTTCTGCGGCTTGGCGATCTCGCTGGCGGCCCTCGCGGGCGGATGCGGCGCAGCGTCACGGCAACTCGCGATCACCGAACCGGCCACGGTACCCGAGTCCCGCGCCGATCAAGGCCAAGGCGGTGCCTGGGAAGCGGTCATGTATACGCCCGCCCTCGCCAACCGTGTTGAGGACGATTCGGCCTCGCTCGAAACCCGCCGAGACGACGCACTGGTGCTCCGGGTGCCGCTGCCGCTGCTCGCAACCAACCAGTGGCCCGAGCCTCCCCGGCCCAGCGTGCTGCGAACCCGCACGATCAACCTCCCCCGCAACCCCGAATCGTTGCTCGTGTTCCTGCCCGGATACCGCTGGTATGAGCACGACCGTTCATGGCGCCATGAGCCCCGCCGCTCTCGCTACGACGACGGGCGACGGACCTATTCACGCCCGCGCTAACGAGCGCCTCCCCACCCCCCCTTCCACCCCCTCAACTCCAAAAAAAACCCGGCCGCGGGAGCGCACGCGGCCGGGTGAGCAAGCGGGGTCGGGCCCCGGGGGATCAGTCGTACAGGGCGGTGGTGCTCGGCAACTCGACGTTGCGCAGCTCGAGATTGGTCTCGATCCGGCAGTTAGACTGGGTACGGTGGCGCTCGGCGAAGAAGAACTTCAGCGGGTACACCTCGCCGTCCACCAGGTGGGTCAGACGGTCCAGCTGGATTGTCTGGCTCACGGCGCTGTGGACGCCGCCCAGGTCGATCACGCACTTGCCACCGATGAAGACGTACACGTCGTCATCGCCGGTAAAGGTGAAGACCTGGCCGGTCCCCTCCTTGTAGGTGAAGGACGTGTCCAGCTCGTAGGTAAAGTGGAAGTTCTTGGGCCCACCCGGGGAGTTGCCGAAGCCCTCGCCGTTGATGGGGAAGAACCCGCCGCGGGTGGCGTACAGCGGGTCCGTCTGGTCGTTGAACGTGTAGACGTTCGAGTTGGGCTGGCGGACGAGGGTCACCGCGAGCGGGAGTGACATATTCACGCCCGGAACGTCGCGGTACCACTTCTGCAGGTTCGCGGCCGTCGTGAGCGAGCCGCCGAGCGCAGTCTCTCGCGCGCCCGCCTGGTCTCCGGAGCGAGACTCGATGTAGTCGCGCGGTGGGGTGATGTTGCGGTTCTGCGAGTCCTTCCACTCTCGCGTCACTTTGTACCCGGTGTTGCGGAACGCGGGCTTGCCGTCCTGGTCAAGCTCGTCCATCACCTGGTAGGCGTAGTGGGCGAAGCCGCGAGTGGGCTGGCGCTCGAAGTCCGGGTGGCCGCCGGCGACGGTGCGCTCGCGGAAGTCCCGCACCACGCCGGCAAGCGTCAGCGTGTTGGGCAGGTGGGCGTACTGATCGTCCCGCGACTGGCCCTCCCGGGGCAACCCGCCCACTCCGAGGCCGCACGCGGCGATCACGCCGAGGACTGAAAGACCCTTGAATGCTCCGGATGACTTGAAGTTGTTCATAAGTAGCTCCCCGACTTGCGTCGCGATTCGCGCTCCTGCCCGCCCATCCCAAACGCCGCCTGCTTTCTCTCTCGCCCTCCGGGCAATCCCGGGACACTGGGCAATCAGACTCGAACGTACGATTTGATCGGTTCGTGAACCAACGGTCGACGATGTTCAAATAGCTGCGGTGTCAGTCTGGGCGGGATATCCGGTGTGGACGCCGCCTCGCCGCCGAAGGCCCACTTCTCGGCCCAGCTCGCCCCCAAACCGGGGCGAAAGTCCACCCGCTCAGGCACCGGATTGCGGCGCTATCGGATCTGCCCCCGCGGCGTCGATATATCGGGCCTTGAAGCGGAGGGGATGGGGACTACCCAGCGCGGAATCACATATGGACAGGTTCGTCATCGAGGGCGGCGCGAGACTCTCCGGTCGGCTGACCATCAAAGGATCCAAGAACGCGGCGCTGCCGCTCATGGCCACGGCCCTGCTCACCGACCAGCCGGTGGTCCTGAAGGACGTTCCGGACCTGGCCGACATCGTCAACATGCGCCGCCTGCTTGCCGAACTGGGGTGCGAGGCCGAGTACGCCCCCGCGACCGACCCCGGCGCCGCCGGCGGCACCATGAGTTTGCGATCGCACGACGAATCCCTCTCGCACGCCAAGTACGAGATTGTGCGGACCATGCGGGCCAGCATCTGCACGCTTGGGCCGATGCTGGCGCGCCGAGGCTACGCCCGCATCTCGATGCCGGGCGGGTGCGCCATCGGCGACCGGCCGGTGGATCTACACCTGCGCGGGCTCGAGGCCATGGGCGCTCACATCACGCTCGATGGCGGCGACATCATCGCCCGGGTCCGGGGCGGACGGCTGCGCGGCGCCCGCATCTTTCTAGGCGGACCGTTCGGCTCGACGGTGCTGGGCACCAGCAACGTCATGTCAGCCGCGGCGCTGGCTGAGGGGACGACGATCATCGAATCCGCCGCGTGCGAACCGGAGGTCGTAGACGTGGCGCGCCTGCTGATGGCGATGGGGGCCCGCATCTACGGGGCCGGGTCGCCGCGGATCACGATTGAGGGCGTCGAATCGCTGCGCGGGGCGACACACCGCGTGATCCCCGACCGCATCGAGGCGGGCACCTACATGTGCGCGGCGGCGATCACCAACGGCGACCTCACGCTCGACAACTGCCCGGTTGACGTGCTGCTTGCGGCGATCGATCGCCTGGAGCGGGCCGGGGTGAACATCGTCCCGAGCGGGGGCGACACCGATCAGCTCCGGACCACGGCGCGGATCACGTCGTCGCGTGTGCTCCAGCCGATCGAGGTGACCACGCAGCCGCACCCGGGGTTCCCGACCGACCTGCAGGCGCAGCTCATGGCGCTGCTCTGCCTGGCCGACGGCAACTCGGTCATCACCGAACGCATCTATCCGGAGCGGTTCCTGCACGTCGCCGAGCTGCAGCGCATGGGTGCCCGGCTGCTCCGGCAAGGGCCGACGGTGGTGGTGTCGGGCGTCAAGAAGCTGGTCGGTGCCCCGGTGATGGCGAGTGATCTGCGAGCCTCGGCCTGCCTTGTGCTCGCCGGTCTGGCGGCGCAGGGCACCACGGTCGTCAACCGCGTGTACCACCTGGATCGCGGCTACGAGCGGATGGAGGATCGCCTGCGGATGCTCGGCGCCCGCATCGAGCGGCTGAGCGACAAGCAGGAAGCACTCGCCGTTGAAGCGGTCGGCTGAGCGGCTCACTCGCAAGGCCAAGTCGTTGGCATTCTGGAGAAGTAAAAGGGGTCCACCAACTCGGCGGACCCCCTCAATGCATTTGGATCGGGGCAGCGATCAGAGACTCGAGCGGAGGACCGTCGACGTCTTGCCACCGTCCTGGGTGCAGAAGATCGCCAGCCGCTGGCCGGCTTGGACTTTCACGCCCGGGATCTGTTCGTTGACCTTGTCCGTCACGGGGCGGAACTTCAGCAGAGCGCTGCCCACGATGTTGCCCTGCTCATCCACCACGGCGAGTGAAAACTCGCCGGTGGTCGGGGGCAGATCGCGGCAGTGAAAGAGCGCCCGACCGGATTCCGGGTCGATCAGCATCACGGCCTTGCCCTGAACGGCGGCGGCCTCGCCCGCCGAATCGCCGGTGAACTTCACGAAACGTGTCGAGGGATCAAAGAGCATCTGCTCGAAGCGCGGGCCGAGCTCGCGGATCCACTGGTCCGACTGGAAGTTCGCGGCGATTCGCTCGTTCACGGCCTCGAACTGCGATCGCATCTGCAGAGTGGTAAAGCCAAAGACGATCGCTGCGGTGGCGCAACCAATGGCGGCCGCGCGCCACACGCGCGCGACACCGCGGCTGGGCATCAATGTGAAGGATCGTTCGTGCGAGCCGGCCATGGCCTGCACGGCGTCGCGCACAGCGGCGATCACGCGGGCCCGAAGCGAGACGGGGGCATCGACCTCGGGCAACGTGCCATCGGCGCGGGCGAAGCGGGCCTGCTCGCGCCGGATCTGCGCCTGGAGGGCCGGCGGGGCCGCGGCGAACCCCCGGTCAAAGGACTCGCGCTCGCGCTCGTCAAGCAGTCCGAGCGCATCGAGACCCGCGAGTTCAAGCAGTTCGTGAGTAGTCATGAAAGATTCTCCTCTGTCAGCCCTCGCTCGCGGAGGCGCACCAAGGCCCTGGAAAGGGCGGATTTAATCGTTCCGATCGGCGTGTTGAGTTCCTCGCCGATTTGCCTGAGCGTTTGACCGCCGAGATACGCACGCATCACCACGGTCCGTTGCAGTTCCGGCAGTTTCTTCACCCGCTCCATCAGCTTGCCGAAGCGTTCATCACGGTCCATGTCGCTGCCGGGTTCAGCGTCAAGCGCCGACGGCTGTGTCACCTTCTCGTCGAGCAGCATCGGCCGCACGCGCGCCTTGGCGCGACGCAGGCGATCCACCAGGTGACGGCGTGAGATGAGCATCACCCAGGTCACAAGCGCCGCCCGCTTGGGGTCGTACCGGCCGGCGGTTCGCCACAACCGCACGAAAATCTCTTGAACAGCGTCCTCCGCGTCAGCGCGGGTGGGCATCGACTGATACGCAAGGCGATACACCAGTGAGCCGAAGCGGTCGTACAGCTCGCCGACCGCGGCCGGCTCGGCTGCCGCGACGCGCTGCATCAGGTCGAGGTCCGCGTCCTGGATGTTTTCCGGCTGTGGCATCTCTTTTCTGTACGGCCCGCTACAAGCAGGCGTTTCCAATCTCCATACTTCACCGTCAGCGACGACGAGGTTCTATTTTCGTATCCCGGGGTGCCCCTACCCATCGTGAGCAAGGCGCAAGCGTGGGACACGCGCACGAATCCTCTATATCTCCGGCGAGATACCTCCGACGAGCGAACTAACGGACCTTCTTCTTCCGCGGCCAGCTCGGGGCTAACCGGTTGGTCAGCGGTGGGCTCGAATGAGCTCGCCGACCAAAGGGATACGAATACCTCCGCAAAAGGATGCTACAGAGAGCACGGTTTGTCAAGGATTTACGCGGCGATCCGCCATCTGGGCTGTCTCTTCGGATGTCCGTGACTTGAATAGAGCGAGCCTGGAATAATCGGTTTTCAAAATGATCTTGGGGTACACTCGGTGATAATCCCCGAACCCGGGCGTTTTTCCAAGTCTTGGGATTGTCCCTTGTCGCATTGGTTCTGGCCTGATACAGTTTGCCCGTCACCACCACGGTGAAAACTGGAGAAATGGCGCATGCACTTCCATGCCGGAGGTCGACGCCAACATGTGCTCGGCGATCGTTCTGAGCAATGCTCAGCCGGTGGCTGTTCTTCTAAAGCCCTTAGCTCCGGTCAACCTGCAAACAGATTTTTTCGCAATCGTGGAACCGCTGGGTTCACGCTTCTCGATTTATTGGTGTCTCTTGGCGTCATCACCCTGCTGATTGCGTTGTTGCTGCCAAGCCTTACAATGGTTCGCGAGACAACACGCCGGGTGGTGTGCTCTTCCAATATCCGCCAGATCGGTCTGGGCTTGGCGATGTATGCCGACGAGCATGGCGGGGCATTGCCCACCTCGATCCACACCCAGATCACCGGTGGCAACGAGGCGCCCGTCCAGCTCATGATGGCGGTGCATGTATCGAATCCCGAGTACACGGGGTGGGATGCGCTCGGGTGGCTCTTTATCAACGAGTATCTAGAAACCCCGGGCGTGTTCTATTGCCCGTCGCACCGCGGCTTGCACCCACAGAGTGCCTACGCCTCGCTCTGGAAGTCTCCCGAGTCGAACCTCATTTTTTGCAACTATCAGTATCGCTATCTCGACAGCAACGGCGCTCCGATCCGGCTCTTCGAGGTTCCCTCGATGGCGGTCGTGACCGACGGAATGCTCACGAGCGCCGACTTCAATCACCGGGTCGGTTCAAATGTGCTCTGGAACGACCTGAGCGCCTCGTGGTTCAGCGACGCGGCCGGCTCGATCGCCGCCAGCCTCCCATCCACCGCGACCCAAGACGATGCGCCCGACCTCGTGACCGATGCGTGGCGCACGCTGGACCTCAATGTGAACGACCGGTAAAACGGGCTCGATCTCGCGGGATCAACGCGATTGAACCAGGATCAATCGGCCCCGATGGTCCGAGGGCATCTCGCCGCGCCGACAGTGGTACCATCCTGACTGTCCGCTCCGGCAGGTGGCTTTGCCGCGGCGGCGCAAGGAGCTTGTCCCGATGCACGTACTGACTCGGATGAACCGGAGGCTCGCCATGGCTGGTGCTGTCGCAACCGCACTCTCGCTCGGCAGTGCCGCCGTGGGCCAGTTGAACCCTGATCGGCTGTACTACGGCATCAAGCGTCCGGCCCCGATGACGGTGGCCGTGCCCGCGGGTGCCGCCGGCACGGTCGAGGTCCATCTGCTGGAGCCCGGGACCGCAAAGGTGCTCGAGAAGGCAACGGTCGCCGCGGGCTCGATCGATCTGGCTTCGGCGTTCCCATCGCTGTGGACGAACCCGTCGCCCCGATTGGTCTATGCGCAGCTGGTCGTGGGCGAGGTAAAGGTCGGACCGGCTGTGGTATTGCAGCCGCTGCTTACTCCGGTGTACGCACCAGCGCTCGATCGCGGCCAGAACCCCGCGTTCAACCCCGCCCAGTCGCGCGTGTATTCCGGGCTGCGGGCGTACGTGGACAAGCAGGTGGTGCTGGACACGAGCATGGGCGAGATCAAACTGGCGCTCCGGCCCGAGGTGGCCCCCAACTCGGCGTACAACTTCCGCCACCTTGTCGAGAACGGCTTCTACACCGACGTCATCTTCCACCGGATCGTCGCGACGAACCCCATGGGTCACGGGTTCGTGATCCAGGTGGGCGATCCGACCGGGATGGGGAGCGGCGGGCCCGGGTACTACATCGACCTCGAGCCAAGCACGCTTCCGCATGATTTCGGCGTGCTCTCCATGGCGCGCAGTGGAGATCCCAATACGAACGGCTCGCAGGTGTTCATCTGCCTGAGCCGCGAGGGAACTCGGATGCTCGACGGGAAGTACACCACGTTCGGTCAAGCCGTTTCGGGCGCCGATGTGATCCAGGCGCTCTGGGTCGTTCCGGTCGGTGCGCAGGATCGACCGATCGAGCCGCCCAGCATCAAGGCGGCCCGCCTCGAGGAGGCGCCTCCCTACGGCGAAGGCCCCGCGGCCGTCACGGCCCCCGGCGCCGCCCCGCCCGAGCGATGAACTCGCCAACCGTCGACAAGGTCATGCTCGAGGGCCGCGCGGCCTCGTTCACCACGCGCTCGATCAAGGGGCCGTCCAAGCTTGCCGGGCTCAGGCTCGCGCTCTCGATGCTCGATCTGACCACGCTCGAGGGGAAGGACACGCCGGAGAAGGTCCGGGCCCTGTGCCACAAGGCAATGCGGCCGGGCGCGGGCACACCGGCCGAAGAGGCTGGGCCGCTCCCCTCGGTCGCCGCGGTCTGCGTGTACCCCACGTTTGTCCGGCTCGCGAAGGAGGAGCTCGCGCGGTCGGGCGTGAAGGTGGCGGCGGTTGCAACCGGGTTTCCGAGCGGTCAATACCCGCTGGACGTCCGGATTGCCGACTGCATCAGCGCCGTGCGCGATGGGGCCGACGAGATCGACATGGTGATCAATCGCGGCGCCTTTCTATCCGGGCGGTACGGCGAGGTCGGCGCGGAGATCAGCGAGTTCAGGGCAGCGTGCGAGCGTGATGGACGCGGGGTTCACCTCAAGGTCATACTCGAAACCGGCGAACTGGAGACGTACGACAATGTGCGGCGCGCCAGCGATCTTGCGATCGAGGCGGGGGCCGACGTGATCAAGACCTCGACAGGCAAGGTGCAGCCGGCCGCGACCATGCCGGTGACGCTCGTGATGCTCGAGGCAATCCGTGACCATTTTCTCGCGACCGGTCGCCGGGTCGGCATGAAGCCCGCTGGGGGGATCTCCACGGCCAAGCTGGCGCTGCATTACCTGGTGATGGTCAAGGAAACACTGGGCTCGCTCCCCGGTGGAGACGCATGGCTTTCCCCCGGACTCTTCCGCTTCGGCGCGTCGACGCTCGCCAACGACCTGCTGCGGCAGATCGCGTGGGTACATCGGGGCAGTTACGCCGCCGGGTACGAGTTCGCGGAGAGCTGAAGCGCCTCCCCCCTCGGCGCTCAGGCCCGGTATGCCGACGCAACCTTGCTGATCGCTTCGCCGACGATGCGGAAATGCTCGTCGGTCAAGTTGTGGTGCATCGGCAGGGCGAAGACCCGCTTCGAGAGCGAATCGGCGACGGGCGGGTGGTCCTTGATGAGGCGCGAGAACGCGGGTTGGTGCGTGAGCGAGCGCGGGTAATGCACCGCGGTGGGCACGCCCTCGGCGCCGAGAGCCTTGACGAACTCATCTCGCGTGCAGGTGAACCGGGATGGATCAAATCTCGCGACATAGAGGTGGTAAACGGGCGTGGCGCCGGCCGTGGTCTTCGGGGCCGAGAGCCCGTCGATGCCTCCGATGATCCGGTCGTACTTGGCAGCGGCGTCGCGACGTTTCTGCGTCTGGGCCTCCAGCCGGTCGAGGCGTGAGCACCCGATGGCGCCCGCGATGTCGTTCATCCGGTAGTTGTACCCGACTTGCTCGTGGGTGTATTTCTCGGTCTCGCCGTGCGACCTGAGAAGTTTAATCTGGCGGGCGAGCGAGTCATCATTGCAGGTGACCATACCCCCCTCGCCGGTGGCGAGGTTCTTGGTCGCGTAGAACGAGTACGTCACGGCGTCGCCGAAGGCACCGATCCCCTTGCCGTTGTACGTGGCCAGGTGGGACTGGGCCGCGTCGTAGATAACCTTCAGGCCGTGCTTGCCCGCGAGTAACTGCACGCCATCGATGTCGACCGGACAGCCGTAGAGGTGGGTCGCGGCGATCGCGGTTGTGTTGCGCGTGAGGCGACGGGCGGCATCGGCCACGTCGATTTGCATGGTCTCGGGGTCGGCGTCGACAAAGATGGGATTGCCGCCGCGAGCGACGACCATCGAGACCGTGGCGATGTACGACCAGGCCGGCACGAGCACGTCGTCACCGGGCTTGAAGAGCGGCTCGTACGCGAGTTGCAGGGCGCAGGTGCCGTTCGCACAGGTCATGGCGTGATTGGAGCCACTGATCTGGGCGATGCGGGTTTCGAGTTCCTCGCACTTCTTTGCGGCGCGGAGCATGCCGGAGCGCAAGACCACGATTGCCGCTTGGATGTCCTGTTCTGTCAGGCCCGTGGACATGAACGGCACGGGGCTCGCAGAAACGGGCGTCCCGCCGTTGATGGCAAGGGTCGAGGCAGTGGATGAACTGCGGCGGGGTGCGGTGGTGGTCGCGGGCATGTAGGAGGGTTCCTTGGGGAGCCGGGGCAGAGTGCCGGTGGATCGGCACAGTGTGTGCGAACCATAGGTCGTGCATGGGCTTGGGTTAGCCGGCCGCTATGTGGGTATGGCGGCACCGCTGCGTATTTTTTATCCCATTGATGGTCTACAGTTGAGTCGGCGGCTCACCCCCCACACCGGTGCTGCAACCATTCTCTTTCGGCACGCGAACAAGTCGTACGGCCTCCCCCACACTGCCCCGGCCCCTCACGCTTGGCCCCCAGATCCGGCCCGCCCCGTTGCGGACCACCGGGCAAACTACGCCAATTCCCCCAACGCTGACCTTGTGGGCGTGGCGCACGTACGATTCAACCCAATGAAAAACGCACACTCGTGGTTTCTCGCGGCCGCTGCCGCGGGCATGTCCATCGTCGCACTACCGGCTTCTGTTCGCGCCACAATCTTGGCCCAGCCGGAGGTTCAGCCACCGTCGTCTGCCCAGGCTCGGGCACGTTGGCAGGAGGTGTCGCGGGAGTTCGGCGGTGTTGCGAGTGATACCCGGCCTAGTCGCGACGCGGTGATGCGGTTCAGCACACCCACCGAGGTCCGCGAGGTGTCAGTCATGGGCGGGCAGCAGGTGAAGAAGGGCGAGCTTTTGATCCGGGCGCGAGACGCCGAGATCAGCGCCGCCATCGAACAGCAGAAGGTGGTTGCGAGCAGCAACCTTGAACTGCTTGGGTCGGAGGCGAGCCGCGACCTGGCCAAGTTCCGGTACGACCGGCTGATCGAGAGCAAGGAGCACAGCCCGGCCGAGGCCGAGGAACGCCGCATTGAACTGGCGACCGCCACAATCCAGGTTGAGGTCGCCAAGATGCGCTCGCAGGTCGAGAACCTGCGGCTCAAGGCGTACGAGGCGCAGTCGGAACGATTCCGGCTGGATGCTCCCTTCGACGGCGTGGTGGAAGAGGTGCTGGTTGAGGTGGGCCAGGGTGTCAACGAGCAGGCCCCGGCCATTCGCATCGTTAACATCGACCGGCTCTGGCTCGATCCGACTCCTGATACGTACGACACCATCCGTCTCAGCCTTAAAGAAGGTTCGCCCGCCTGGGTGCTGGTTGACCTCGTTACCGGACCCCGCCTGGTAGAGGGCAAGGTTCTGTACCTGTCGCCGGTGGCCGACTCGGTAAGCCAGTCGCGCCGGGTGCGCGTGGAGATCGAGAACCCGGACTACTGGCCCGCGGGCACGCAGGCGATGGTGCGATTTGACCGCCCCGACGAGAAGTGGATGACCCCGACCGGAGCAGCCGGAACGCGGGCCGAGGCGGCCGGAGCAAGGGCGGCCGTGACCGTGCGAGGAGCGAGCAAGTGATCGATCTGAGTAACCTCAAAGCGCCGGGGTGGGGGCGCGTCGTGGCAGAACTGTCCGCGGGGGCGCCCGACGACCGCGCGTTTCTCGAGCGGCTCATGGCCGTGCTCGCACAGGTGAGCGCCGCCCGGCAGGCCGTCCTGTTCGCCCCTGATCGCCGCGAGGGCGATGAGCCGGAGGCCCGGCTCGTCACCGTGTGGCCGCGTGAAGGGGCCGACGGCGGCGCTGCAACGCCGCATGTCGAGCAGGAGGCCGCGGCGAAGAAGGCCGCTCGCGTAGCCCTCTCGACGGGCCAGCCGCAGGCTTTCGGGCTCGATAAAGACGACCCCTACTACGGCAGCGGCGCCGGCGGTCAGGGGTACATACTCGCCGTGCCACTTGGAGCGTCCCAGGGGGCGACCGGCGGGGCGGCCGTGCCGGCCACAGGCGCGATCTCGCTGCTTATCGAGCCGCGCTCGAAGGATGCCGTCCGCAGCACGCTCGCGATGGCCGAGGTACTCGCGGGGTACGTGTACGGGCACGGTGCTCGGCAGGCGCTCAAGCGATCCCAACAGGCTGGCGCCGCGCTGGACCTCGCCACGCGTCTTATCGCCTCCATCAACAGTGCCCCGGGCTTCAAGGGAGCCATGCTCCAGCTTGGCAACGACCTCGCCAAGCACTTCGCCGTCGATCGCGTCGCCATCGGCTGGGTGCGGGGCGGGCGCGGGGCCGAGAGCGAATCAATCCGCGTCGAGGCTATCAGCGACACCGAGCACTTCGACCGCCGCATGGCGATGGTGCAGAGGCTCAAGGCCGCGATGGACGAGTGCCTCGACCAGGCGCAGCCGGTGCTCTTTCCCCAGCCGCCCGCCGACGGCCCCAAGGGCGATGTGATGCTCGCGCAGGCCATCGTGCACGCGCACCGCGAGCTGGTAGCGGGTGACGCCAAGCTCAGGGTCGCCTCGCTCCCGCTGCGGCTCGATGAGACCGTCGTCGGCGTGGTGTCGATCGAGAGCGCCGGCCAGGGGGAGATCGATCTGGCGACGATCGAGCTCGTGCAGTCCGCGATGGACCTCGTCACCCCGGTGCTCGCGATTCGCCGCAGCGACGACCGCAACCTCGCGCAGCGGGCCTGGCATAGCTCGATCAAGGCCGGCGCGTGGGCGGTTGGACCCAGGAACACCGCCTGGAAAGTCGCCGGGCTGCTGCTGCTGGCGACCATGCTCTTCATCTCGCTGTACAAGACGACCTACCGCATCGGCGCCGAGGCGGTGCTCGAACCGGCGACCCGGCGCATCGTCTCGGCCCCCATCGAGGGCGTCGTCGAATCGATCGCCGACGGCTTGGTGCCCGGCAAGATGGTGAACAAGGGCGATGTGCTGGTCGAGCTCGACGACCAGGAGTGGCGCCTCCGCATGATCGATGCGCAGGCGCGGGTTGACCAGGCCCGGCTCCAGGCCTCGGCCGCTCGCAACGAGCACGACGCCGGCAAGGAGGAGCAGTACAACGCGCAGGCCGATCGGGCCGAGTCCGAGCGACGGGTGTACGAGTACCAGATCAACCGGGCCAGGATCACGGCGCCCATCACCGGCGTGGTGCTCTCGGGCCGGCTGGAAGACAAGATCGGCGGGGCGGTCAAGCTCGGCGACGCCCTGCTCGAGATCGCGCCACTCGACGACATCATCGTCATCGCCCGCGTTGACGAGCGCGACGTCTCGCTCGTCAAGGACGCCCTGCTCGACGGGCGCGGCTCCGGCGCCATCGCCACCAAGAGCCGTCCCAACCGGAAGTTCAACTTCGTCACCGAGCGCGTCGTTCCCCTGGCCGAGGCCAAAGAGGGCAAGAACACCTTCGAGGTCCGCGCCAAGCTCACCGAGACCGCGGCCTGGATGCAGCCCGGCATGGAGGGGCTCGCCAAGTTCGATACCGAGCGCCACTCGCTGCTCTGGATCGGCTCACGCCGCATCGTGGACACCATCCGCATGTGGCTGTGGTGAGAGCGGCGCCCAGCGCCCGACACCGCCCCTCTCTGATCTCTCCTCTCTGATCCCTCTTCCCCATGCAAGAACGACCAACATTCTCCCCTTTCTGGCATCGCGTCCGCACGATGACACCTCGGCTGCGGCCCCATGTGCAGATCACGCGCCAGCACTATCGCGGCCGACGCTGGCACGTCGTGCATGACCCGGCCTCCAACCAGTTCTATCGCCTGAACCCCATCGCGCACGAGTTCGTCTCACTGCTCGACGGCGCTCGCGAGGTCGAGGCCGCGTGGAAAATTGCCCTTGGCAAGTTCGGCGATAGCGCCCCCACGCAGAACGAGGTCATCCAGCTCCTCAGCCAGCTCTACAGCTCCAATCTGCTCTCGGTGGACGAAACACCCGAGACCGAGCAACTCCTGCGCCGCGGGCGCGAGCGCCTCAAGAAGAAGATCCAGCAGCAGGCCATCGGCATCATGTACTTCCGCATCAGGGTGTTCAACCCCGATGCGATGCTCACCGCGCTCGAGCCGATCTTCCGGCCCTTCCTCAACCGCTGGGGTCTCCTCGCCTGGGCCGTGCTCCTGATCTCCGCTCTGATCAAGGTTCTTCCCGAGTACGACAAGCTCGCGGACGGCTTCGGCAGCGCGATGTCCCCCTCCAACTGGCCCCTGCTCATGGTGGTGTTTGTCGTCACCAAGGCCTTCCACGAGATGGGCCACGGCCTCATCTGCAAGCGCTTCGGCGGCCAGGTGCCCGAGTTTGGCCTGATGATGCTCGTCTTCTTCCCCGCCCCGTACGTTGACGCCTCGGCCGCTTGGGGCTTCCCCAGCAAGTGGCAGCGCATGGCCGTGGGCGCCGGCGGGATGCTCTTCGAGCTCACTATCGCCTCGGTGTGCGCCTGGTACTGGGCTACCAGTGCTACCAGCGGCACCAACGACCTCGCCACCCAGCTCGCCTACAACGCGATGCTCACGGCCAGCGTCTCCACCGTCCTGTTCAACGCCAACCCGCTCATGCGGTTCGACGGGTACTACATCCTCTCCGATCTGCTCGAGGTTCCCAACCTCATGCAGCGTTCCACCGGGATGCTCAAGTTCCTCATGCAGCGCTACGTCTACGGCATCAAGCGCGCCATCGTCCCCAGCTCTCAACGCACCGAGCAGGCCATCCTCATCATCTACGGCCTCGCCGCCATGGCCTATCGCATCTTCCTCTTCGTCTCCATCACCCTCCTGGTCATGGGACAGTTCTTCGCCGTCGGCGCGGTCCTCGCCCTCTGGACCGCCGCGGCGTGGTTCATTCTCCCCGTCGGCGCGTTCATCCACTGGCTTGCCGCCAGCCCCCAGCTCTCGGACCGCCGCCCCCGTGCCATACTCACCAGCCTCGCGCTGCTCGCCGCCGGCCTGCTCCTGACGGGGGTCATCCCCATGGCCGATCACCGTCGCGGCACCGGCGTTATCGAGAGCGCCGGCCGCTCCGGGGTGTTCATCGGCACCGACGGCTTTATCATCAGCGCCCACAAACGCCCCGGCGATCTCATCCGCAAGGGGGACCCGATCGTCACCATGGAAAGCCGGGAGTTGGAACAGAAGCTGGAGCAGACCGACGCGATGATCCGCGAGCTGCAGACCGAGGAACGCCGCGCCATCAAGGACAAGCAGCCCGCAATCCAGCGGGTGGCGACCGACCGCCTCGACGTGTTCACCCAGAACAGGGCGCAGCTCGAAGAACGGCTCGCCTCGCTCGTGGTGCGCGCCCCGCACGACGGCGTCCTTGTCGGGTCCGATCCTGACCGACTGGTAGGCGCGTACGCCAAGCGCGGGGCCAGCCTGTGCGAGATCGTGGACACCACAAACGTCCGCATCGCCGCCTCGCTCGGCCAGGGCGACGCCGCGTGGCTCTTCGATTCATCCACCGGGCCTAAGAAGGTGGAACTCCGGCTCGTCTCGGACGCTCGTGGCATCAGCCCGTGGCACTCGGTGGAGGGCGCGAACATCCGCGAGAACCCCGCGGGCCGCACCGAGCTACCGCACGCCGCGATTGGGTTCCCCGGCGGCGGCGAGGTCGAGACCGACCCGCAGGATCAGGGTGGAATCCAGTCGGTTCGCCCACGGTTCACCGTGTATATCGATCCCGTGATGATGAGTAAAGACGGGACTGCCATGCCCATCGCCGTTGGCCAGCCGGGGGAGCGCGTCCGTGTCCGCTTCACACTCCCGGATCGGCCGTTGCTCTCGCAGTGGTACGACCGCTTCAGCAAAATCATCCAGGGCCGCGTGACCATCTGATCGCTTCCCGCTGTTGGCCTGTCTTCCCCAAGCCCTCATTCCCAATCCCTCGCCTCTTTTGCCACGCATGACCCAAGCCGTTACCCGCTACGAAGCCCTCTACGAATCGGTGCGCAGCCGCCGGCGCCGCCCCGAGGCCCATCGCGGGCTGGATGCGATCGCCGCTCGGGCCGGCATGCGCGTCCGGAACCGCCGGGTTTCGATCTCGTGGCTTCGCACCCAGGCCGAGCAGGTTGACGTGCTCGCGCCCTCGTTCCGCAATCATTCCGAGGCCGCGCTCGATGACGTGACCCGCTCCATGCGCGAGACGTTCCTCCGCGGCCGGGCCGACGACGAGCTCGCGCGGCGCGCCATGGCCGCCATCCGCGAGATCGCCCGGCGCGAGACAGGCGAAGAGGCCTTTATCGTCCAGCTCATGGGGGCCATGGCCCTCTATCACGGTCGCATCATCGAGATGCTCACCGGCGAGGGCAAAACGCTGACCGGCTCGGTCGCCGCGCCGCTTCTGGCGTGGCGACACCGCCACCTGCATGTGTTCACCGTCAACGACTACCTCGCCCAGCGCGACGCCGCGAGCCGCAAGGCCATCTACCGGCGCTGCGGGTGCGAGGTGGGGGCGATCCACCAGGATCTGGATTCGCCCGATCGCTTCAACGTCTACGCACGCCACATCGTGTACGGAACGCCCAAGCAAATCACCGCCGACTGGCTGCGCGACCAGCTCCGGATGGGCCAGCTCCGCACCGCGTGGGCCGGCCGCAAACTGCTGGCCACCATGTCCGGCCCGGGCGCCGGCGCCGGCCCGGGCCCCATGATCCCCGGCCTCCGGGCAGCGCTCGTCGACGAGGCCGACGCCGTGCTTATCGACGAGGGCGTCGTCCCGCTCATCATCGCCCGCTCGCGACGCGAAGACGAGATGGGCCCAATCTACCGCGACGCCGCCGTCCTTGCCCAGCGCCTCGACGATGGCGCCGACTTCAAGGTCGAGCACGCCCGCCGGCGCGCCGAACTCACCCGTCGCGGCCGCCACCGCGTGCAGGAAATGTCCTCTCACCTCGCCGACCCGATCTGGAAGGCCACCCGGCGCGCCGAGGAACTCGTCCGCCAGGCCCTCGTGGCGCGTCACTGCTACCACAACGGCCATCAGTACCAGATTGTCGATGGACGCGTTGTTATCGTCGATGAGTACACCGGCCGCTTCCTTCCCGATCGCTCCTGGGAGCACGGCCTGCACCAGGCCGTCGAGGCCAAGGAAAGCGTCGAGGTCACCGCCGATCGCGAGACGCTCGCCCGCGTCAGCTTCCAGCGCTTCTTCCGCATGTACCCGGTCCTCTCTGGCATGACGGGCACCGCCGCCGACGCCCGCATCGAGATGGAGAAGGTCTATCTCCGTCCCGTTACCGTCATCCCCACGAACCGCCCCGTCATCCGCGAGAGTTGGCCGCTGCGCGTCTTTCGCACCGCCGACGAGCGCTGGAACGCCGTCGTTGAATCAATCGCGGAGCTTCATGCCGCCGGACGCCCCGTGCTGGTCGGCACCCGATCCATCGAGGCCTCCGAGCAGGTCGCGCGCCGCCTCGTCGCCCGTGGCCTCCCGCACCGCGTGCTCAACGCCAACTTCGACAAGGAAGAGGCGGACTTCATCGCCATGGCCGGGCACGGTGGCTCGGGAGAAACCGCCGCGATCACCGTCGCCACCAATATGGCCGGTCGCGGCACCGACATCAAGCCCGACGAGGCCGCCCTCACCGCCGGCGGCCTGCACGTCATGCTCACCGAGATGCACGCCGCCAAGCGCATCGACCGCCAGTTTATCGGGCGCGCCGGCCGACAGGGCGACCCCGGATCCTCGCAGATCTTCGTCAGCCTCGACGACGAGCTCGTACGTCACTTCGCACCCCGCCTCGCCGCGATCATGAAGAACGGCACGAGTGGACAGGAAGTAACCGGTGCGGCCCGTACGCGCGCGGCGGCCATGTTCCGCCTCGCTCAGCGACGGGCCGAGCACCGGGCCCGCACCGGCCGCGGCGACGTGCTCCGCCAGGACGACTGGATCGATAAGCACATGCCGGGGCATTGAGTGCTCGTCACCGACACCATCGTGGCGATCGCTTCGGGCTGGGGGCAGAGCGCCCACGCTCTCATCCGCTGCTCCGGGCCTGGCCTCGCCTCAACCCTCGTCCCCGCGCTGGGCTCGGCGCTGCCGGGGCCGCACGGCATCGGCGCCGTCCGTGTGCGCTTGGCGCCGCACATCGAGCTCCCGTCGCTCGCAATCTACTATCAAGCCCCGCGCTCGTACACCGGGCAGGATTGCCTCGAGCTCCTCGTCCCCGGCAATCCCCTCCTACTTGAGCGGATCATCGCAGCGCTGACCGCGATCCCCGGCGTGCGCGAGGCCACGCCCGGCGAGTTCTCGGCACGCGCCTATCTTCACGGCAAGCTCACGCTCGAGCAAGCCGAGGCCGTCGCTGCCACCATCGCGGCCCGCACGCAGGACGATCTCGATGCCGCCGCGTCCATTGCTTCCGGGATTTCCTTTGACCGCTATCGCGACTGGACCGAGGAGGTGGCCACGCTGCTGGCGCTCGTCGAGGCAGGCGTTGACTTCACCGATCAGGAGGATGTGGTCCC
>JACMLW010000095.1 GCA_014379385.1 Phycisphaerales bacterium
CCCTCACGCCCCCGGCCCGCCGACGACAAGCTCGGCACCGGAATGTTCTCTGAGCAGGATCTCATTGAGCGCGAGGCAAGGCTCCAGCGCGCCGGGGGGTTCCTCAAGAAACGCCGCCACGACCTCAAGTCCCGACCGGGCACTCAGGGCGCCGGCCAGCAGACCGGTCCCCTCACCGGAGGCCCGATCAAGATCGCGGCCCCCTTCACCATCAAGGATCTCTCCGCCGCCACCGGCGTCAAGGTCTCTGATATTGTCAAGAAGCTCTTCCTTCAGGGCATCATGGCCACCGCCAACTCGGGTATGGACGCCGAAAAAGCCCAGGAAATCATGATCGACTTCGACCTTGAGCTCGAGGTCACCACCGCCAAGACCGCCGAAGAGGTCGTCTCGTCGCAGTTCACCGATCGCAAGCAGGTCGAGGTCAGATCACGCGGCCCCATCGTCACCATCCTCGGCCACGTTGACCATGGAAAGACCTCGCTGCTCGACAAGATCCGCAACGCCAACGTCGCCGCGGGCGAGGCCGGGGGCATCACGCAGGCCACCAGCGCCTTCCGCGTCCCCGTCAAAATCGGTATCGAGGACAAGCACATCGTCTTCCTAGATACCCCAGGCCACGAGGCGTTCACCGCCATGCGAGCCCGCGGGGCCGCCATCACCGACGTGGTGGTCCTCGTCGTCTCCGCCCCCGAGGGCGTCGCCCCGCAGACTATCGAGTCTATCAACCACGCCAAGGCCGCCGGCGTCCCCCTGGTCGTGGCGCTCAACAAGATCGATCGCCCCGACGCCACAGAGGCCCGCATCAATCAGACGCTCAGCCAGCTCGCCGATCAGGGCCTCAACCCCATCGAGTGGGGCGGCACCACCGAGGTCATCCGAACCAGCGCCACCAAGGGCACCGGCGTCAGCGAGCTGCTCGAAGTCCTCGACCTCCAAGGCCAGGTTCTCGAGCTCAAGGCCGACTTCGGCGGCCCGGCTCGCGGCACCGTCGTCGAGGCCCGCATGGAGGAAGGCCGCGGCGCCGTTGCCAACGTCATCGTCCAGGACGGCCAGCTCAAGGTCGGCGACTTCATTGTCGTCGGGCGCGGTTACGGGCGCGTCCGCGACCTCATCGACGATCGCGGCACCCGTCACAAGACCGTCGGCCCCGCGACGCCCGTGCAGATCTCGGGCTTCGACGAGCTGCCCGACGCCGGCGATAAGTTCTACATCGTCGATTCGCTCAAGCAGGCCGCCGAGGCCGCCGAGCAGCGTCGCACCCGCGAGCGCCAGGTCCAGCTCGCCCAGCCCAAGGTCACGCTCGACAGCCTCTTTACCCAGATGAAGGAGAGCGAGCTCAAGGAGATCCTTGTCGTCCTCAAGGCCGATGTGCAGGGCTCGGTGGACGTCCTCAAGACCCAGATCGAAAAGGTCACCACCGAGGAGGTCAAGGTCCGCGTGCTCCACGCGGCCGTCGGCGGCATCGGCGAGAGCGACGTGCTCCTCGCCAACGCCTCCAAGGCCATCATCATCGGTTTCAACGTCATCCCATCGGGCAAGGCCCGCTCCCTCGCCGAGGCCAAGAGCGTCGAGATCCGGTCCTACCAGGTCATCTACGAGATCACCGACGATATCCGCAAGGCCGCCGAGGGCCTGCTGGAGCCCGAGCTGCGCCAGGAGATCCTGGGCCACGCCGAGGTCCGGCGCGTCTTCAAGGTCAGCAAGGTCGGCGCCATCGCCGGCTGCTACGTGACCGACGGCGCCATCGAGCGCAACGCCATGATCCGCGTGACGCGCAACGGCGTGATCATCGAGAACGGGCGCGTCCTTGAGCAGCTCAAGCGTTTCAAGGACGACGCCAAGGAAGTCCGCATGGGCAACGAGTGCGGCATGAAGATCGTCGGGTACGACGACATCAAGGAGGGCGACGTGCTCGAGTGCTACAAGCAGGTGGAGGTCGCCCGCAAGCTCTAAATTGGCCCTCGCTCATTCTTGGGAACTTGGCCATTTGCGACTTTGGCGATCGGCTCCCATGCACCTCGCCGTCTTCCAGTTCGAGCTCCACATCCCCGGCGCCGAATCCCTCAAGGACAAGCGCCGAGTGGTCCGCTCCCTGAAGGACAAACTCCACCGCGAGCACATGGTCGCCGTCGCCGAGGTTGCCTTTCTCGACAACCCCGCCGTTGCCGGCATGGCCCTCACCGCGGTCTCCCGCGATCCCAAGCACCTCGCCACGGTGCTCGACCGCATCAGCGCCAAGCTGCGCACCCTCGAGGGCGCGCAGCTCGGCGAATCAACCCGCGAGATCCTCTCCGCCGGTCAGCTCCCCGGCGACGACCTCGCCGACGACGGCTCGCCACTCTGGACCCCCGAAGAATCCCGCGATCCCCCCCCCTCTCCGAAGCCCGGCCCCGAGACCACCCCCGAGACCCGATGACGCACCGCCGAGAACAACTCGCCTCCTCCCTTCAGCGCGCCATTCAGCAGATCATCGCCCGCGGCCTGAGCGACCCCCGCATCTCCGGCCTCGTCACCGTCACCTCGGTTGACATCGACCCCGAGCTGCGCACCGCCGCGGTCTACATCTCCGTCCTCCCCGTCGAGCGCGAGGCCCTCACCCTGCACGGGCTCAACCACTCCGCCCGCCACATCCGCCACAAGGTGGGCGACCTCATCGACACGCGCACCATGCCCGAGCTTGCGTTCCGCGTTGACAAGGGCCTGAAGAAGGAGGCCGCGATCCACGAGGCGCTCGCCAAGGCGCGCCAAGTGACCCCGCCGCTGGCCGATGCCCAGCCGGCCTCGCCCGACGACCCCGACCCCTCCAACAATCGCCCCGGCCCGGACGCCCACGGCGGCCGCGCGGAGGAGCGAGCCCAGTGACCCAAGCCGATCCCGTCAAGGCGATCTCGGCGCTCGCACGCCGCCTCCGCGAGCGGTTCGCCGATCAGCTCGGCCCCGATCCCGCCCCGCTCCACCTCGACCCCGCCGAGGCCATCCTCGCCGAGTTCGTCCGGTCCTTCCTGGTCTGGGAGTGCAGCCGCGCCTCCGCCGCCACGGCCTACCGCAAGGTCGAGAAGTCCGTCGTCGATTTCAACGAGCTGCGCATCTGCCTCCCCGACGACCTCGTCAAGATGATTGGACCCAGGTACGCCCGCGCCCAGGAGCGAGCCCTGCGCCTCCGCGCTGCCCTCAATGATCTCTACTCGCGCCAGCACACAGTCAGCCTCCAGCACCTCGCCGATTTCCCCAAGCGCGACGCCAAGGCCTTCCTTGATTCGCTCGATGGTGTCCCCCATTTCGTCTCGGCGCGGGTCACGCTGCTGTCGCTCTCCGGCCACGCCGCGCCCGTTGATAGCAGGATCCTTGCCATGCTCGTGGCGGAGGGTCTGGTGCCGACCGACGCGACGCCCGAATCCGCCGCGGGCGTGCTGGAGCGCAAGGTGCGCGCCGGCGAGCTGCTCGAGCTCTACCAGCTTGTCCAGGCCTGGTCGGATGCCGAGGCGGACGACCGCGCCACCGAGCCCCTCGCTCGCAAGCCCAAGGCCGCCACCGCCGTCGCCAAGCCCAAGCGCTGAGGCCGCTACGCTTCGAGCGGCCGATGCCCACCGGCCATGCGCCGGATTTCCCGATGCCAGAGCAACGCTCGAAACTCGCGGGCGCCGCCCAGACCGTGCTGGTGGTGCATCTGCCGACCAAGTTGGTCGACGAAACGACCGACCCTGTGCGGGAAGAGGTTGCGCGCCGTCTGCCCAACGCCGACGGCGCGGGCGTGGTGCTTGATTGCCGCGACGTGCAGCTCATGAACTCGATCGGGATCACCTGCCTGCTGCAGGTGCAGGATCTCTGCCGGAAGCGGCGGGCGGCGTTCGTGCTCGCGGGCGTGCCCGCGCCGATCGCGACGTTCCTGCATCAGCTCAAACTGGATAGGCGGTTCGTGAGTCTGCCGACCGTTGAGGAGGCGATCGCCCACATCGATGCCGGGAGCAGGGTCGGCTGACGAATCCGGAGCCGAGTTGCCTTACACACGGTCGCCGGCGCCCACCGCGCGAACGACCTTGAGCGCCCGGGCGCCCTTGAACTGCCCGATGTTCGCGAGGTGCGTCTTCTCGCCCTCCACGCACAGGACGACCGGCTGGCTCGCGGCCTTCTCGGTCACGATCACGTCGCCCACGCCCAGGTTCATCAGGTCTCTCAGCGTGATGGTCGTCTCGGCCAGCAGGCCGGTCACGGTCAGGCCGGCGCGGGTCAGCGCGTCCTCGATCCGGGTCTGCATCTCCGAGCTCGTGCTGTTCTTGGCCACGTTGAACCAGCTCTGGGCCGCCAGGTCGGCCATGATCGGCTCGATCACGTTGTAAGGGATGCAGAGGTTCATCGTGCCGGCGCGGTTTGCCATCTTGAGCTCAAACCCGATGACCACCACGACCTCGTTGGGGGGCACGATCTGCACGAGCTGCGGGTTGCTCTCGGTGGCCGTGATCTGGAAGTCCAGTTGCCGGATGCTCGCCCATGCCTCGGAGAGGGCCGCGAGCCCGCGCGAAGTCACCTTGCCGATCAGTCGCGTCTCGATGAGCGTCATCGGTCGCTGGGGGATGAACAGCTCGGCGTTGGTGCCCCCGAGCAGGCGGTCGATGATCGGATAGATGATCAGCGGGCTGATCTCGAGGCACATCTGCCCCTCGAGCGGGCGGGGCTCGATCAGGTTGAAGCTGGTGGGGTTGGGCAGCCCGGAGATGAACTCCGCGTAGGTCATCTGCTCGCAGGTGGCGACCTTCACCTCCACGATGGTGCGGAGGAAGCCGGAGAGGGCGGCGCCGAAGTTGCGCGCGAAAGCCTCGTGCAGCGTCTGCAGCGACCGCATCTGGTCCTTGCTGACTCGCTCGGGGCGCTTGAAGTCGTACTGGCGGACTTCGACGTGATCGAGGTCTCGACGGTGGCGGCTGAAGATCTGAACCGGGTTCGATTCCTCCTCGACCTCGCCGGAGTCAACGGCGGCCAAAAGGGCGTCGATCTCGCTTTGGTCTAGGACATCTGCCATGCCGATGACGCCGCCTCTCAAACATTGCCCGCCCCCCACCCCTCGCGCCTACCCGGCAATGCTCCGTACCGCACTATCGGACGGAGCACACCACAGCCTTGAGGCTCGGCGGGCTCGAAGCCATAGGCTGTGGGCCGTTCGCGATATTCCGCTTTGGGGTGAACCGCGGCGTCCCCGAACGCTTAAACAAGGGTGACCATGACCCACAAGCTCTCCGATTGTCGATTCCTTTCGCGGCTGATTCTGGTTCTGGCCTTGTGTTCCGTGGCATTTCAGGCGCAGGGCTCGCAACCCACCCCCCCCTCCCCGCCGGAGATTGCTGTGCCGGGCACGCTTGCCGATCCGACCGCGGCTCCCACCGGACCGGCTCCGAGCCAGACAAACCCAGTGGTGGTGACGGGGATCGCGCAAAAGAACATCGTCCGACCCGGCGACCAGATCGCGATCGCCATCGTCCTCGACCATCTTGACGGCTTTCACACTTGGCCCAACCAGGATGTGCTCCCGTCAACGCTGGCCGCGATCGTCGAGGTCAACAAGACTCGGATGGCACTTCCCGAGACGAAGCCCGGATGGATTGATCGCTTCGGCGCGATCCAGTGGCCGGAGCCGCACGCGGCGAGAGTGGCGGACCCAGACACGGGTAACCCGATCGACGTGCCGACCTACGGCGGGCGCGCGATCGCATACATCCCGATCACGATCTCCGCATCCGCCGCGGCCGGCCCAGTGACGCTGCCCGTTGTCGTTTCGTTCCAGAGCTGTGACGATCGGGCGTGCCGATTCCCGGAGGACATCCCGGTTGAAGTAACGCTGACCATCGTCCCGATCAGCAGCGCCGAGCAATCGGCGCCGCCCGATCGCGCGATCTTCTCGGGCTTCGACATCAACTCGTTCGCGACCACCGCGGGCTCCGCGGCGGCGGCCACCGCATCCAAGCCCATCGAGTTCAACATCGGACCGTGGAAGTTCTCGATCAACCCGAGCGGGCCCGAGGGGATCGCGCTGATGATGCTGGCCGCCGCGGTCGGCGGTCTGCTCCTCAACATGACCCCGTGCGTGCTCCCGGTGATCCCGATCAAGATCATGGGGCTCTCGCAGTCGGCGGGCGATCCGCGGCGCTGCCTGCTGCTCGGCATGGTCATGTCGGTGGGCGTCATCGCGTTCTGGCTGGCGATGGGCGTGGCGATCAGCGCCATCGCCGGCTTCGGTTCCATCAGCACGCTCTTTCAGAACTCCTGGTTCCCGATCGTCGTCGGCGCCGTCATCGGCGTGATGGCGCTGGGCATGTTCAACGTGTTCAGCGTGAACCTGCCCAAGTTCGTGTACGTGGTGAACCCGAAGCACGATTCCTTCGGCGGGTCGTTCGCGTTCGGGATCATGACCGCGATCCTCTCGACGCCCTGCACCGCTCCGGTGATGGGGGTCGCCGCGGCGTGGGCCGCCACACAGCCTTGGGCCGTCACCATGTCCGTGTTCGGCGCGATCGGGGCCGGCATGGCGCTGCCGTATCTGGTCCTGGCGGCGAATCCCCGGTGGGTCAGCAAGTTGCCGCGGACGGGGCCGGCGAGCGAGCTGGTGAAGCAGTTCCTGGGGATGCTGATGCTGGCGGTGGCCGCGTTCTTTGTCGGCACGGGGCTGTCCATCGCTATGGTCCGGCCTCCGGACCCGGCGAGCCGGATTCACTGGTGGGTGGTGGCGGCTCTGGTTCTGGGCGCCTGCGTGTGGCTGGCGGTGCGGACGTTCCAGATCACCAAGCGCCCGGTGCCGCGAGTGGTGTTCGGAACGATCGCGCTGGTGCTGGGCGGTGGGAGCGTGCTGCTGGCGAGCGAGCTGGCGAGCCATGGCCCGGTGAACTGGGTGTACTACACGCCGGAGCGGCTGGACGATGCGAAGCGGGAGGGCAAGGTCGTTGTGGTGGACTTCACGGCCGAGTGGTGCCTGACCTGCAAGGCGCTCGAGTCGGGCGTCCTGTACCGCAAGGAGATCGCCACCCTGCTCAACGACACCGAGCAGGTCGTCACCATCAAGGTCGACCTCAGCGGCAACAACGTCGATGGCAAGAAGTACCTCGCCCAGGTCGGCCGCGTGGGGATCCCGCTGCTCGTCGTGATGGGACCCGGGCTGGCCGAACCCATCATGTACGACAACTACACGCGGGACATGGTCAAAGACGCCATCGCCAAGGCCGCCGGGCCCCGAACGGCCGCGAAGTAGCGAGCCCCGCGCCATTCCCGGACCCTCCGACTCGCGTTGACACCCGGTCGGCGGCGTACTATGTTTCACGCCCGGGCCGGGCGTCTCTGGCCGGGCATGTTCGACTCCGCGGGCGTAGCTCAGTGGTAGAGCGTCACGTTGCCAACGTGAAAGTCGAGGGTTCAAGTCCCTTCGCCCGCTTTGGTTGAGAGTTGCATCGTGGACGGAAGCGCCGCTTCTCCCCAGTTCGCTGGGTGGGCGGCGTTGATCGTTTTTGGGGTCAGTGGCGGGCGAATGGATGAGGAGCGCGGATGGCGGGTTCGGGTCGCTTGAACCGGCGTGTTGCCGTACGCTTTGGCCCTTATGGAGCAGCTTCTTACCGCGGACAACCTGGTCGCGCTCTTCACGCTCACGGCGATGGAGATCGTGCTGGGGATCGACAACATCGTCTTCATCGCGATCCTGGCGGGGAAGCTGCCGCCGGAGCAGCAGAAGCGGGCGCGGCAGATCGGCCTGTTCCTGGCGATGTTCGTGCGGATCGCGCTGCTGCTGAGCATCTCGTGGGTGATGTCGCTCACCAAGCCGATTTTCACGATCGGCTTCCTGATGCCTGATGCCACCGAGCCCGCGGGCGCCACGGTCGAGCAGCTCGAGGAGTTCCGCCACGGGGTGCGGCACATGATCGAGGTCGCCCAGATCTCGGGGCGGGACATCATCCTGCTGGTCGGCGGGCTGTTCCTGGTCGCGAAGGCGACGTTCGAGATCCATGGGAAGATCGAGGGGCACGAGCATGAGGGGGGCAAGGCGCGCAAGAAGCCCTCCTTCACAAGCACGATCATCCAGATCATCATCCTGGACATCGTCTTCTCGCTCGACTCGGTGATCACGGCGGTCGGGATGGCCAAGTCGATCTACGTGATGGTGGCCGCGGTCATCATCGCCGTCGGTGCGATGCTCGTGTTCGCGGGGCGGATCAGCGGGTTCATCGAGCGGCACCCCACGCTGAAGATGCTGGCGCTCTCGTTCCTCATCCTGATCGGCGTGATGCTCGTGGCCGACAGCTTCGCACAGCACATCCCCAAGGGATACATCTATGTGGCGATGGCGTTCTCGCTGGGCGTCGAGATGCTCAACATGCGGGTGCGCGGCACAGGACCGAAGGTCGTGAGCGCAACGAGTGTTGCCAAGGGGTAAGAGGAAGCGGAGACAGAGTGCGAGACTGGGGAGCGGGGTCGCGGGCATGGTGTCACCCTGGGTTCGAGGCCGCGTGGACAAACACATCGCCTCTCTACCCAATGTTGAACCGGGGCGCGCCGCAGCGCACGGGCATGAGCGATCGCGGGGTTATCGGAACATGCGAGTTGCGCAAGTCGCGGCAGGGTCTGGAGATAGAAAATCTGAGAATTCTCCGAAATAGCCCCGCGGATGGCGCATGGATGTGCGCGCAAGGCGGACGGCACAACCAACATCACCCGCGCGGAGCCGTGAGTGATGGCACCGGGAGAGCGATGACCATTCGTGCGGCGCCGATTGGTCACCCCGGGCGGCGACCAATTGGTGGCGCGACGCACGGTCGTGGGCCAGAGCCTCGGTAGCATGTGAAAAATCGAGAGCATCCGAGACACCACCAGATTCGCCGAGACACGCTGCCCACGGTGCGGTTACGAGTTCCATGTGCGCGACGGCGCCTGGCCCGCGACCTGCCCGGAGTGCTCGCTCACCTTTGAGGGCGTCGAGTCGATGCTCGTGCCCGCGCGGCTGCGCGGGCGACGGGTCATGGCCCGGTCGTTTGCGGCCCCGCTGGTGGTTCTGATCCTCATGCTGGCGGTGCGCGTGGGCCTCGCCGGGCAACGGCGTGTTGAGTGGACCTCGCTGCTCTTTGCCGCGTGGGTTCTGGCCTTCGTTGCGATGCTCGCCCTGCTGAGCGACGAGTTCCAATCTGTCAGATCGCGGTATCCGCGCTGGTATTGGGCGATCTATCGCCGATGCTGGTGCACGATGATGACTGTGGCCGCGGGGTGGATGGTCGCTGTGCTCGCGTGGTACGCCTGGTGGGTGTTCTAGACCAGTTGTAGCCAGCGCTGCGAGGCACGCCACTGCACCGATTGGTCGCCCGGAGCGGCGACCAATCGGTGGCACGACCTACCATGCGGGCGCGATGGGAGACCGGGTTGAGTCGGGGGCGGGCTCGTGTGACCAGAGGCGGAGCGTCGATGCCGACTATCACGATCAATGGCCGGAAGTGCGAGTTCAAGGCGGGGCAGATGATCCTGCAGGTGGCCAACGAGCAGGCCATCGAGATCCCGCAGTACTGCTACCACGATGCGCTCTCGATCGTGGCGAGCTGCCGCATCTGCCTGGCGGAGGTGTGGGCTCCCAACCCGCGCAACAACAACGCCCTCGAGCCGTATATGGGCGGCAAGCTGCTGCCGACGTGCCAGACGGTCGCGGCGGACGGCATGGTGGTCTACACGGACTCCCCCAAGAGCGTGCAGAACCAGAAGGCGGTGATGGAGTACCTGCTCATCAACCACCCGCTGGACTGCCCGGTGTGCGATCAGTCGGGCGAGTGCTTTCTGCAGGACTACAGCTACCAGTACGGTCGCTCGGCGAGCCGCTTCGAGGAGACGAAGGTCAAGAACCCCAAGAAGGACCTGGGGCCGCACGTTTTCCTGTACGCCGACCGGTGCATCATGTGTACCCGGTGCGTGCGCTTCACGCGCGAGGTGACGGGGACGGGCGAGCTGCTGGTGCAGGGGCGCGGCAACAAGGAAGAGATCGACGTGTTCCCCGGCGTGGCGCTCGACAACGAGATGTCGGGGAACGTGGTGGACCTGTGCCCCGTGGGGGCGCTGCTCGAGAAAGACTTTCTGTTCGCGCAGCGGGTGTGGTTCCTCAAATCAACCGCCAGCATCGACGGGCTAACGGCCAGCGGCGACAACATCTGGGTGCATCACAACGAGGGGAAGGTCTACCGGATCAAGCCGCGCACGAACATGGCCGTGAACAAGTGGTGGATCAGCGACGAGGTGCGGTTCGGGTTCAAGCACGTCCACGCGCCGGAGCGGCTGCGGACGCCGCGCCGGCGGCAGTTCGGCGGGCAGGTCGAGAGCGACTGGGCGCGGGCGACGATCGACGCGATGGCGGGGATTCGCGCGGCG
>JACMLW010000011.1 GCA_014379385.1 Phycisphaerales bacterium
CCCGGCGACCGTCCCACTTGCCAGCGATGCGGGTGCGGCACGGGCGGTGCGCGCCACGCAGACGGTGATCGATGAATCGCGCCGGACGCTGCGCGATGAGATCAAGGCGTACCCGGGGTCGATCACCTATCTCGACCTGATCCGCCGGAACAAGCGCGAGAGCGTGATGCTCATCGTGATGATGGTGCTGCTCGCGGCCGTAGTCGGCGCGGTGATCTCGGCGGCGGTGGTTCCGTATTTCGGCGGGCTGCGGCGGGTGGGTGATGGGTTCTCGGCGGTGTACACAGTGCCGCAGGGATCGGCCGACGAGCAGATGCGCACGCTCGAAGACCGGGGACGGCGCGCGGAGGCCTCCCAGTTCGATCGGGCGCCGCTGCGGGTGTTGGGGGCGGACCTGAGCCTGGCTTCGAAGCTCTCGGTGCTGGCGCCGTCGGCACTGCTGGGGGCCGGCGTTGCCGTGCTGCTCGCTGGGCTGGGCTCGGTGTGGTCGTGGTTCGGCGGGTCCAAGGCCATCCTCGCAATGTCCGGGGCGATCCCGTTAGCGCCAGAGACGGACCGCGAGCTTTTCAACGTCGTGGACGAGGTGCGCATCGCCGCGAACGTGCCGATGCCGGCGGTGTACATCATGAACGACTCGGCGATGAACGCCTTCGCCACGGGGCGCGACCCCGGGCATGCCGCGGTGGCTATCACGCGAGGGCTGCGCGAGAAACTGACGCGCGACGAGCTTCAGGGAGTGATCGCGCACGAGGTGGCGCACATCCGGCATTACGATATCCGGTTCGCGATGCTGATGGCAACTATGGTGGGGCTGATCGTGTTCGCGTGCGACGCGTTCCTGCGGATCGCGTGGCATGGCGGGCGGCACGGGGCGGGAAGGGTCGCTGGGCGGAGCGATAAAAACAAGGGAGGCGGCCTTGCGGTCATCCTGATGGTGATCGCGCTGGTGCTGGCGATCCTGGCGCCGCTGATCGCGCGGCTCATCCAGATGGCCTACTCGCGCCAGCGTGAGTACCTCGCGGACGCCGGTGCTGTGGAACTCACCAGGAACCCCGAAGGGCTGGCCGCGGCGCTGGCGAAGCTGGCGGACGACCCGGAGCCGTTGGTGGAGACGGCAAACCGCGGAACGGCGCACCTGTACATCGTGAACCCGCTGAAGAAGATGCGCGATTCGCATCAGGCGCTGGACACGGCGCTCTCCTCGCACCCACCGGCGAAGAAGCGGATCGCACGGCTGCTGGCGCTCACGAGGTGAACCGAAGATCCCCCGGCGGGCTCATGAGGTCTGCTTGCCCCAGCACATCGGGGAGCAAGTCGAGCTTCACAGCCTCTCGCACATCGAATGGCTCGGCGACCGTTCGCCGCAACGACATGAGCGAACCACCTGTGCCCAGGGCTCGCCCGAGGTCGCGGGCCAGTGCCCGGATATATGTCCCCTTGCCGCACGCCACCTCGATCGAGAGCAGTGGCCATGCGTACTCGAGCATCTGGATCGCGTGGATCTCGACGGGTCGCGCGGCGAGCTTGGGCGTCTCGCCCGCGCGGGCCAGCTTATACGCGCGCTTGCCGCCGATCTTCATGGCCGAGAACGCCGGGGGCTCCTGCTGGATCACACCGACAAAGTTCGCGCACGCCGCGGCGACCCGCTCTGCGCTCGGCGGAGACCCTACCTCAACTTCAAGGCGGGCGCCCTCGCGGTCGTCGGTGATGGTGAAGCACGAGAAATCGATCTGCGTGAGATACACCTTGCGCGAGCGCATGACCTGATCGCAGAGTCGCGTGGCCTTGCCGATCAGAACGACGAGCAGCCCGGTGGCGAGAGGGTCGAGCGTGCCGCCGTGACCGACCTTGACCCGCTTTGGTGCGCCGCCAGCGATGAGCCGCCGCCGCACGCGCCGGCAGACGTCCATCGACGTCGGCCCTTCGGGCTTGTCGATGAGCAAGAGGCCCGCGGGAGTAGGAACGGCCTGCCCTGGTTGCTCAGTCATCATGGATCAGGCTGCCCCCTCCGCTCGCGGCCACTGTCACACCGAGCTCGACTCGCCTTCCGATGGAATAGTTGAGGCCACCCAGCCGCCGCGCACTCGCCGGCTGCAACTGCTCCAGTTCCGGATGGCTCGCCAACATGTCGACCGGGAGCACCACGACGCCGCGAGGATTGTCTGCAAGCCAGAGAGCCAGCCGATCCTCGTCGATGCGGTCTACCCGGCCGCGGGTGAGAAAGACGAGGCTGTCCTCGTGATACCCAACCGCGGCACACGGTCTGTCGCTCCACCCCTCGGCTCCGAGGATGCGCACCACTCGTGAACTGAGCCGCAGGCCACCGGCTCGCGGCAGCATAACCCCCACGGCGAGAGCCGCGACGATGCACGCCGCGATAACACCGTCTCGCTGCGCGCCGATGTAGTGGCGACGAAGCCTCGTGGGTGAGCCCGCGCTGCCGAGCTTCTCTGGCCACCAGATCGCCGCGCCGGCGTTCATCATCAGGAACGTCGCGCCCAACAGCGCGATCATGCCGTAGCGATAGAGCACCATGCCTTCGGCGCTATCGGCAGACTGGGTTGCGATGCCCAGTAGCGGTATCGCTCCCAGGGCGAGCCCGATGAGGATCCAGATCACGAGTCCGAGCCGCGTGCCGAGACGGCCGAGTCCCACAAGCCGTCCCGTTTGTGCCGCGAAGACCGCGCGGGCGCTCAGGAGGGCGATCGCGGGATAGAGCGGCATCGTGTAATGCGGGAGTTTGGTGCCCACGCACTCGAAGACCATCCAGGATGGGATGATCCACGCGAGACAGAAGAGCTCGGCGTCGCGCCGGGGGCGGAGCAATGGCAGGCGCTGAGCGAGGCCTCGACGGGGTGGGGGAGGAGTGGGGCCATCCGTGCGTATCCGCCGCAGACCCATACGAAAGGCCCGCTCGATCGCAAGACCCGTCAGCAGCGAGCCGGGCCAGAACAGCACGCAAAGCAGCACCAGGTGATACCCAGGCGGGCCCCAGTGGCCTTCCTTGGCGGTGGCGGTGCGGCCGATCGTCTCCTCATAGACCGTCGAGAGGTACCGGTCCCACCCCACACGCTGGCCGACCGCCACGATCCAGGGAACAACGAACGCGGCGACGATTACAAGCCCCACGAGCGGACGGAGACGCGGCAACCAGCGAGCATCGCGGGCTATCACGCACAACGACACAACCGTAAGCACCGCGATCATCGGCCCAATGGGCCCCTTCGTCATGATCGACGCGGCCATCACAAACCAGAAACCTATGGGCCAGAGCCACGAACCGCTCGCCGCCTTCGTTTCATCGCGCGAGCTCTTCCACACCTTCCACAGACATCCCTGCGCCGCAGCGATTGTCAGCACGAGAAGTTGGTCCGCCCTCGCCTGATGCGCCTCCCACACGAATACCGGGCTCGCCGCGAGCAGCGCGCTGCCGAGCCACGCGGCCCGCGGATCGAACATCGAGCACCCGAGGCGCCACGTCGCAAGAACAGTCAAGATCGCCGCGAGCAGCGAGGGGATGCGGAACACCCAGATGTTGCCGTCGGGTGCCGGCTCGCCACCGACCTCCGCCGGGTCTCCGAATGTGGCCACCGCCGCGCACTGCGCCCAGTAGATGAGCGGCGGCTTGTTCAGGCGCGGTCGATCTTGCACGCGCGGCACGACATAATCCCCGCTCTCGTACATCTGCCGGCTGGCCTGCGCGAAACGCGACTCGTCGCGGTCAACCGGCGCGAGGCCGCGACCGATCATGCCCTGCCCTGGCAGATACACTGCCAGGCAGAGCAGGAGCAGCACGAGACCCCCGGCCCAGCCGGACCACAAGCGGGCTGCGCTGCCTTTCCCGCTGCTCCCTCGTCTGGTCAACGTCATGCCTACCTCGCGAATCCGCACAGCCCGCGACTATAACCGCTCGCTGGCGTGGCCGGTCCGGATGGCGCACCTCGCGAGCGCGGCGATCCTCACCGTGGTATCTCCTGTTCTTGCCTGGCCGACGGCGCGAGGTCGTCGCCACTGGGCGGTGCCGGCGATCCTCATCTCGCTCGCCGGGCTGGTGCTGGCGCCCTTCGACAGCGACCTGGTTCGATGGGCACACTCGCTGCGCCCGGGCGGCGACCTCCGGCGCGAGCTGCACGCGTGGCAGCAGTACGGCGCGATCGGCTCGCTGGTCTTCGTCGCGGGGGCGATGGCGCTGCTCGAGCCGCGCCGAGTGCGCCGCTGCCTTGATCTCTTCCTCGCCGCGGGCTTCACCAGCCTGGCGTGCCTCGCGCTCAAGATGCTTGTGGGGCGGCCTCGCCCCTCGCTGGGAAACCCCGAAGCGTTCCTTGGGCCGCTGGGCGTGTACCCCATCGAGGGGTCTGACGGCAAGCCCGTGCTAATGCACGCGTGGGAGGTATGGGGTCCGAACGCGGGGCTACTCAAGTCGCAGCTGTGGTCGTTTCCTTCCAGCCACACGGGCGCGGCGATGGCGCTGAGCGTGTTCCTGATTGTGACCTACCCGCGCTTGCGGCCGCTGGCGGTCTTCATGGTGGCGCTGGTAGCGCTCTCGCGGGTGCTGCTCGGCGAGACCGGGGCACACTGGCCGAGCGATGTGGTGGCGGGGGCGGCGCTTGGGTTCCTGGTGTCGTACCCCGTGGTGACAAGGTCGTGGGGCGTGCGGCTGCTCGACCGACTGTGGCTCGTGCTCGTTGATCGCTCGGCAATGCCCGCGCTCCCGGCGCTCGAGGCGTACGAGCGGTACCGGGCGCGATCGCGCGGCTCAATCACAGCACCCGCTTCCGTGTTTGTATCTGCGGCCACGGAGCGCTAGCCGCGCCGGACGTCGGGCCTGGACGCGAGATACCGCTTGGCCTCGCCGACGAGGTAGAACGAGCCCGTCACGCAGATGAGGTCGTCGCGCCCGACGGCTCGCCCCGCGAGGTCCAGCGCCTCGGGGAGCGTCTTGGCCACCTGCGACATCTTGCCCGTGAGCTCGGTGAACTTGCGGTGCAGCTCGCGCGGGTCGGCGCTCCGCGGATTCGCAGAACTCTTGGTGAAAATCACCTTGTCGGCGCCCAGGGCGATCTGGCCCAGCATCCCCGGGACGTCCTTGTCGGCGCAGCACCCGAACACCAGCACCATCGAGTCGTACGGCACGTGCGCACCGATCGCCTTCATCAGGCAGCGGACCGAGTCCGGGTTGTGGGCGCCGTCGAGCATGATCCGCGGGGTGCGCGACGCCATCTCCATGCGGCCGCTCAGCTCCGTCCGGTCGAGCCCGAGCGTGACCTTGCTCTCGGGTGTCGAGAAGCCGCGCTCGGCGAGCTTGTCGAGGATCGCCAGGGCGAGCCCGCAGTTGTGCGCCTGGTGCTCCCCTTTGAGGGGCACGCGCAGGTGCTCGAACGCGGCGGTGGCGCCCGTGAGGCAGACCCGCGCGTGCGGGCCCGCCGATCCCGAGTTCTCGAAACGGACCGAGAAGTCAATATCCTGGCCGACGACCTGCAGCGGGGCCGCGACCTCGGCCGCGACCTCCTTGAGCACCTCGAGGACCGACGGGGCCTGCATGACGGTCAGCGCGGGAACGCCCGGCTTGAAGATGCCCGCCTTCTCGCGTGCGATCTTCTCGATGCTGTCGCCCAGGAGCTGCGTGTGGTCGAGGCTGATGGAGGTGATCGCGCACACGTCCGGTACGATCACGTTGGTCGAATCAAGCCGGCCGCCGAGGCCGCACTCGATCACCGCAACATCGACCGCCTGCTCGGCGAAGTGGCAGAGCCCGAGCGCCGTCACCAGCTCGAAATACGTTGCCGCGCCGTGCGCGGGCGCGATCTTCGCCGCTCCCTCGGCCGCCTTGAAGAGCAGCCGCGCGAAATCCGCGTAGCCGATCATGCGCTTGTTGATGCGGACCCGCTCGCGGATATCGACCAGATGCGGGCTGGTGTACACGCCCACGGTGTACCCGCACGCCTCCAGGCACGAGGCTGTCATCTCGCACGTACTGCCCTTGCCCTTGGTGCCCGCGACGTGGACGCAGCGCAGCGACGCCTGGGGATTGCCGAGCGCCTCGAGCAGCGCCCGCATGCGGTCGAGTTTGAACATCCCCGGATTCAGCGCGCCGGCGCGGGCCCGCTCGAAATCCACACGCTCCGCCAGCAGCTTCAGCGCTTCCTGGTAGGTGCTCGGTGCGTCCGCGGGGGGGGCGCTTGAGATCGCGCCGATCGGCCCGACGGGTGCGGCCGGTCCCTCGCAGGGGGCGACGGAAGCGGGGCTCAGTTCGATAGCTTTTTTCGCGCGTCGTGGCGCGGCGGCTTTTGACTCGGGCATGGAACTCACAGAATACGCGCCGGCACGCTCCCACAAAGAGAATTGTGACCGATGCGCAAAAGTTTGATTCTCCCTAGGAATCATCCCCCACTCGCCGGCCCCAGACGCCCTCATGGCGCGGCTGCCTACAGAAGACTCTGCTCAGTCAACGCCCGCTGCACCGCTTTGAGCGTCTCGGGGCTTCCCTCAGTCATCGGCAATCGCAGCACGCCCGAATCGCGGCCAAGCAACTTCATCGCCGCCTTCACCGGGATCGGGTTGGTCTCGGTAAACATCACTCGGCAGAAGTTGAACAACTCACGATGGATGGTGAGCGCATCGGACCAGCGGTCCTCAAGGAACGCCTTGCACAGGGCGCTCACCCGGCCCGGCACCAGGTTGGAGACAACCGAAACCACGCCGACCGCGCCGACGGCGGCGAACGGCAGCGTCATCGAATCGTCGCCCGAGAGCACCTCCAGATTGGGGCAGCGCTGCGCGATCTCCGAGCACGAATCGGTGGAGCCCGTCGCCTCCTTCACAGCTCGGATGTTGGGGTGCTTGCTCAACTTCTCGATCGTTGCCGGCGTCAGGGCCACGCCGGTTCGACCCGGGATGTTGTAGAGCATCACCGGCAGGTCGGCCGAGTCGGCAACGGTCATGAAGTGGCGGTAGAGGCCCTCCTGCCCCGGCTTGTTGTAGTACGGGTTCACGCTCAGGGCAGCGTCGGCACCAAGCTTCGCGGCGAGCCTTTGCAGCTCGACAGCGTGGGCCGTGGAGTTCGAGCCCGTCCCCACGATCGCCATTACGCCTCCCACGCGGGCTCGCTCGATGCTCGCCTTCACAAGGTGCTCGTACTCGTGATGCGTGAGCGTCGGCGACTCGCCGGTGGTGCCCGCGATGACGATGCCGGTGACGCCGCCCCGAGCCTGGTGCTCGATCTGCTGATCGAGCCGGCCGAAGTCGATGCCGTCGCCGGTCTGGTTGAAGGGCGTGACAATGGCGGTGAATGCGCCGCGGAAGCGACGATGAGTGGCGTGGCTGGTCATCGCGTCATTGTTGCCCGCCGGGGCGGGGCGAGGAGGCGGCTTTCGGAGGGACACTCACGGGCTTCACCCAGAGGCTCATCTGGATGTCGTCCTCGTACCGGCCCGGGCCGAGCTTGAACTCGCGGACGCGGCGGCACTCCTCAATGAAGCCCATGGAGCGGTAGAGCGCCCGGGCACGCGTGTTGGTGGCGAACACGCCCAGGCAGACCTTCTCGATGGTTGGGTGCTCTCGCGCCCAATCGAGAAGCGAAGCGATAAGTTCGCGCCCGACGCCCCGCCCGCGCCACACCTGCGCGACGCCGATCCCTAGCGACCCATGATGGGCGAGGCGGCGGCGGTTGTGGTCCTTGAACTCGACCGATCCGATGATGCGGCCGTCAGAAACGACCGTCTGCTGAGCGTCGCCGGGCTTCGGCGCGGGATCAAGCGCAAGCAGCACAAGACGGCTCGGATTGGTGAGAGCCTCGCGCACCAGCTCGACGCAGCGCTCGCCGCGAAGCGAGAACTCCTCCGGCTCGGTGACATTGTGGTCGCTGGTGAGCAGACCCTGGTAATAGAACTCCGAGAGCGCGCCCGCGTCGGCCTCGACGGCGCACCGGATCATGATGAGCTCCCCCCCCCGGAGCGTGCATATTCGCGGCTGGATCAGGCTCATGTGAGGGGGCTCGGTGGGGCAGACGCAGATCAAACCAGCATCGGCCGATCCGGATCCCCTCAGGGATTCTCGCGCGCGAACACAATGAAGTCCGTCACCGGGGGCTTGAGCCCGCTCTCGGCCAGCAGGCGGGCGAGCTGCCCGCGGTGGTACGACGAGTGGTTGATCACGTGCGTGATGATGTCCGACACAGTGTTGGTGTACGCGATGCCCTCCATGTTCCGGTAGTCGATGTTCACCTCCAGGTGCGCCGGTGTAAGGGCGTTCATGTACGCCCCCCACTGCTCGTCCATCGCCGCATGCTCCGCGAGCGCCTTGCCCAGCGGCCACACCGGGAACACGCCGTCCTCGGGGCGCTGCGCGGTCCCGATCCGCCAGAGCCACACCCGGCGCGCCGCCTGGATGTGCGAGAAAATCTCCACCGCGCGCACGAACGGCGCGGCCTCCGCCGCGACGCCGTCGCGCTCCAGGTGCGTTCTTGCGGCGGAGAGGGCCTCCCCGTACCGGCCCCCGGCCCAAACCTCGTACGCGTGCTTGCGCCTGAAGTAGCCACCGTCCATCTCAGTCTCCTTGCGCCCGAGCGGCTATCGACCTCTGCCCATCGCGCTGATCATCTGCTCGACCGCGCTCCGCATCCCCGTGTAGATCGCCCGTGAGACGATCGCGTGCCCAATGTGCAGTTCCGCCGCGCCGTCAAGGTCCGCGATCGCCCCCACATTGAAGTAGTTGAGCGCGTGGCCGGCGTGGAACCGCATATTGGCGGACTGAATGCGACGGCCGGCCGTTGCGACCCGCTCGAGTTGCCCGCCCAGAGCCGCGTCGCGCCAGTCGCCGCCCGCGAGCGCGAACGCCCGGGCGTACGGGCCCGTGTGGATCTCGCAGCAGTGAAATCCGGCCCTGACCGCGCCGTCAATCTGCGCCTCGTCGGCATCGATGAACGCCGAAACGGTCAGTCCGCCATCGGCGAGCCGCTTCACCGCGCTGCGGATGCGGTCCGCGCCCTCGCCGGTGACATCAAGCCCGCCTTCGGTGGTGACCTCGTGCCGGCCCTCGGGGACCAAGGTCGCCATGTGGGGCATCCCAGTGCGGCCGCGCAGCACGAGGGCCAGCCGCACCATCTCGTCTGTCACGGCCATCTCGAGGTTGAGCCGCGTTCGCACGACCCCGGTCAGCCGCTCAAGATCATGGTCCTGGAGGTGCCGACGGTCCTCCCGCAGGTGAACGGTAATGATGTGGGCGCCACCGAGCTCGGCCTCGTGCGCGGCCCGAACCGGGTCGGGCTCACCACCCCCGCTTGCCCCCCCGCCGGTGCCGCCGATTGCCGCGCCCCGCTGTCCCGGCGCGCTGGGCGTCGACCCGCCCGGCCCGCTTCTCCAGCGGGCTTGCCGGAGCGTGGCGACGTGATCGATGTTCATTCCGAGCAGCGGCATCGGGCGCAGTTTAGCGCCGCGCCCCACCCGGCCAACCCGCCCATGCGCGTAGACTTCGCCGACCCGCTCGCAACCAACGCTTTCTCATCGACCGCACCCGACGCCAGGAAAGAAGCCCGCGGCGTGAACCCTACGGCCGAACTCATCCAACCCGAGGTACTTGAGCTCGTGCGCGAAGGGCGCTTCAGCGAGCTGCGCGAGGCGCTGCGCGGCATCCCGGCGGCCGACATCGCCGACATCGTCTGCGACCTCGAGCCCAGCGAGGCCGCGGTGATGTTCAGGTTCCTGCCGCGCGACGACGCGGGCGAGGTGTTCGCGTACCTGCCGGCCGAGGAGCAGGAGGAGCTGATCAACGCGCTGGGCGCCAGCGCGGTGCGCGTGATCGAGGGGATGGACACCGATGACCGCGTTCGGCTGCTCGACGAGCTGCCGCCGGAGGTGGCGCAGCGCCTGATCGCGTCGCTGAACCCGCAGGAGCGCAAGGAAGTTCAGGCGATCCTGGGATACCCGGCCGAGAGCGTCGGGCGGCTCATGACGCCGGACTACGTACGCGTCCGCATCGACTGGACCATGGCCCACGCGCTCGAGCACATCCGCCGGCACGGGCGCGATGCCGAGACCATCAACGTGGTGTATGTCGTCGACGACCAAGGCCGCTTGGTGGACGACGTCCGCCTACGGCAGATCCTGCTTGCGGACCCCGGCGCCACGGTCGAGAGCCTGCTCACCCGCAACTTCGTCTCGCTCCGCGCCGATCAGGACCAGGAGGAGGCCGTCCGCCTGCTCACGAGGTACGACCGCACCGCGCTGCCGGTGGTCGATTCTCGGGGCGTGCTGCTCGGGATCGTGACGCACGACGACGTGGCCGACGTGGCCGAGGAAGAGGCGACCGAGGACATCCAGAAGCTCGGCGGTGTGGCGGCCCTCGAAGAGCCGTACATGCAGGCGACGTTTATGGAGATGATCCGCAAGCGGTCGGTCTGGCTGTGCGTGCTGTTCGCCGGGCAACTCCTGACCGTCACGGTGATGGATGGTTTCGAAGATGCGCTGCACGTGAAGTTCCTGGTAGCGCTCATCCCGCTGATCATCTCGTCGGGGGGCAACTCCGGATCCCAGGCGGCGAGCCTGGTGATCCGCGCCCTGGCGCTCCAGGAAGTTGGCGTGAAAGATTGGTTGCTCGTGCTCCGCAAGGAGTTGCTCATCGGCCTGGTGCTCGGCGGCCTTCTCGGCGGGCTGGGGATGCTGCGGATCTACCTGTGGCACGTGCTGGGGTGGCACGATTACGGCGAGCACTACCTTCTGGTCGGCCTCACGACCGGGTGCGCACTGGTGGCGATCGTGACGTGGGCGACACTGCTCGGTTCGCTCCTGCCGATCCTGCTGCGACGCATGGGGCTGGACCCAGCGACCAGTTCGACGCCGTTCATCGCGACGCTCATGGACGTTTCCGGGTTGCTGATCTACTTCGGCGTCGCCATTTTGATCCTCAAGGGAACCGTGCTCTAATCCACGATTCTTCGCGTGAGGGTGACGAACGAGTATCGTTTGCCCCTAGGGCGCACCGACACCGTCCGGGCACGGTGTGCCCAGACGCTTCCTTCCCTGACTTGGATCGCAATGGCGACGAGAGCTCGCCCGGCTACGCCTCGGAATGATCAGTTGCAACTTCCGGGTTGCGACATCATCGCGGCCATCGCCGCCTTGCACTCCTGGGGAGTCACATCCCGCGTGTGCGTCGCGATCGACCAGGTGTGGCCGAATGGGTCGGTGACCTTGCTGTACCGATCACCCCAGAACATGTCCATCGGGGGCATCACGCCCGTTGCGCCCGCCGCGACCGCCTTCTTGAACGCGGCGTCCACGTCCTGCACATAAAGATGGATCGTTACCCCCGAACCACCAAGGGTTGAGGGCGAGATCGCGCCCATCGAAGGGAACTCGTCGGCCAGCATGACCACCGCGTTGCCGATCCGGATCTCGGCGTGCATAAGTGCGCCCGTTTGGTCGCACGCCAAGCGCATGACTTCCTCGGCGCCGAACGCCTTCTTGTAGAAATCCAGGGCCTTCGCGGCCCCCTTGATAATCAGGTGCGGCGTGATGGACGTGAATCCCTCGGGAATAGCCTTCGCGGGCATGGTGCTCTCCTTCTTCTTTCGTAGGTGGGACCGATGGTGTACCGTCGCGGCGCCAATGAGTTTCGCGATGAGGTCGGTATCTGTCAAGTATTATGTTGCTATCTTTATAGACGCGAGCCTCGCCTCTCGCATTGCCCGCGAACCGGTTGGCACGATCCGCTGATTGAACTCGACAGCGCTTCAATGGGCTATGGCAATGGAGCCCCCGAACCCATTGGTCGTTCAGCAAGCCGCGGCCAAGCTGCGTGACGGCGGGATCGTCGCATTCCCCACCGAGACCGTGTACGGCCTTGGGGCCGACGCCCTGAGCGCCGCGGCGGTGCGGCGCGTCTTTGAACTCAAGAGTCGCCCCGTCCACAACCCGCTGATCGTTCACGTCACCGGTGACGCGATGGCCCGGCGGGTGGTGCGCGAGTGGCCCGACGACGCCCAGTTGCTGGCGCGCGCCTTCTGGCCCGGGCCGCTCTCGATCGTGCTCCACGCCGCCGCGATTGTGCCGTCCGAAGTCGTTGGCGGTCCGCGGGATTCAGCCGCCACCGTGGCGGTGCGCTGCCCCGACCATCCCGTGGCGCTCGCGCTGCTGTTCGCCTTTGGGGCACCTCTGGTCGGCCCAAGCGCGAACCGGTCCGGGGGCGTATCGCCGACGACGGCGGAGCACGTCCGCTCCGAGTTCTCCGATGGCGAGGTCATGGTGCTCGATGGCGGGCCATGTATCACCGGAATCGAATCAACGGTTGTCTTCCTGGGAGAAGAGAGCACGGAACGCGACGCCGGCGCCCGCGTTCTTCGGCCGGGGATCGTCAGCGCCGAACAGATCAGCGCCGTCCTTGGGCGCACTGTTGCCGGCCCGGCTGATGGACACCACGACCGCCCGCTGCGGAGCCCCGGGCTCCTTGAATCTCATTACGCGCCGCGAACGCCCGCCAGGATCGTGGTTGCGTGCGAGGCGGCGCGAATCGCCGCCGAAGAACCCCGCGCCGCCCTGCTTGCATTCTCTTTACCCCCATCGGCCCCCGCGATCGCGACCATGATCCAAATGCCCCGCACCGCGGACCTCTACGCCGCCCGTCTCTACGCCGCCCTGCGCGAGGCGGACTCCCTGAACGCCGCGTTCATCGCGGTCGAAACGCCGCCCACACAAGGCGCGGTCTGGTCCGCGATCTGGGACCGGCTCCGGCGCGCCACCACCCCTCGACGCTGATATTTCTTGCAGTGCCCACTCACGCCGCGGGCGCGCTCGACATGCCATCATCTCCCGCCTCGCGCCGGAAAAGCTGGCTCCGCGCGATCATCCGGTACACCTCGCAGCGTGCCAGCAACTCGTCGTGCCGGCCGTCGTCCACGATCCGCCCCTCGTCCATCACGATGATCCGGTCCGCGTTCATCACCGTCGAGAGCCGGTGCGCCACCACCAGGCACGTGCGCCCGCGGCTGAAATCCGCCAGCGCCTCGGCAATCTTCGACTCCGAGTCGGCGTCGATCATGCTCGTCGCCTCATCCAGTATCAGAATCGCCGGGTCGCGCAGGATCGCCCGCGCGATCGCCAGCCGCTGACGCTGCCCGCCTGAAAGCCCGGCCCCGCTCTCGCCCAGCACCGTGCCGTACCCGCTCGGGCGCGCCAGGATGAACTCCTCCGCCCGCGCCCGGCGCGCCGCCTCGCGCACCTGCGCCTCGGTCGCCAGCGGCGTCCCGTACGAAATATTCGCGCCGATCGGCCCGTGGAACAGCACGGTCTCCTGCGTCACCACCCCCATCTGCCGCCGCACGCTCCGCACGCCGAAGCGCCGGATGTCCTGCCCATCAATGAACACCCCATCGCTCGGCGCCGAGCTGTCGGGATCAAACAGCCGCGGCACCAGCGACAGCAGCGTCGTCTTCCCGGACCCATTCGGCCCCACAAACGCCACCGCCTGCCCGTGCGGGATCGTCAGCGACACGTTCTGGATCGACGGCGCGTGCGCCCCCGGATACGTGAACGTCACGTTGCGGAACTCGATGCTGCGCGAGTGCCGCGCCAACCTCGGCAGCCCCCGCTCGTGCCCCGGTTCGCGCGCCAGCCCGAGCAGTTGCCCCAGCCGATCCGCCGCGGCCGAGGCCTGCTGGATGTCGTTAAGAATCCCTGTCAGCGGCTTGAGCTGCGCCCCCGCGAATCCGAGCGCGCCCAGCACCAGCAGGAAGTCCCCCGCCAGCAGATCGCCCTTGATGATCTGCTTGGCGGCGATCATCACGAGCGTGCCGATGACGATGAGCGACAGGGTCTCCACCAGCGGGCTCGCCAGCGCGCGGGCCGTGCGGGCCCGCAACTCCTGCCGCACCACCTGGTCGTTGATCCTGCGGAAGCGCGCCACCTCCGCGTTCTCCGTTGTGCTCACCTTCACCACGCGCAGCCCCGCCAGTGCCTCGCTCGAGGCCCGGTACATCGAGGCCTGCCCCTCCAGCGCCGAGCGCGACGCCCGCTTGATCCGCTTGCCCAGCTTCCGGATCACCGCCGCCAGCACCGGCGCCACCGTCAGCGCGATCATCGCCAGACGCCAGTCGAGCACGAACGCCGTAATCAGCGCGGCCGCCCCCTTGGTTGTCTGCGCCACCCCGCGCGAGAGCAGCGCCGACAGCCCCGACCCCAGCGTCGCGCTGTCGTACACGATCCGGCTGATGGCGTCGGTCGCGCCCCCCGTGTACGCGCCCGTCGAGACCGCGGGAACCCCCGGCAGTCCCCCCGGCTGCCCTGATGCGAGCACAGTCTTCAGCGGGAGCTGCACCACGTGCCGGAACGCCTCGCGCCGCACGTCCGCCACCGTCCGGCTCACCACCGTGAGCGAGAAGTACGAGTGCATGAAGTTCGCCACCGCGCCCAGCGAGGTCAGGAACCCAAGCCCGATCATCAGCCAGAGCACCGTGTCAAACCGGTCGCCGGGCAGCAGCTTGATCGCCCAGACCGGAACCCGAAACGGGAGCGCCCCGTCCATGTTCGCCTGGTTGGCCATGTCCGCGAGGTTGCGATGCTGGCCCAGCACGTTGTCGAGGATCGGCTTGATGCCCAGCAGCCCCGCCCCAAGTCCCCCGGCCGAGAACGCCGCGAACAGCAGCGCCAGGCCAAGCAGGCCCGGTTGCCTCAACATGCGTCTCGCGAAACTCCAGAATCCGCCCATCGAGGGGAAGTATCAGCACCCCAGCCGCTCCGGTACAGCGGGCCGCGCGATATCCTGAAACCTCCCGGACGGCCCCACCTCGGCGCCCTCAGCCATCGACCACGGCGCCGCACGTCTCAGCCTCCAGCCATGGATCCGCGACACCACCCCACTACCCCGCCGCCGCCCGCCGCGCCGCAAGACCACGCCACCTTCCGCAGTCCGTCCGCGGTCACGATTATCATCCCCTGCTTCAACTACGGCAGATTCGTCACCGACGCCGCGCGATCGGCCCTTGAACAGCAGGACGCCACCGTCCACGTCGTCATCGTCAACGACGGCTCCACCGATGCGTCGACGGCCGACGCCTGCGATGCCTGCCTTCGCCTGCCGGGTGCCGCCGGCCACCTCCGCGTCATTCACCAGACCAACGCCGGCCTCGCCTGCGCCCGCAATGCCGGGGCCGCCGGCGCTTCCACCGAGTTCCTTCTCTTCCTCGACGCCGACGATCACCTCCTCCCCACGTGCGTCCGAGACCTCGCCGCCATCATCCGCACCGAGGAATCCGCCGGGCGCGGCGGCGATATCTCGCACGCCTATGGGCAGCAGGTTCTCTCCGAACTCGGCCACGGCACCTGGGAAGTCCCCGACTGGGATCCCATCCTCCTCGGCATCACCAACCTCCACGCCCCCACAGCTCTCGCCCGACGCGAGCGGTTTGAGGCCGTCGGCGGCTACACCCCCTCCATGCGACACGGCTACGAGGACTGGGATTTCTGGCTTAAGTTCGCGGAGCGCGGCTGGCGCGGCGTGCGCCTCCGCGCCCCTACCTACGTCTGGCGCCGCCACAGCCACGAGACCATGATCCATCAGGCCGTCAAGATCCACGACGAGCTCTATGCACGCATCATCGACCAGCACCGCGAGTTCTACAAGCGCCACGCGCTCGAGCTCGTGCAGCGCGCCAACCAGCTCCTCCACCGCTGCGACGGCACCTGGCTCGATGAGAACCTCGACGCCATCCCAATCCGCGACCTGCGCCGCTGGTGCGCCGACCTGGTGCGCGAGCGCGACTCGGCCCGCCACGAACTCTCGGCCGCCGTGGCCCGCGCCGAATCGTCGACGGCGCAAACCGCCCGCCTCGACGAGGAGCTGCGCCGCCTGCACTCCCAGTACGAGGCCAAACCGGCCGTCCGGCTGTCCCGCAAGATCCATTCGATTATGGACAGCCTCCCTCGCCCACTCTCAGCGCCGGCGCGGGGACTGATGCGCATCCTGAAGCGCGGAGTGTGATCCCTGGTGACATCGCGTGACCGATCGCTCGAGTATTGGTCCTAAGCGATCCCCGGTCCCCGCGCCTGCTGCCTGCTGTCCCCTCCCTCCTCGTCCGATCCAAAAAAAACCCGGCTCGTCGCCGGGGTTCGCTCTCGACTCTCTGCGTGCTCTTGCTGAAACCTGCCCGCTGGTTCCTGTCCCCGTCCCCTTCCTACGCGTCCAACCGCACCGTCGTGCCTGTCGGGGTGCCCAGCGTGCCGAACCCGCCCGAGGGCTGAAGGTTGCCCAGCGTGAGGTCGTAGTGCCACATCTGCGCCACCACCGGGATGTTCGACGACACCTCAACGCTGTAGAAGAACCGGGCGTGGTTGTTGCCCTGGTCCAGGATCGACGCAAGGTTGTGCAGGTCCAAGTCGCGCCGCCCGCCGCCGGCGATGCTGAACGACTCCGTAAGCACGAACCCGTCCGAGTACATGAAGCGCACGCTGATATTGGCCGCCGCAGGCGGGTCGCCGAACCCCGCGAAGTTGGGGTTGTAGATACTGACCGTCTCGCGCAGGTCCACCCCCGCCCGTGATGGATCCATGAACCCCTCCGCGAACTGCCACACCGTTGAGGCAAGCGTCGGCACCGGGTACGCCACCTCGTCCCCGTACTGCGTGTGGCTCACCTCCCCCCACACCGCCGCGTTCGATGAATACCGCACGCTGAAGCGCCGCTCGTCCTGCACCTGCGCCACGTTCCCGAAATCAAACGTGCCGCGGCTCTGCGGGGGGATGATCAGGCTGGCCGGCAACTCCAGGTCATTGCCCGTGTTGAACGAGAGCGTGAAGCTCACCACCGCCGCGATCGAGTTGCTGTTGAGGAAACTGATGGTCTGGCCCACGAGTGCCCCGTCGCTCGCCAGCGCCACCACGCCCACGTTCGACGCGTTGCCCGCAACGCCCAGCGACGTCGAGCCCGTCTGGTCGCCCGAGCTGTTGAAGTGCGTGATCGCCGCGACAATCGGCTGGTCGGACGTGATCTGGATGGACGACACCCCATCGGGCAACGTCCCCAGTTGGTCGATGTTCAGCCCGCCGCGCCGGTTCATCTCCGTGCGAACGGAGGTCGCGACCGGCAGGTTGGTCTCGAAGAAGAACGTGATCGTCACGTTCGCCGCCACATCGTTCATGTTCTGCCACACAAGGAAGTCGAAGATGTTGTCCCCGCTGGAGTTCTTCCTCGCCTCCGCGAACGTCCACGTGGTCGCGGGCGAAGTGGTGAACGCCTCGCCCGTGGAGGTGCCGAAGTCGTAGTGGCTCAGGTTGACACTCAGCGGGCGCGTCGCGTGAACCTCCAGGGAGTACGGAACGCCCTGCGGCAGCAGGTCGTTGATGCCCGGTGCGCCGCCCGCGCCGAACTGCGAGATAGTGATGCCGCCCCGTGTATTCGCGGCGATCACCCCGAAGTTGATCACGCGGTCGCGGAACCAGGTCGTGCCCTGGGCAACCTCGGATCGGGCGATCACCTGGAAATAAACAGTCTCGTTGTTCGGGTTGCCGATCGGGAGGAACTCGTTGATCGTCGAGCCCGCAAAGCCCTCGGGATAGAAGAACTTGTCCTCAAAGAAGAGCTGCGAGTCCTTGGCCTTGATCACCTCGATATCGAGGATCCGGATCACCTCCGACTCCTGCACGCCGTCCCCGGAGTTGAAGCCCGAGACCACCGGCACGGACTGGAAGTTGCCCGCGAACTGCCCGTTGAAGCCGGTCGTCGCCGTGAAGTTGCGGACCTGCAGCCCCGCGATCTGCTGCACCACGCCCCACGAGGCGTCGTTGACCACCCGCGCGAAGACCGTGAACCCGCCGTTCTGAAAGTCAAGCCCGTTGGGCGGCGTCCCCGCGTTGTTCGCAAGATTGAAGAACCACTGGCTCGTCGCCGAGTTGGGGTCACCCCCGAGCTTCGCCATCGCGAGCGTGCGCTCCGCGTTGGTGCGTGAGAACTCGTTCTGGATCGTCGCCTCCTGGGGCACCTGCGTGATCCCCGGCGGCGTGTCCTCGTACCGGAAGCCCCCACCCTGCAGCACGAACCCGCTTACCAAGCGGTGGAAGAATGTCTCGTCCCAGTCGCCGTCCCGCACGTAATCAAGGAAGTTCGCAACCGTGATCGGCGCATCAGTCGCCGGATTGCCGTCGAACATCTCGATGTCGATCACCCCCATGCTCGTCTCGATGCGGACGACCGTGTCGTTCGCGTTCTCGAGGTCGGTCAGCAGCGGGAACGGGTCGCCTCCCAGCAGCGTCCGGCCCTCCAACCGCTCGAAGAACTCTCTCCCATTAAACTGCACGGTGTCGTCATGGCGCAACGTCATCGGCGCACTCTCCTAATGAACCGTGGGCACGGTTCGTTCAAGTATCATTCACAACTCGCCGTCCCGCCAATGGGACGAACCGGGGTCCGATCCACCGGCATCAGGTGTAGTCTACGTGCCCGCGTTCGCGACCGCCAAGACAGGGCATCGGAACGTGGCCCTATCCGCACCGCGTCTACAGTCGAAGCGGCGTGATGAACACCGGTCTTGATGAACGCGAGCAGGCCGTGAAGGGCGCAATGCCCGCACCCCCGCAGCCGTTACCCGCTGCAAGTCCATCGCCATGCCCAACTTCCACCCCCCTTGATGCTCGCACCCGTTCCGCTCGTTCGATCAGTGCCGGCGCGCCGCTGGGCGAAGCCCGGGTGATCGCTGTCATCCCCTGCTACAACCGCCAAGTTGATCTCGAGAACGTCCTGGGCGATCTGGCCCGCCTCGAGCAAACCGTCACCGATGACGCCGCGAGCACAACCTCGCTCCGCATCATCGTGGTTGACAACTGCTCCCAGCCCGCACTCTCGCTCCCCTCCCCCAGTCCCGGCCGCGCGCTCAACATCTCCCTCGTTCGCCTCGAAACCAACACCGGGGGCAGCGGCGGGTACAACGCCGGGATGGCCGCCGCGCTCGACGTGTTCGCCGGCGATCCCGGCCCCGAGCCGATCCGCGCCGGATGGCCCGATCCTCCTGCCCCCACGGGCGTAACTCTCGAATCCCCCTCAGACGGCGACGCGACTTCGCTCGACCTCATCTGGCTGATTGATTCCGATGCTCGCATCGGCCCCCGAACGCTGACGCCGCTCATCGAGTCGCTCCGTTGCGATCCGCACGCCTTCATCGCCGGTTCCGCAATCGCCCCGGCGATCGGCGAGCCCATTTTCGAGCTCGGCGGCAGAATCAACCCCCGCTCCGGAGCCTTCGAGCCCGTCGCCCGCGGCGTATCCGGCCTCGACCTCCCAATCCGGTGCCAATACGTCGCCGCGTGCTGCGCGCTCGTGCGCGCCGACACCGTGCGGTCCTGCGGCGGCTTCCCCGATGTCTTCATCAACGGCGACGATGTGCTCTGGTGCCTGCGACTCTCGCAGCGTACCGGCACGCACGCCCTGGCCGTCCCCCGCTCCGTCGCCGCGCATCCCACGTTCGATCGGGTGCAGACCTGGACCCGCTATTACACCGCGCGCAATGCCTTCGGTCCGATCGACGCGCTCGGCCTCACTCGCAGCCGGAGAATGATGGAGGGGGGCGTCGTCCGTCTTCGGCGCGCCACGATCGAGACCGCCCGCGCCGTCGCCCA
>JACMLW010000096.1 GCA_014379385.1 Phycisphaerales bacterium
AGCCCCGCCCGGGCGAGCAGGCAGGGGAGCGCGGCGGCGGCCAAGATCAGCCCCAGCAGCATGGGCATCGCAAGTGACGGAATGAGGTCTCCCCGCAGCGCGGCGGCATCGTTTCTTGTATCGTCCCCTGGGTTGGAGGCGGTCCGATGGGCTGGTTGGCCCCGTGCTTCGCCGAGTTGCCGGATCTGCGGACCGCCAACGCCACGCGACACGACCTGATCGAGATCGTGACTATCGCGCTGGTCGCCTCGGTGTGCCGGGCCGAGAGTTGCGTCGACTTCGCCGACTTTGCGCGCGACCGGGAGCCGCTGTTTCGCGAGTTCCTTAAGCTGGAGGGTGGTTTGCCGAGCTACGATACCTTCAGCGGCCCCTTCCGGCTGCTTGACCCGGCGGCCTTCGGCGCCTGTCTCGGGTCGATTAGCGGCTGAAGCAGGCGCGGGAATTAAATGACCGGATTCAAGAATTATCGAACGCTCAGGCGTTTGCCGCCTTATGTTCGTCGCGAGCCGCCATCCAGACTTCACGAGCGGCGTCTATGTTTAGGGCGGCAATATCCAGCCTGAAGATTAAATCCAAGCACGGTGCACTGTCCCGCTGAAAAGTATACAAGGAGGCTCGGGTCAGAAGTACCCGTCGCGCTTCTTCTTCTCCATCGAGGCCTCGTCGTCCTTGTCGATCAGTCGGCCGTCGCGCTCGGACGTGCGGGAGGCGCGCGTCTCGGCGATCACCTGGTCGAGCGTCGTGGCGTCGCTCTCGGTCGCGCCGGTCAGCGGATAGCAGCCCATGGTCCGGAACCGCACCACCTTGGTCTCCACCACCTCGCCGGGCTCGAGCGGCAGCCGCGCGTCGTCGACCATGATGAGCTGGCCGCTGCGCCGCACCACCGGGCGCGGCGCCGAGAGGTAGAGCGGCACGATCGGGTTGTTCTCCGCACGGATGTAGTCCCACACATCGAACTCGGTCCAGTTGGAGATCGGGAAGGCGCGGATGCTCTCGCCCTGCTTCACCCGTGTGTTGAACAGGTTCCACAGCTCCGGCCGCTGCTGCCGCGGCTCCCAGGAGTGGTTCTGGTCGCGGAAGCTGAAGATGCGCTCCTTCGCCCGGCTCTTCTCCTCGTCGCGGCGGGCGCCGCCGATCGCCGCGTCGAACTGGTGCTCGCTCAGGCCCTGCTTGAGCGCCTCGACCGCGTTGACCTGCATGTGCACGGCGGAACCGTGGCTGATCGGCCCGATGCCGCGGGCGATCCCTTCCGGGTTGCTGTGCACGATCAGCTTGAGCCCAAGCTCGGCGATCCGTCGCTCCCGGAACTCCAGCATTTCGCGAAAATCCCAACCCGTGGCGATGTGCATCAGCGGAAAGGGCGGCTTGCCCGGGAAGAACGCCTTCATCGCGAGATGCAGCACCACCGTGCTGTCCTTGCCGATGGAATAGAGCAGCACGGGGTTGCGGAAGCTGGCCGCAACCTCCCGGATGATGCTGATGCCCTCTGCCTCGAGCTGGGCCAGGCGTGGCGGCAGGTTGCTCGCGTTCATCGGCATGAGCGGTGGCCTCTCGTGCGGCTTGTGAGCGGTGTTCGCCCAGAGCGAGGTTGCGATGAAATCTGTGACGAAATCCGTTGGCTTCGCATCAGGCGGCCGCCCGCAGATCCTCGCCGGTGTCCCAGGAACAACCGGGCCGATAGCGCGCGGCGACCCGCCCCTCCTCCAGCACGAGGAGGTGCAGCCAGCCATTGTCGAACAGCGCCCGCACCGCGTCGTGCCGGGCGAGGATGGCGGCGATCGCCGCCTGCGGCGCCTCGATCAGCACCGACAGTCGCAGCGGTTCATGCACCAGCCCTGCCCCGTCATGCACCGCCTGCCAAGGCAGGCCGGCGCGCAGGGTGCCGCCATTGCCCTCGACGACGCCGAAGCCGCCCACCACGTTGTGGAGGAGCTTGTTGCCCGCCCCGAACACCTCGGGCGCCACCGCCGAGCCGAAGTATTGCAGGCTGATCCAACTCGCCACGACGACCGGGGCGGTCAGGATCAGCTCCAGCGTGGCGAAGCCCGCATCCCGCCGCCAGTCGTAGGAGTGAAGGAAGGCGCGCCCGCCCAGGTCCACCCCGCGCGTGAAACCGCGCGGCGCGGCGATGAAGGCGGCACAGCCGGCTTGCCCCCATTCGGGGCGCGGTTCCGCCCAGTTGTGTGCGCGGCGGAGAGAAAGTCGGCCACTGGAGC
>JACMLW010000097.1 GCA_014379385.1 Phycisphaerales bacterium
GAGCTCCTCGCTCGCCAAGCTCACCGAGCACTACTACTCAGTGCGCTTTGGGCACCGCCCCCTCTCCGCCCAGGCTGATCGAGAAGCACGCGAGCTGCTCGCCGACCTCTCTCACCACCTCGCCGCCCGATCCCGCCGCACCCGCGCGCCTGGGCCCACCGAGGTTCGATAACCACTTCCTGCACCCCCAACAGCCGCGCCCCGGCCCTCTTCGCACGTCTCATCGTCAAGCCGGCGCGCTCCCCGCCCGATCCTTCTTTTGCCGCCGTCCGGTTTCGGCCGTCGGTCACCTCTCCACGACAGGAAGAACCGTGCCAGCCTCACGTTCACGCACCGAGCACTGGGCCGATTGCCTCCGCAAGATCTACGAACGCAGCGGCGCCATCGAGATCTCCATCCAGCGCCCGGACCAGCCCGCTCATCCCGACGCCCCCGGCTCACCCAACGAGGCCTCCGACGTCGTCTGGCGTGTCCGCGTTCTCGGCCTCACCGACAAGCACATCGTCGTCGAGCCGCCCGCGGCGTTCGGCAAGTCCATCGACCTCCAGTCCGGCATCACCCTCATCGGCGCGATGACCATCGGTCAGAACCGCTGGATGTTCCACACCACCGTGCTCAGCAACCGCCCCGGTCGGCCCGGCCCGGGCTCGAACGCTCGCGAGCTGGTCCTCTCCATGCCCGCCTCGATGGAGCGCTGCACCCGCCGCAACTTCTACCGCACCTCCACCGCCGATCTGCACCTGCCGACCGTCACCTGCTGGCCCCTGCTCGTCCCTACCAGCGCTATCGCCGCCGAGACCGCCAACCGTCTCCGCATCCTCGAGCTGACCGGCAACCTGAGCACCAACCCCCAGCACGCACCGGCCTTCGACCCCGACGCGATCCTCGTTCCGGACGTCGCCCCCAAGTTCCCCGCCAAACTCGTCAACCTCTCCGGCGGCGGCCTCGGCCTGCGCATCGCGCACGAAGACGCCGCCTCCGCCGAGCGTCGGCCGCATCTCTGGCTTGCTGTTGAGCTCACCCCCGAGATCCCCATCCCGGTCACAGTCACCGCCCGTATCGCCCACACCCACCTGGACTCATCGCAAAACCTGTACGCCGGCATGGCCTTCGAGTTTGCCTTCCACCCCGCCCACAAGGCCTTCGTGCTCGACGTCTTCACCGCCTACATCAACCGTCTTCAGTCAGGCCAGCAGCTCCGCCGCGCCGCCTAGCCAAGACGTGTCCGCTCGCCACCAGCTCACAAACACACTCCCCTCTCCTGATCCGGCCCTTCCTTTCTCTGCGATCCACGCGTTATGCCTGGCGCCCTCTTACGGGTGCGCCGTCCGGTACGACATCGGGTCCGACATCACCCGCAGCAGCACATTGCCATCGTCGCTCCTGAGCACCACGCGGTTCGTGCCTTGGTTCGCCACCATCGCCGCGGCCTTCCCATCGGGCGATCCGCCCCCGGTCATCCGCGTCAACGGCGCCGAGACAATCGCGCTCCCATTGGGCGCACGGAGGTCGAAGCTCCCGGTGATGTTCGTCCGCACCTGGTAGTTCACATTGCCCCTCGTCGTGGTCAGCGACACTTCGTGCGCCATCGCGTCCGCCGTGCGAACGTAGATGCTCCCATCCTCCCCGCCGGCCGGCCCGTTGACGACGGTCAGCGGGCCATCGGCGCCGTTCACCTCAACCACGCCGCCCTGGTTCGTGATGTTCAGTTCAGCGCCGCTCGGCACCGTCACATTGAGCGTCACCCTCGCGGCATCCCAACTCTGTTCGGGCCGCGCCGCGATCACCATCGCCTGCGTGCCGCCCCCGAGCGCCCTCCACTCCGCGCTCGCCGTCGCGAGCAGGTCGCCCCGCTCCGAACCCCGCGGCCCAACCCGCCCCGAGTACGTCACTTCGCTCGCCGCGGGATCCACCCACACCACCACGTCCCCTCCACCCTCGATCACCACCACCGTGCCCGCGGCCCACGGCGGCGCCGCCGCGCCCGTCTCGATCGCCAGCTGCTTGCTCGAAGCGCACCCACCCACCGCGCTCCCGAGCCCCAGCACACCTGCACTCCCGACAATCGCTAGTCCGCGGCAAAACCTCATGCGCATCCTCTCTTGAAATGGGGCCGAATCACCCAGTCGCGAGTGTACCGATCGCTATCACCTACCGCCGCACTCTATACGAACATTCTCCAATCTTTTCGACCGCTCTTGACGAACCCTAAACAACTCGTTGTAATTGGCCTGTCCGGACGTTGGGTTCGGATGCTCTCGGCCCGGGTTCACCGGGCTTCCGTTCATCGGCTCCTCTGCGCACGAGCAGACGCCGTTCCAGGTCGCGGTCTGTCGCTGCATAGCGACAGCAACCCGGCCCGTTCATCGCGGCTCACCCCTCGATGGGCGATAGATCAAGCAAGCAGTCGCCGAATCGCTGACCGTTTCGAACATTCCCTCAGGAGACACTCAGGTTCGAACACCACGTGCTTGGATTCGCCAGACGGCTCTTCGGCCGCCGCCACCGTGGCGGGCATTCGCTCTCGCGCTCATTCCAGACCGTGTACGCATCCAGCGACTTGTCTTGGCCTGATCCGGTGTAGGTCGTCCGCCGGCCGCGATCGCGCGGCCCGGGGTTGACCATCGTTGCAGAAGGGCCCTTGCCCGTGGCGCCAGCGCGCGCCACGGGTGCGAAGGGACCTCGCCATGTCACAGTTCGTTCTGGTCCTCGCGGCTGAATCGGCGATGCTGGCCGCCGTTGGTCTCGCGGCACTCCTGGTTGGCGGCGCCATCGGTGCCTTCATTGTTCGGCGTATGACGGGACAGTCGATCGCGACCGCCAAGGCCGAGTCAGCGTCGATCCTCACGCGCGCCCGCGCCGAAGCCCAAACCCTGTCCGAAAAAGCCATGCTCGAGGCCGAGAAATCCAGCCTCGACCGCAAAGAGAAGTTCGAGTCCGAAACCGAATCGGTCCGGCGCGAGATCCGCGAGACCGAGCGCCGGCTCTCCAAGCGCGAGGACCTGCTGGATAAAAAACTCGAATCACTGACCACCAAGGAAGAGCAGGTCACCCGGACCGGAGAGTCACTCAAGGCCCGCGAACAGCAGGTTGCCCAGAAGCAGGACGAACTCGACCAGACCCTTGATCAACAGAAGCTGCTCCTCACCGAGCTGGCCCGCATGACGCTCGACGAGGCCAAGCAGGAGCTCCTCCAGCGTGTGGAGGAGGACGTCCGCCTCGACCTCGCCAAGGTCGTCCACAAGCTCACCGACGAGGCGGGGGCCGAGGCCAAGAAGAAGGCCCAGGAGATCACCCTGATGGCCATCCAGCGCTACGCCACCGAGCACACCGCCGAGAGCACCGTCCGCGCCGTCCCCATCCCCTCCGATGACATGAAGGGCCGCATCATCGGGCGCGAGGGCCGCAACATCCGCGCCATCGAGAAGGCCACCGGCGTCGACATCATCGTCGACGACACCCCCGGCGTCATCGTCGTCTCCTGCTTCGACAAGATCCGCCAGGCCGTCGCCGTCGAGTCCCTCAACCGCCTCATCGCCGATGGCCGCATGCACCCCTCACGCATCGAGGAGGTTGTCGAGAAGGTCAAGTCCGAGATGGACGAGCGCGTCCTCAAGTCCGGCAAGGAAGCCATCATGGAGGTCAACCTCCGCGGCGTCCACCCCAAGATCGTCGAGGCCATGGGCAAGCTCTCCTTCCGCACCAGCTACGGCCAGAACGTCCTGCGCCACAGCGTCGAGGTCGCCTTCCTTTCCCAGATCATCGCCGAGCAGCTCGGGCTCGACGGCGCCATCGCCCGGCGCGCCGGCTTCCTCCACGACATCGGCAAGGCCATGGACCACGAGAGGGAGGGCGGCCACCCCAAGAGCGGCATGGACTTCGCCAAGCAGTACGGCGAGCGCGAGCCCATCCTCAATGTCATCGGCGGCCACCACGCCGACATCCCCTCCACCAGCTTCTACACGCCCATCATCATGGCCGCCGACGCCGTCTCCTCGGCCCGCCCCGGCGCCCGCCGCGAGAGCATGGAGAAATACATCCAGCGCCTCAACGAGCTCCAGGACATCGCGCTCCAGCAGCCCGGCGTCACCGAGGCCTACGCCATCCAGGCCGGGCGCGAGGTCCGCGTCATGGTCGATGCCCGCCGCATCACCGATGATGAGGCCCACACCGTCGCGTACAACATCGCCAAGCGCGTCAGCGAAGAAATGACCTTCCCCGGCGAGATCCGCGTCACCGTCCTGCGCGAGACCCGCGCCGTCGAGTTCGCGCGCTAGCGAGTTCGAGTGGCACAGAGTCCTGGTGGCACAGTCGCCCCGACTGTGCGCACTCTGCCGTTCCGCGCACCCATCCGAGCCCGAAGCGCGAGCGAGGCCCAGTTCCCACCGCGATGGCGCGCGAGCCGATTTCTGCTCGCACCGTCGCCCTCTTCGACAAGCCCCTTCTTCCAGCCCGCTTTCAGCCGGCTCGGTCAATATACAGGTCTTGCTCAAACTCCTGCGGCTCATCCACTTAGGAAGCGCCACACACTTCGAACTCTTGTACCCTACAAAAATTCATACCAATCACTTGACGGATTCCAAACTTATGCAAAACTACACCCATCTACACCCCGTACCGGAGTCCACCATGCTCGAAATCATCGCCACCTACAACGCCGTCCTGCTCGAGGCCCAGGTCGAGTCCCTCCGAACCCTGGTTCAGCTCTTGAAAAACCC
>JACMLW010000098.1 GCA_014379385.1 Phycisphaerales bacterium
GATGACCTTGCTGCCGAGCTCGGCCTTCCGCGCGCGGATCGCCGCGGCGAGGTCGGCGTCGCTCATCGTCGTGTACTTCGGCGGCAGGGGGGGCGTCGTGGGTGCGGTCGTGGGCATGCTGTTTCCGCTCCACAATCATCGGCCGAAACTCAGGGGTCGGTTTGTCTAGAGGGGTCTGGCGGGGCAATTATCAGAACGCCGACTCGACCCAATCATTAGACCGGCGTCCTGCTGGTGGCCTGTACGCAGGGCGCACGAACCTGGGCTCTACGCGAGCCTGACCACGCGGCGCACCACCCATTCGAAGGTGAGGAGCAGGACGACGAGGATGAGGGCCAAGGGCGTATCCCAGAGGGTTTCCTCCTCAGGTGTACCGATGAGACGCACTCTGCGGTTCGGCAAAAGTTCACGGACCGATGCAAGAGCATCGGGTGCGAGAACGGCGCCCTCGGTGGCGCGGCTGAGTTCCGCGAGCATGGCGTGGTCGGTATCAGGACGGAGCAGCTCGTCATCCGGCAGCCAGATTTCGATCTCCGCGGCGAGTCGCTCACCGTCGAGGGCCGGATCGGTGACCTCAACACGATAGCGCCCGCTGCGAGAGGCGATGTACACCGAGGTATAGCGGCGGACGCCCGAGTTCACGGAGGTCTGGCCGCTCGCGGATTCGGGAGTGAGCGAGGCTTCCTCAACCGGCTGCTCGGCGGCGGGATCGAGCGGGATGATGCGGGCGCGAAGGGAACGGGCGTCGCGATCGATGAGACGCTGATCGAGGAGTTCAACGAGCACCTGGACGGGCTGATCAACCTGGGCGCGCTGCGGGGAAAGGACAAGACGGGCGGCCTTGCCGGCGCGCGTAAGGCTCTCGCGCCCGAGCATGCGGACCATCTGGAGCCAGAAGCGTTCCGGGAGGCGCTCGCCGCGGCCGAATCGCCAGCGCCACGTCTCGTCGGTTCCGACGTAGAGGACGCGGCCGGCTCCGAAGCGCATGGTCACGACCAGGGGGGCCTCGATCGGCGCGATCGAACCATCGCCGCCCTCGGCGCGGGCGACGGCGAGCACCTCGGTCGCGGGCTTGAGGATGGATGGGGCCAGTCGCTGCGCCCACAGGAGGCGTGACCAGCCGGTCTCGTGCTCGCCGAGCTCGGCGGGCCACCAGGAGTTGTTCTCGAGTTCGTCGGCGAGGCGCATGACGCCAAACTGCTCGGCCGCGGGCGCGGGTGCCATGACGACGGGGCGGTCCCAGGCTGCGACGGCTTTGAGGGGCTCGCCGGGGAGGTCTCTGGACTCGGGCGCGAGTGAGAATGGGAGGAGGTCGGCGAGGGGCGTAGCGGCCCAGGCGGTGGGAGTTGGGCCTTCGCCACCAATCCAGAGAAGGCCGGCGCCGCGCTGCCCGACATGCTCGCGGAGCTGCTCAAGCTGCTGCGTGGAGAACATGCCGGGGTGGACGTCACCGATGACAATCACGTCAAACTCGCGCCACTCTTCCGGAGAGCTCGGCAGAACTTGCATCGGGGCATCGCCCTCTTGAACGAATCTCTTTCCTTCCGAGAGAATGAGTGAGGCGGAGCGGATGGAGCCTTCGCGGACGAGGAGGTTTTTGAGGTACCGATACTCCCAACGGGGGTAGCCCTCAAAGTAGAGAACGCGGAGAGGGCGGTCCTCGAGGTCGAGATCGACCGGAAGCTGATTGTTCTCCACGATGAGGTCGCTCGAGTCGGGCACGATACGGACGACCCACTCGCCGCGTCCGGCGCCTTCTTTGCCGACCCTACCGGTGAGGATGAGGGTGCGCTCGGTGGCGTCGGGGGAAGGGGATGGGGTGGGGATCGCAGGGGACGGCTCGGGGCTGAGCGAGGAAGGACGATCGGCGGGCTCGGGGGCGATCTCCTGCTCATCGAGAACCAGGCCGGTGGATCGCTCGAGCAACTGAACCTTGCCGATGCGCTGTCCTTCAGGCAAACTCCGCCAGCGAATGGTGGTCTGGATGGGAACGAGGTCGTCGACGAATGCCGCGTCGGGCCCCTGTGTGGAGACGACCGCGACATCGGGCACCCCGATGGGGCTGCCGAGAGGGACGGTGAAGACGGGAACCTTCTCTGCCTCCAGCCGGCGAAGGAGCGTTCGCGAGGGCCCGTCACTGCTGCGGCCGTCGCTGAGGATTACGACACCGGCAAGGGGACGACCAGCGGCGCGGCGGAGGGCTTGCTCGAGGGCCCGCCCGAGCGAGGTTCGGCGGCCGACGGGGCTTGCGAGTTCCGGTGGCCCCGGCGCGCCGGGGTGATCGACGGAGTTGTTGGCGGCCGTTGAAGGGTCGGATGCGCGGGCGATAAGGTCGTACGCCGCGGCATCGAACCCCATCCATAGGACAACGCGGCTGTCGGCGAGCTCGCGCCACATGGGCCAGCTTTGCTCAAGGGCGGCATTGAGCTGCTGCTCGCGGGTTGAAACGGGCGCGCCCGGCGAGCCGGAACGCACATCGGCGATGGTCATGGAGGCGGAGCGGTCGACGAGCACGATAACCCAGTCTCGCTCTTCGGTTTCTTGCGGGCGCACGAGGCGCGGCCCGGCGATGAGCAATGCCAGCAGCAGCAGGAGGGCGGCGCGGGAAATGGCGAGCAGGATGCGGGGGCGGCGGCGGCCTTCGAGGCGGCGGTAACCGAGCCAGCCGACGACCAGAGCCGCGAGCATGACGATGGCCCAGCCCCAGCTGGGGATCGGGCGCTGCAGGGCCAGTTCGACACCAGGGTCGCCGAGCCCGAGGCGATCAAGGCTGAGGAGCCAGCGGAGGGCGTCGTTCATGCGGCGGCCCTTTGCGCGGGCGACATGGTGATCTCGGCGTGGCTGGCGCGCCGGGCGAGCAAGACTTCAAGGAGGGCGAGGCCCAGTGCCGCGGCGAGGAAGGGGAGTGAGACTGGCGGCGCAGCGTTGCCGACGCGAAGTGCGAAGCCGAGTGAGGGATCTGCGGCATCGCGCTGAGACGGCTGGACCCAAGAGACAGCGCCGTCGGCGGCGGCCGCCGCGAGCCAGCGCTCAAGTTCGGTGAGGCCGTTTGGGGTGACGCGGCCGGCACGGTGGTCAGGGTTCACTGCCAAGGCACCCCGGACTGCGCCGCGCTCGTCGGTGACGGACCAGAGCGAGGATGTACGGATGGGTTCGGACGCGAAACCGGAGGCATCGACGGCGATGGCCCGCGCAGCGGTTTCTCCGGTTGATGCACCGGACATCTGGATGAGCTCAGCGGCGCGGGGAGGAGCGAGAATGGGGAGGCCCGCAACGGCGGTTCGAGCGCCTTGGGCGGCGCTGGCGCCTTGACGAACGAGTTCCTGGATAAGCGGAACCATCAGGGGCTTCGCGGGAAGATCGGTCCAGTCCATGTCGGGGGCTGCCGCGAGGTATATGAGCACCCCGGCACCGCCCGCCGACGGCGTAAGCGGCGCCGGGGTAGCGGGGGCGGATCGCTGCTGCGGACGATCGATGTAAATGAATGGAGATCCGTCGCCAAGAAAAAGGAGCGCTGCGCCGCGCTCGGGAGCCGTTCCATCGGTCGGCGACGGAGCACTCGGCGCGCCGGGATCGAGCACCACCGGGAGCAGGCGCGTGACCTGGACGGGTCGGGTGAGTTCGGTCAGTTCGGCGCGGAGCTGACCGAGCAGGTCGGGGAGATTGCCAAGGTCGGTGGGCGAGGCGACAAGCTGCGCGGGTTCGTCGAGAACGACGGTTTCGCGCGCGGGTTTCCAGGCGAGGTTGAAGGCGGCGGACATCGCATCGGGCCAGGTGTGGACGGTTTGATCGGCGGGCGGCGTGACAACCACAAGCCCGCCAGCTCGCAGGAACCAACCGAGCCGATCCCACCCGCCCTCGCCCCCTCCGCTTCCCTCGCCCGCGCCGTCACCAGGGCTCACGAGGTCCGGTCGCGGCACGATCACAACATCAAGCCCCGCGAGATGGGGAATATCCAGCGAACCAAGGTCGAGGTACGAGAACTCAATCAGGTTATCGCGAGCGTCTCTCTTCGCGGCTCCAGAGTCGGGCCCGGTCGTGGGAGAGAGCGCGAGGCGCAGCCACTCCGCCGCGTCGAGCTGGTCTACTCGTGAACGGTCTCCGAACTGCTGGGGCGCGAGCACCCCAACGCGGAGCGACGAACGAGCGTCGATGGGTCGCGCGAACGTGTTGTCGGCCTCGATGGCGTCGTTGTCTATGCGCGCGGTGAGCACAAGTGTGCGGCGCGGGGACGACTCGGTACTGCGGGGCAGCGGTGGCAGCTGTAACGAAATCGACGTTTCCTCTTCGCCTGGTCCCCACTGCGCGGTGGCACGTGTCTCCTGCGCGGCGGCGCCTGCGGGCGCACCGGAGCTCGAAGCGTTTCGATCGGCGAGGTGACGGGCGAGGAGCCGGATGGTGGAAACACCGGCGCCCGCCGATTCCTCTCCGCTTCGCCGCAGCGTGATGCGGACACGCGCATCGGGGCCGGCCTGGGATTCCTCTGACGAGACGCCTGTCAGAAGGATGAGGCCGGCCGGCTCGACGCCGGTGATGGCGACGTTCAATGACGGGGCCGAACCCGGGCCGGCGGGAGCGGAACCCAGAAGGGCGGCGCCGCGAGGCAGGCGCGGCAATGCCGCCGCGGGATCGGCGCTGCCCGCCAGGAAGTCGCTGAGTACGACCACAAAGACGCGAGGCGAGGCGGCTTCGGCGCCGGAGACGAGCATCTGGGCGGTAACGGGATCGGCCTCGAGCGCCGACGAGACGCGCGTGAGCGCACCGGAAAGATCGGCGCGGGAATCAGTGAGCTCGATCTGCCCGACGAGGCGCGTGATCTCCGCGAGGTTGCTCGAGGGTGGCAGCACGATCTCCTGCGCCGGGCCGCCGAGGGCGACGAGCGCCGCGCGATCGGTCTGGCCGCTCGCCGATGCTCCGAGCGTTCCGAGGATCGCGATCGCGAGGGCCTTGTGGCGCTCGAGGGCGGTGCCGGACTGGTCCGCGGCGCCGGCGGCGAGGGAGTTATCGATGAGCAGGACAATCGTGCGGCCGCTCTCGCTCCCCGCCGAGCCAGCGAGAAGTGGGCGCCCGAGCGCGATGGCGACGAGCGCGAGGATGGCGCAGCGCGTGGCGAGCAAAAGCCAGCGCTCGATCATCAGCCGGCGGCGCTGACGCCGGTAGGCCTCGAGCACGAAGCGCATGGCGCCCCAGAGCACGGGCTTGCGGCGGCGGCGCATGAGCAGATGCACCGCAATAGGAATAGTGATGCTCGCGATTCCTGCCGCGAAAAGACCCATATGGAGAAAGGTCATGGAGTCCGCCCCCGCAGCGATGGCGCGGCGACGGAGCTCAAGCTGTGCAGGGCGGCGATCAACCCAACTTCCCCCGTTTGATGCCCGCGAGTCGCCGGGCCATGAAGGCCGCCATGGGCGGACCGAGCCAATCGTGGGTGATCACGAGCTGGTGGTCGAACCCGATGCTCCGCGTGATCTTCTGGATCTCGGCGAGGTGACCCTGGATCGCCTCCAGATACGCCTTGCGGATGCTCTTGGGGTCGATGCGAAGGCGCGGCTCGCCCTCGAGCCCCTCGAAGGGAGCCGAGTCGTGGAGGTTGAAGTCGAGCTCGGCCTGATCGACCACCTGGAGGACAATGAGGTCATGTCGGCGGTGGCGGATGCGCGCGAGCGCCGAACGGTAGTCCTCCGGATCAATGAACAGATCGCTGATGAGCGCGATGAGGCAACGGTTCGTGAGCTTGCCGAGCACCTGATCGATCATGCGCCCGAGGTTGGTGGGCCGCTCCACCGGCTGCACCGAGAGCGCGCCGACAATCTGCCGCCACTGGCCCTGAGCGCTCGAACGCTTCACCATTGATCGCACCTCATCCGCGAACACGGCGAGGCCGGCACGGTCGCCCTGCCGAAGGGCCATATAAGAAACGGCCGCGGCGACCGCGGTGGCGTGGTCAAACTTTGTCCAGTTGGCACGTCCGTCGGGGCTGTGCTTGCGGCCAACACCAGAGGCGTCCTCGAAGCTGCGCGACCCGAATCGCATGGAGCCGGAAGAATCAACCAGGACCATCAGGTCCAGATTCGTCTCCTGCTGGTACTGTTTCAGGTGGAGCTTGTCGGAGCGGCCGAAGACTTTCCAGTCAAGGTGACGAATGTCGTCGCCGTGGACATAAGGGCGGTGCTGCGCGAACTCGACGCTGTATCCGTGATATGGGGAGCGGTGTTGCCCGCTCATCACACCCTCAACGATCATTTTTGCGCGGAGCTCGAGTGTGCCAAGACGTGCGAGCGTCTGCGGGTGCAGGTAGAGCTGGGCATCGGAGTGGGGGGGGGTGTGGCCACCTGATCCGGGGCGGGCGTGAGAAGTTTCACGACCGGATTGGGCCACCGCGTCAGGACGAGTCACACCTTCAACCGCCATCTCGGTGGGGACTCGGGGGCCGGGGGCGGCGGACAGCGCATCGGTGCGGTTCTCGGACATTGATGGATGGTACTCTGGCCCCCACGAGACGTTGCATTTCATTGATATCGGTCGTGAGGAGGTGGAAGGCCATTGCAAGCGGCCGCTTCGAGTGATAATGTATTCTCAGATGACTCGGGCGCGTTCAGTCTGGCGATCAATAGCGAGGGTGCTCGCGCTGGCCGCCTACGGCGCGATGCTGCTGGCTGGAACGCTCCATCATCACCCCGCATCGACTGGACACTTGCACGGCGAGCGCGCCAGCGCCCGCAGCCATCGCGACGGCGAGCGACCTATCGGTCAGGCAGTTGCGAGCGACCACCACAGAGAGCCCGCCGGTCATAAGCACGCTCCTGAGGAGCATGAGGACTGTGCGCTCTGCCTCGCAGTGTTGTGCCAAGGCATCCCGCCGATAGCGCCGGGGGCCCCCTCGCTCACGGTCGGACACGCGGAACTGCCGGTACATGAGCCGGCAACGGCGCGGCTCTCGCATCTGACCGCGCCGCGTTCGAGCCGCGGGCCACCGGCCTAAGCGCCGTCTCGCCATCACATTGCGCTGCTTGCCGCCGTATCGCCGGTGACCCCGAGGTCGTCGCGCGATGGCCCCACAACATATTCCGGAGACCTTCCCATGCTTCAACGAGCGTTCACGCTCATTGAGCTGCTGGTCGTGATCGCCGTGGTAGCGCTCCTGATCGGGATCCTGCTACCGGCGCTGGCCAGCGCCCGGGCCGCGGCGCGCGCCGCGGTCTGTCTCTCCAACGTGCGCCAACTCGAGCTGGCGCACACGTTCTACATGGACGCCAATAAAGGCCTGTTCGTCGATGCGGACCTCCCCCATGGCGGAGGCGGCGATGCGGCTCGCTCGTGGGTATCGATCCTCTCAGAACAAATCGACACTCCTCTGATAGTTCGCTCGCCGGTGGACCAGAGCCGGCAGTGGCACGTCTCCCAAGGAGGCGATGCAACCGGATACACACTGCAGGAAGCCTGGAGTCTGTTGTCGGACGACGATCCATCAAACGACCCGGAGAGCGATGAGATCTGCCGGTGGACCAGCTACGGCCTGAACAATCTGGTGGTGCCCTCGAAGGCTCCGCCGGCGTCCCCCGGGCAGCCGCGGCATGACCGGCTGCACCTGGTGGATCGCCCGCACGCGACGGTCCATTTCCTGATGATGGCGCAGGACGGGGAGTACGCGCGGAGCGACCACACGCACGTTGAGAGCTGGGCGCCGGTCTTCGCGCCCCCGTCCCAGGTTCCACTCAACGCGGCGCAGCAGATTGACATCAACGCGCACGGGCCGGGGCGTCAATCAGCCCGGCCTTCCTTCGGCTCGGTCTCGAACTACGGGTTCCTCGATGGGCACGCCGAGATGCTCAAGTTCTCGGGTGTGTGGAGAGACCGCGAGCATCAGCGTTTCTGGCCCCCGTACGCATTCTGATTCTGAAAGGGAAAGGCACATGTGCATTCACTTCGCGGCGCTCGCCGCATCGCTCTTGGTCGCCGTGTCCCCCGTCTTCGCACAGCCCCACGAGGGGGACATCGTCCTTCGCGTGGTCGCGGAGCGGATCGAGACCGCCGACGACGACCCCGCGACCGGCGAACCCGATCCGCTTTCACGGGTCTTCGGGTCGGAGTTCGGCGAGCTCGGACCCGACATCACCAACGAGCCCGGGTACGACAGCGACCCGGGCACGTTCGCGCCGGGGTCGAGCATCGGGTTCAGCATTCGGGCCGCGCTGAGGGTGTGGGACGGGAGCGACTTCGACGCGATACCCGAGGAGCGTCTGGCCATCACGTTCTCGTCGTTCCCGCCGCTAGGGCCTGTCTTGACACCCGTGAACGACGAGGTCGTGCAAGGGTTCAGCATCCAGGTTCTCGCCGACGGGACTTGGCACCATCACCTGGAGTACACGCTAATGCCTCCGGCGGACCCGGGGGTGTACCTGCTCGAGCTCGAGCTGTTCAGCACCGATCCGGGCCTCATGGATTCGGCGCCGTTCTGGATCGTGTTCAACAAGGATCAGCCCGAGGTGGATCACGACGACGCGATCACCTGGGTGCGAGAGAACCTCGCCGCGCCGTCGTGCCCCGCCGATTTCAATGGCGACGGATCGGTCGGTAGCGGGGATATCACGGCGTATCTCGCGGCGTGGTTTGCGGATCTGGCGAACGGAACCACCCTCTCGAACTTTGACGGCAACCCGGCGATCACCAGCGCCGACATCACGGCCTTCCTGGCGGCGTGGTTCGGCTCGATTGGGGGGTGCTGAGCGGGCTGGTACACTCGGGCGGGGGATGGGTGGGACTTTTCTGGAGGCCGATATGAAGACGAAGATGAAGGCCCTGGCCCTCGCGCTGCTGGCCGGGGTTGCGATTGCCGGCGGCTGCGACAACAACAAGGATGACCGGGCCATGAGTGAGACCAGGCCCGCCATGGCGACGGTGAACTCCGAGTGCCCGTACACCGGCGGCAAGGTGAACCCCGCCACGGCCGTCAGCTACAAGGGGCAGAACGTCGGCTTCTGCTGCAATGGATGCGCGAGCAGTTGGGCCAAGCTGACCGACGCCGAAAAAGACACGAATCTGGCCGCTGTGCGGTGAGCGAGTCCTGATCCAGCCGGCCAGACCCAGTGCCTCGAGAAGCCCCTCTCACCATCCGACCGGGGGTTTTTTTATGCATCCACCGAAATCGGGCGACGACCCCGGTGGATTCCGAATGGCACGGTGACGCCGGCTCCCTCACCCTTGTCACTGTGGGGAGAGGTGCCCCCAAGGAGGGATACATGAAGAACGATTCCGGCGCGAGCACCTCGGTCTGGATGGCGACGGCCGACATGCCCGAGGCCCCACCGCTGACCGCCGACGCGAGCGCGGACGTGTGCGTGGTGGGGGCCGGTATCGCGGGGATCTCGACGGCCTACCTGCTGGCGCGCGAGGGCCGGTCGGTGATCCTGATCGATGACGGCCCGCTGGCCGGCGGGGAGACCTCGCGCACCAGCGCCCACCTTACGTGCGTGCTGGACGACCAGCTCCATGTGCTGGAGCGCATCCACGGGGTGGAGAACGCGAGGCTGGCGGTGCAGGCCCACGCCGCGGCGATCGACAGGATCGAGACGCTCTCGGCCGAGCTGGGAATCAAGTGCGACTTTGAGCGGGTGGACGGCTACCTGTTCTGCCCGCCCGATCAGGATCGGGGCGTGCTGGAAAAAGAGCTCGAGGCGTACCGGCGGATCGGATGGAGCGGGGTGGAGATGGTGGACCGTGCGCCGTTCTCGATGTTCGATACTGGGCCGTGCTTGAAGTTTGCCGACCAGGCGATGTTCCACCCCTTGAAGTACGTCGGCGGCCTGGTGAAGGCGCTGACCGAGCTGGGCGCGAGGGTGCATTGCCGCACGCACGCGGCCGAGTTCAAGAGCGGTTCGCCGGCCCATGTGCGCACTCGCGAGGGGCACCTGATTACCGCGGGCTCCGTTGTGGTCGCGACGAACACGCCGGTGAACGACCGCGTGACCATGCACACCAAGCAGGCGGCGTATCGGACCTACTGCATCGGGGCGCGGCTGCCGCGGGGGAGCGTGCCGCGCGGACTGTACTGGGACACGGCGGACCCGTATCACTACGTACGCGTGCAGCCCGTTGAGCAAGCCGACTTGCCGCCCGACGCGCGCGACGAGCATGACCGGCTCGGGCACGACATCCTGATCGTCGGCGGTGAGGACCACAAGACGGGCCAGGCCGACGATTTCGAGGACCGTTTCCACCGGCTGATCGAGTGGACACGCTCCCGCTTCCCCATGGTCGAGTCGATCGACTTCCGATGGTCCGGGCAGACCGTTGAGCCCGTGGATCACCTCGCGTTCATCGGCGAGAACCCTGGGTTCGAGTCGCGCAACATCTACATCGTGACCGGCGACTCGGGGCACGGGCTGACACACGGGACGATCGCTGGGATGCTGTTGACCGATCTGATCGCCGGTCGCGACAACCCGTGGCGCAAGATCTATGACCCATCGCGCCGCACGCTCCGCACGATCGGCGGGTGGGCGCGAGAGAATGCCAACGCGTTTGTGCAGTACGCGGACTGGGCAGCGAGCGGCGAGGTGTCATCGGAGGACGAGATCCCACGGGGCGAGGGGGCGATCCTTCGCTCGGGGCTCACCAAGGTCGCGTGCTACAAGGACGAGCAGGGGCAGGTCTCCAGGTGCTCGGCGATGTGCACGCATCTGGGCGGTCAGGTGAACTGGAACAGCGCGGAAAAAACATGGGACTGCCCCGTGCATGGTTCGCGCTTCGATTGCCGCGGCTCCGTGATCAACGGCCCCGCCATTGCGAATCTGGGGATCGTGCGGGAGAAGGGGCCAACGCCGGGGCGTGAAGCCGATCGTCGCGGACCACAGCGCGAGAGCAGTACATCAGACTCGGCACGGGCTCGCGAGGGCTCGCACGCGCCGCCGCGCGACGAGAGCCCGGACCAACCGGGAATGTTCGGCATCTAGCGCTGGCGGTGTGAGCGGGCGGCCTTACGCCGCGACTTTGGGGACGAGCTGCGAAGCGACGCGCCCAAGGTACGACCAGGTGTTGCGGCCGTTCTTCTTGGCGAGGTAGAGCTGCGCGTCGGCGTCGGAAAGCAGGGATTCGGGGGTCGCGCCCTTGGCTGCATCCTGCGTTGACGCGACGCCCACACTCACGGTCACGCTCAGCACACCGCCGTCGTGCGGGACCTTGACGCTCTGGATGCACCTGCACAGCCGGGCCGCCAGGATGCACGCGCCCTTGCGGTCGGTCTGCGGCGAAAGGACGGCGAACTCCTCGCCGCCATACCGCGCCGCGAGATCGCGATCACCGACAAGGTTCGAGATGGCCCGGGCCACGCGGGTGAGCACGAGGTCACCGACCTGGTGCCCGTAGGTATCGTTGAACTTCTTGAAGTGATCAACGTCCACCAGGAGCACCGCCAACCCGCCAGACTCTTCCCACGGTTCGGCGGCGAGTTCGGCCAACCTCTCGTTGAGCTTGGCACGGTTGGGGATCCCGGTGAGCGCATCGGTCGCGGCGCGCTTGTGCGCAGCCTGGGCGTCCTGGACCGCGAGCGTCCTCTCGAGCTGCGCCACCATGCCGACTCGCGTGGCGACGTCCTGCGCCTCGGCGTAGAGGTCGTGGACGCCCGAGTCCTCGACCTGCACGTTGAAGACAGTGGCGAGCTCCTCGTACTCGCGGCGCATCTCGAGCGCGTGCTCGCTCCATTGCTCGGGGGTGAACCCCAGACCGCTCTCGACCAGCTTGCGGGCAGCTTCCCGATCCGCCGCGGTGGCGCCCCCCGAGACCAGTACGGGCGCCAGCAGGACAGCCGCATTGACGGCGTTCACCAACTCGCGAGGCCCGTCGCCGCCGGCGCTGGGCTCGTGCTGATAGCGCACGGCGTTCACGAGCACCTCGGGGAGGCCCCAGTCGGCGAGCACCTGCGCCCCGAGCTCCGCGTGGTCGATGCCGAACGACATCCGCTCGGCGGCGAGGAGCTCGGGGAGCGACTGAACGCCGAGCACGGCGTTGAAATACTGATGCGTCATGCCGCGCGAGAGCGCGAGCTTCCCGATCCCGGCGAGCAAGCCGGCGGTGAAGGCCTCTTCGCGATCAACCTTGAAGTGACCGCCCGCCAGCGACCGAGCGATGACCGCGCTGCCGCAACTGAACGCCCAGTACCCGTTGAGATCGAACATCGCTCCCGGTTGACGCAGCTCCGTCGGCGCCAACGAGAAACCGAGCGCGGCCAGCTTTACAGAGCGGCTCCCGAGCAGGAGCACCGCCTGGCGGACCGAAGTCACCTCGCGCTGCACGCCGCTGGCGGCGGAGTTGGCGAACTTCAGAATCCGTGCCGAGAGCACCGGGTCCGACATAACCGCTTCGGCGAGGCGCGCCGTGTCTGTCTCATCGTTCCTGCAGAGCTCGAGCACTCGCAGCGCCGTGCCCGGGGGTGTCGGCAGCCGCTTCGCGGCCTTGAGCGCACTGAACACACTGTTCTGATCTGGGCTCGACATTAGTAGGAACACACCGGTGGGGCGATCACGACTCGCCCGCGATGACGCTCTTGTGCTGGTACACGGACAGGAAGCGGCCAAGCTCTCCCATCAGCTCGGCCGCGTCGAACACGCCCGAGAGCAGAAGCGCCTCGGCCACACCGACCGCGGAGCGCATCTGCTGGATCCTCACGAGCGACTCGACCTGGCCCTTGGTGAGGATGCCCATGGACAGCGCGATCTCGCCGAAGAGACGCTTGGTGCCGCGCTGCTCGGCGAGGATCATGTCGATATCGGCCCCCGTGATCATCCCGTAGTTGAAGGCGATGGCGCCGAGGGGCTCGGGCGGGCTGCGCAGGCAGTCGCAGGCGCCCCGCAGCGTTGCGGCGGAAAGAATGCCCTCGTCTCCAAGAAATGTAAGGAACTCTTGGCGCATGGTGGAGGTCTCTCCGGTCGGTCCCAGGCCGAAAGGCAACCGGTACTCCATCGGGTCTTTGGGCCGCTCGGTTCAGCCTGCGAATCGGTTTGCATCCGCGCCGATAACCATTACTGGGCGACAGGCTTGCGCGCCAGGGTGTACCAGGCAAAGAGCTCCGAACTCATGGCTTCGCGCCCCTTGCCCTGGTCAAGATCGAGGGCTCTCCAGTAGTCCAGGGCGGCGAACTGGTCGTCCCGGTCGAACGCCAGCACCTCGAAGCCCGCTTGTTCGAGCAGCGCCCGGCCAAACGGGCACTTCCCATCGGCGTGCGGGAGATACGGCTCATCGACCGGGTTCTGCGCCGGCGAGAAGTTGTAGATGAGGATGCATCCGCCGGGTTTGAGCATTCCATACACGGTGCGCACGAACGACTCGTCATCTACACCGAGCTTCACCAGGAATCGTTCATCGACCTCGCGCGCGGGATGGATGTAGCCAGCCTTGAGCACGTTTTTGGAGATGAACAGGTCGTACTCGTCGCCCGCCTTGTTCGCGATGTCGCTCTCGGCGGGCCAATGACCATTCAGCAGCGTCACGGACCCACCCGACCGATCGGCGCACCCCGCGATCTTCCCGGTGTCGCCCGGCCCGCTGTAGATCGCCCGCAGCACCGGCTCCACTTCAACCCCCGTCACCTCCGCGCCCAGGCTCGCCATGATCCGCAAGTGACCGACAGAGCCGTACCCAAAGTCGAAAACCTTCTTTCCAGCAAAGCCGCTCGCCTCATCGCCTAGCCCCGCCTTCGCTGCCGCGGCGAGGTCGATGGCGCGGGTGTAGAGCAGCGGTGTCCCGTATCCCGTGTAGTAGTAGAAGGCGGCGTCGAAGTCGCGCTTGGTGTATGCCGATCGCTCGGCTTCGGGGAGCCCATCGAACTCGGCTTGTGTGAGCGCCGCCGTGCGCGAGGCATCGCGGTACACCGTGATGGGCGCAGGCTCAGGCAGGCACGAGGCCGCAACAAGGAACGCCTCGGCGGCGTCCGTCTTTACCAAATGAGCGAGCTTGCCGGCTTCCGCTCGAAGACCGTCGATCACAGGGGTTGCCATCTTCTCCGCTTTATCCCGTGCCGGCTCCGGCTGGGGCAGGCTCGTCCCTCCTCTGTTCACTTGCATGGCGCCCGCCCCGATAAGCACGCCGCACACACTCTTCAGCATCCAGTTCATCTGGTGGCCCCTTTCGCCCGTCTGTAACCCGATCAAGCACGCCTCTCGATTCAGCGATCGCATACCGACCGGCACATGGATCGGTGGCGTGAAAACATCTGCCGACGATCCCGATCAACAACCGCCGGATTGTTAGGCTTTACTAAGCTACCCTTATGACTCACGGCCTGCGCCGTGAATCGCCGCATGGAGACCTGCGCCTTGACCAGTTCGCCCGCGACCGCCGCGTTTTCACTCAAGCAGGGCCATCGGCGCCAGTTCATCCGGCAGTTCATCGGCGAACCCAAGGTGATCGGGGCCTTGGCGCCCAGTTCCTCGCACCTTGCCCGGCGGATGGTGGCCGACTTGCCGTGGTCAAAGGCCCGTGTCGTTGTGGAATACGGGCCGGGGACGGGCGTGGTCACAGAACAAATCCTGCTTTCGATGCCGCGCGATTGCATCTTTTTCGGCATCGAGCGAAACGAGCGAATGGTGGAACTTTCGCGCCGGCGGCATCCGGGCGTGTCGATCTATCAAGACAATGCCGCGAAGGTCAGCGACCTCTGCGTGCAGCAGGGACTTGCGGCCGAAGGCTCTGTTGACCTTGTGCTCAGTGGGCTGCCGTGGCCGTCATTCACCGACGAACTGCGCGCGGACATCCTCAATGCGACGGCCCAGGTGCTGCGGCCGGGCGGGGTCTTTGTGACATTTGGATATCACATCGGGCTGGTCCTGCGCGGCGCGTGGCACTTTAGACGAACTGTATCCGAACTCTTCAGCGACGTCTCCACGAGCAAGGTCGTTTGGCGAAACGTACCGCCGGCGTTCGTTTATCGCTGCACAAAATAACGCTTGCTTTCGCCCACAATACTCTTGAATACAAAGTGAACCTCCGTGTAATCTCGGGGGCAGGCTACCGGGCGCTCACGCGTGGCCCGCCCCGGACATTCGCCCGGGGGCGGTTCCGAAAGCTCTTCGTTGGGAACCAATACAGGCTCTAGGGCAACTGCCGCGCATGTGTTTTCGCGGCGGGATCCTTGCAAAGGCACGGAGAAGCGCGACGAGCGTAAGGAGATATCCAGATGGCAAGCAACAACTGGCTTGGGCGGTTCGTCGCAGCGCCCGCACTGTTGATCGGCGCATCGTGTGTGCTCGCCCAGCCGGCCGGCGGACCAGAGTCTGCCACCGACAACGACGGGACTTGCTTCTGGACGGCAACGATCGGACCGCTGTCCACAGTCGGAACGTCGAGTTGCGTCGCGCTGATGGACGGGCTGGATGCTCAGAACTTCAACGGCGGCGGCGGGTGGACGGTTGACTTTGCCGGCGTCCTTTCTGAGGGGGCCGTCTCGCTCGATCAGTACTACGCATGGGTATCCAACGAGCCGACCGTCACCTGCGGCGGCACCACGTTCCCTGGCGAGGCAAGCGGCCAGATCGGCGGTGCGGCGTTCTGCCTCGAATACACGCCCGGTCCCGGCGACCCTGCGACCTCCGATGTTCACTGGGTGCAGGCCATCCGCACCAACTCACCCAGCCAGTTCGGTATCGACAATGGAGTCGCCGGCGATGACGGCTTCTTCAACTACCTTGACAACGGCCTCAATGGAGCGCCGGGTATGGACCCGTTCTACGACACCAACGGCGCCGCCGGTCCTGACTACTTCCTTGATATCCCCTTCCGCTCGTGCGATGAAGATTGCGATGTGAGCGTCGAGTGGGAGGCGTGCGTCTACCTCGCAACAGGCAGCGTCGCTACGCAGGATCTCACTCTTTATTCGCTCGGTTGGAGCTGGGGCTTCACGTTCACATGTACTCCGGTCCCGGCGCCGGGCGCGACGAGTCTCTTGCTAGTGATCGGCGCGGTTGCGTATCGCCGCCGCCGGTAGGAGTCGCGCGTACTTGTAATGTGCGGCTCGGACGGCCCCTCCCCCCATCCGTTGCTCGAGAGTTCCCTTGTGCTCGTCTCCCGCCCGCTCCCAGGCCGGTTTGGAGACTCGCGACAAAAGGGCGTGCCGCGGGGGAGGGGCAGGCGTGAAAGGGCTTCGATGACCATGAAGGGAAAGATCAGCGGGCTCTGAAGTTCAAAGCCCTTCACCCGCGAACCCGTGCGACCGTCAAAGGCGTTTTCTATCCAGCCGCGCCGGGCCCGAGGGAGAGCCCGTGCGCGGCTGTCCTTTCGGAGTTCCTCAGGCTCGGAAGCGGCGCACAATAATCGTGTTGTTCTGCCCACCGAACCCGAAGCTGTTGCTCAGGCACACATCCACCCCCCCCTGCGCCCGCAGGTCGCGGGCCGCGTTGGGGACATAGTCGAGGTCGCACGCCGGGTCCGGCTGGTGCAGGTTCATCGTGGGCGGTACCACCCCTGTGTGCATCGAGCGGATGCAGGTAATTAGTTCGACCGCGCCAGCCGCCTGGATGAGGTGGCCGAACATGCTCTTCACGCTGCTGAACGGCACCTTCGGCGCCAGCGCGCCAAACACGCCCTTTACGGCGGCCGTCTCGATCTTGTCGTTCTCCTCGGTCCCCGTGCCGTGGGCCGAGATGTAATGAACGCCCGGCCGCCCGTCCGGCCCGGGCTCGCGCGGGTTGATCCCCGCACCGCGCAGTGCCTGCAGCATCGCGGCCTGCGCCCCTTTGCCCTCCGGCTGAATATCCGTGATGCGAAACGAGTCGGCACTGCTGCCGTATCCAACCACCTCGGCCAACACCGATGGCGCCACCCCCCCTGCTGTTAGCCCTGTTGTCCGTGCTTCAAAGTGCTCGAGGCTCTCGAGCACCACCATCCCCGCCCCTTCCCCCATCACGAAGCCATCACGAGACTGATCAAAAGGCCGCGCAGCCGTCGAGGGAGTATCGACCCGCCGGCTCATGGCTGTCAACCGGATGAAACCCGTCATCCCGAGCGGATGGACCATCGAGTGCGAGCCGCCCGCGAACATGACCTCCGCGTCACCGTGCCGGATAATCTCGTACGCCTCGCCCACGGCCTGCGTGCTCGCGGCGCACGCCGTCATGCAGTTGCTGCTGGGTCCGCGGCAACCGAACTCGGCCGCGATATGGCCGAGCGTCATGTTGGGTTCCTGCTCAACCTCCCGCACCCGATCGAGCAGCCGGTACGCGGCTTCCGCCCACGCCCGCCCATTGACCTTGCGGGAGGCCGCATCCCACCCCGCGAGGTTGCTCGCGGCAAACGCTTGAAAATCCGGAGTGCCCTCGCCCGAACCCAGGTACGCGCCGAACCGGCGCGCCCGCAGTTGCCCGGCGGCCATGGCGCGGTCAAGCCCCGCCGATCGCCACGCCTGCGCCGCCGCCGCCAGCGCAAAGCGTGTGCTTGACCCCGCGCCTTCGTGCCTCTCGATCGAGGACGCCGGCAGGAACTCCGTCAGGTTGAAGCCGTTGACCTCCGCCGCGAAGTTCGTGCGGAACGTGTGGGCATCGAAGTGGGTCACCGGCGCGATCGCCGACTCGCCGCGCAGCAACTTGTCCCACACGACATTGAGGTCTGTGCCGAGCGGGGTAACCCAGCCCATCCCAGTGATAACGACGCGTCTCGTGCTCATAAAGTGCGGGCCGGCGGGTCAGGCGCCGCGGTGGTCGGGGTCGAACCCGGGCGAGGGATCGGTATCGGTCACGTCGGCGGTGTCGTCCTCGTACTCGTACTCATCGTCGCCCGCCTTCATCGCGTTGAGCTTGTCCGGGTTCAGAACGCGGACGAGGCCGTCCTTCAGGCGGCGCTCGGCGAAGTTAATAATAAGGCCAAGCTCGAGGTCGGCCGCCCGGAGCAGCGCCCGCAGCGCCGCCCGCTCGGTGCCCCCGATTTCGCCCCGCTGCGCCACAAGCTCAACGATGAACCGCTCGTCGATGAGCAGGTCGGCCGTGCGCTCGCCAACCTTGCGATCCTTGTACATCACGGGCACGGGATGCGCCTCGCGATACCGAATGCCCAGCGCCTCGATCTCGCTCTTGAGGGCGTTGCCGTACACATCGCGCGTGAAACCCGGACCGAGAGCCCGGTGCACCTCGATCGCGGCGCCGATCACCTTGCGGCTCACATCTGTGAGCGCCGGGTCAAGCTCTGCCAGCGGTGTGCCCCGCCCCTCGCCATCGCGCGCCGGGCGACCGCCCCGGC
>JACMLW010000099.1 GCA_014379385.1 Phycisphaerales bacterium
GGCGCGGCCTTCTTCATGGTCGGCCAGCCCGGCGACAGCCAGGCCGGATCCGTTGCAGTGATGGGGCTGCTCGCGCTCGGACCGCTCTTGATCGGTGCGCTGATCAGCCCCGGATCGCGGATCCGGGAGATCGGCATCGTGCTGCTCGTGTCCGGCGTCTTTCTGGGGCTGGGGGCGGCGATGGTTGCACTCGTTCTGCTCTCGCCCGGATTCCGCGCCATGCTGCCGCCCAACGCGGCGAAGGACCTGACTCTATTCCCGAGCCCCGTCGTCGGCATCGCGTTCACCCTCGCGATGATCGCGGGCGGCTTCACGATGCTGCTGCGAGGTCCCTATCGGCCTTCGCCCGGCTAGGGCTTGTACTCATAACGCTTGCTGTTGGGTTCGGTGTTTGATTCAAGGCTTTTGAAGGGAGCCTTGGATGGGACGCTACGATCTTAGTGAAGCGGAGTGGCGGCTGATCGCGCCGCTGCTGCCGGACAAGCCGCGCGGCGTTGCCCGGGTCGACGATCGGCGGGTGATCAACGGCATTTTCTACGTGCTTCGGACTGGCTCGCCGTGGCGGGACCTGCCGGAGCGCTACGGGCCGTACACGACGGTGTACAACCGCTACAACCGCTGGGCGAAGGCCGGGGTCTGGGTCAGGATGTTCGAGGCATTGGCGGCCCGGTCACCCCAGTCGATGCACCTGATCGACAGCTCGATCATCCGGGCTCACCAGCACGCCGCCGGCGCAAAAAGGGGGGTCCGGATCACGCCATTGGCCGTTCTCGTGGCGGACTGAGCACGAAAATCCACGCCGTCGTCGACCAAGACGGCCTGCCAGTGCGGTTGCTGCTCTCGGCCGGTCAGGCATCGGACATGGGCGCCGTCCCGCAGCTGCTCGCCGGCCTGCCGACGCCAAGGACCGTGGTCGCCGACCGAGGATATGACAGCAACGCCGTGCTCGAACTGATCACCCAATCGGGTGCCCAGCCCAGCATCCCGAGCTGCTCACGCCGGGTGGTGAGGCGGTCCATCGACCCCGCAATCTACCGACAGCGCAACTTGGTCGAGCGGTTCTTCTGCAAGCTCAAGCAGTTCCGCCGCGTCGCCACCCGCTTCGACAAGCTCGCACGCAACTTCCTCGCCGCCGTCGCGCTCGCCTCAACCCGCCTGTGGCTCAGAGCTTATGAGTCCACGCCCTAGTCGGCGCGCTGGGCACGATCCCGAGGGGACCAAAGCCAGAAGACTAACTAGGAGAAGTTGGAGTAGGGGAATGGGAGTCTACCGCTGCCTCAATTGCGGGATCACGTCGCAGACCAAAGACTTCAGATGTCACGCAGAAGGATGCGGTTTCCGGGTCGGCAGATTTGAATACGATTCTGATGCTGATTCTGGCGGTGGAGCGAGCCCCGCCGAAGTGGCCACCGCCAACATCATTGTTGGGATATTATTTCTCCTATTTCTCTCGGTAGTATACTCGGTTTTTGAGGAGCTGCGCCCGGAGACAGGTATCATCGTAGCCGGGATGCTGGCGTTGATCGGCTTTCTCGTTGTCCGGGAGCACAACACGTAGGCGGGCTTGGAA
>JACMLW010000100.1 GCA_014379385.1 Phycisphaerales bacterium
GACCCCAGCCCGCTGCGCAGCAGGCGGGCGCTCCCGCCGCGCCAGCGGCGGCGCTTCCGCCATCGCACAGCGATGAGTCCCCGCACCATCGCTCACATTGCGCGCACAAGCGCGCACCATCCACGGAGCCATTCCGGAAGATTTTCAGATTTTCGTTACCCCAGTCTCCGCAATCACTTGCGCACTCGGGCGTGTTCCGATAACCACGCGATCGCTCACCTCTGTGCGCAGTTTCACGACGTGTCTCCCCTATGGGTAGAGAGACGTGTTTTCCCTCGATGCCTTGATGCCCCGATGCCTTGGTGCCTTTCTTCGTCTCCCTCCGTCCCTCCGTGCCTTCGTCCCTTCCTTCCCCCATGCCTTCTCCCTCCTTCCAATCCAACCTCTCCGATGCGCTCGATGAGACGCTCGCGATGCTGCGCGCCCAGGTCAAGGACGAGAAGCTCTCTCCCGCCGAGCGGCGTCTCGCCGGCAACTCCATCATCCGCCTCGTCGCCGTCGCGTGCCGCTTCAGAGATCAATCAGATATCCACCCCGCGCGCCGTCCCACCTCCGCGGTCCTCAACTCCGTCGGCCGCGCGGGCGACCCGCCCGTCGTTGCACCTGCTTCCACTTCCGCTTCATCTCCCTTCCCATCCTCCTCTCCCACCAAACCTTCCCCCGGCTTCGACGCTCGCGGCTTCTTCATCTATCCCCCGCTCTCCAACGGAACCGCGAGCGGAAGTGAGCGGCCTGCCACCAGCGACGCTCCTGTGCCAATGCCGGAGGGGGTTGCTCGGGGGAACCTGCAAGGTTCCACCGGCATCGCAGATCAAGTAGCACCTCCTGCGCCTCCATCACCTCTCGATCCTTCTTCTTCACCGATCGCAGGGGGAACCCTCGGCGGGTTCCCCCTCGCGGCTCCCCCTCCGCCTTCAACAACGGAAGGCACAGATCCCGCTCCCGCGACTGAAGCGGTCCCCTTCACCCCCGTCGATGCCGCCTCACCCTTCACCCCCGCGCAGATCGCCGCCCTCTTCCCGCCCGACGTTTACGACCCCACGGTCACACCGGAGCAGGACCGCGAGATGGAACTCGCCGAGTACCACATGCTGGCGGAAGCCATTTCCACTCATCGCGGCCCCCGCGACGAAAAAATGCCCATGGTCGAGCGCTTCAAGCAGATCGCACTGCGCTACTCGCTCGACCCCACGATCTTCATACCCCAGCGACCCCCATACCGCGAGGCCGGGTAGCGCCGCCGCGCCGGACAACTCGCTCAAACTCTACAAACCAACAACGACAAAAAAGCTCCGGCCCGCTCCGTGGTCTCGCTGTAACTCCGCGCTCTCCGGCCCCTCACTCCCGTTGCAGGTAGATCGTCTCCCCATTCTCGTCGTCGCGCTCGCCACGGATACACGCGACAATCACCGCGGCGACACTGTCCGGGCTCAGGCAGGCCGATGCCGGCAGCGACGATTCGGGGAAGAGGGAACGCAGCAGCGGTGTCTCGACCGCGCCGGGGGCCACGGCGAAGGCGCGCACGCCGATGGCCTTTCCCTCGTTCGCGCACGAGCGGGCCATGAGGTTCACCGAGGCCTTCGACGCGGCGTACGCGAAGAAGCCGGGGAACGGGTCTCTCGTGGCCATGGTCGAGACGTTGACGACACAACCGGACCTCTGGCGCGTGAAGACGGGCCACGCCGCGGCGATGGCGGCCGCGGGGGCGAGCGAGTTGGTGCGGAAGACCTGCTCGACGAGCTCGGGGGTTGAGTGATCGATACTGGCGAGCGGGGCGACGCCGGCGTTGTTGATGAGGGCATCGAGGCGGCCGAAGCGATCGACGGCTGCGCGAACCATCTGGACGCCCGACTCAGGTGCGCCGATATCGATGGCGAGCGTCAGTGTGCCGGTCTGTGCCGCGTTCTCGTGGCCGGGAGCCGGCGCGGGCAACGCGCGAACGGTTGAATCCAGTTTGGCGCGGTCGCGCCCGACCAGCACGAGGCTGTATCCGAGGGTCCAGAGGCAGAGCGCGGTGGCGCGTCCGATGCCCGAGCCGGCCCCGGTGATGATCGCGACCGGCGCGGCGTTTTCTGTGCGTGTGGCCATGCGGCATTGTTCGCCCTATCGCGGAGCGAGCCTTGGTGCTGGATTCGAGGCCGCCCCGCCCCCCCGTAGACTTCCCCGATGTCGCTTTCCCGTCTGGCCGTGGTCGTCTGCTTCGTGTTCGTGCTCGCGCTGCCGTTCATGGTGCGCGGGCGGGGCGCCGGCTCGGATCGCGCGGGCGAGATCCCCAAGGACGCACGCACGCTGGTGGTGATCACGCCGCACGTGGAGCAGATCCGCAGCGAGTTCGAGATCGCGTTCGACCGTTGGCACACGCGGGAGTACGGCGGGCGGGTGCGGGTCGACTGGCGGGTGCCGGGCGGAACCAGCGAGATCATGAAGCTGCTGGAGGCGAACTACCAGGCCGCGGCGAAGAACGGGGCGATCAAGCTGCTTGGGGCAACCGGTGGCGCGCCCGCAGCGTCCGCGGGCGGGGCGCCGGCGGTGGCCGCCGCGC
>JACMLW010000101.1 GCA_014379385.1 Phycisphaerales bacterium
CATCACCGACCGCCGCAATGACCCCGTGCCGGGCGCCTCGGGGAACTACGCCGCGGTCGGTTCGGTCACCGACGACACGGTCTTCGAGCAGTCGCACTACCAGTACAACGCGAGCGATCGCTTGGAGCTGGTGACGAACCTGAAGCGCCGCCACGAGACCACGTCGCTGGGAGCGATCACCTACACCTCCGCGGTTCCTACCTACCAGACGTTCGTGTATGACGAGGCAAAGCGCCGGATCGCGACCATCGACCACGGCACACGCAGCTCCAGCGACTTCTTCGAGATGGGGAACGCGGCCCCCACAGTTGCCACCACCATCCCCGGCACTTATCCCTCCGACCAGCTCATCAGCGTCGCCGCCTACAACGAGCGCGGCCTGGCGGACTACATGCTCGATCCCGCGCTGAAGTCCACCAAGTACTTCTACGACGACCTGGGCCGGCGCATCGCGGTGGTCGAGAACTACGATGATGCGACGATCGCCTGGAACGGCACGACGCTCCAGTGGGACGCCTCGAACGTCGGCCACAGCAGCGGGCCGCTCAACGATTCCACCGACCGGGTCACCAGCTTCGTGTACGACGGCTCGGGGAACGTGACCAAGCAGGTGGCGCACCTGCCCAGCAGCGGCGTGCAGGTCACGCAGTACGTGTACGACTACAACGCCGCCTACGGGACCACCACGGTCGGCTCCAACTCCGTCATGACCGATTCGCTCATCGCCTCCAACGACCTGCTCTACAAGGTCCGGTACCCCGACGAGAGCACCGGCGCTCCCGGCACGGGCGCCGCCTACACCGTCTCCTACGCCTACAACCGCGGCGGCGAGCTGCGTAGCACCACCGACCAGAACACCACGCGCCACGTCTACACGCGCGACTCGCTGGGGCGCGTCACCAAGGACCACGTCGATGCCTTCGGCACCAACATCGACAACACCGTCAAGGCGATCGCGGTCACGTACGACTCGCTGAGCCGCCTGGACCAGGTCCGCTCTGCGTCGGACACATCGGCCGCGACGATTGTCAATGACCTGCGCTTCCGCTACACGCCGCTCTGGCAGGTGGCCAAGGTTTACCAGGACCACGACGGCGTGGTGGAGACCACCAGCAGCGACCCGGACGGCACTCCCATCAACAACACGGCGCGGGTGCAGTACACGTACGCGAACGACGCGGCCAAGAACTACAGCCGCCTGACGGCGATGACGTACCCGGACGGGACGCCGCTGAACTACAAGTACGGGACGGCGACGCTGATGGACGACCGGATCAGCCGGGTGGAGTCGCTTTCTTTCGGCACGGGAACGTCCCCGACCTTGGTCTCGTATGCTCGTGTGGGGCTGGACATGGTGGCCGGCGTGGATTACCCGACTCCGGACGTACAGCTCGATCGGACGTACGACGGCCTGGGCCGCCGCCGCTACGTGGGCTGGCAGCTCGCGCCGCTGGGCTCGTACGCCGGGTGGGACCGCTTCGGGCGCGTGAAGCGGCAGTCGTGGCTCGACGGCACGCTGACCCGCAAGACCGGATCCACCACGCTCCCCAACAAGCCGCCGATTATCGAGACCATCCACGGCTTCGACGCCGCGTCGAACCGGCTCAACGCCTACGACGACCGCGATGGTGCCAAGATCGTGGACCGCGACTGGGCGTACCAGTACGACGGGCTCGACCGCCTGAAGGAAGCCCAGCGCGGCGGGTACAACGGGAGCACGCTCATCACCGCCGCGGGGAGCCAGCAGTGGGCCCTGGACATGCTGGGGAACTGGGCGACGGTGGCGACGGACCTCAACGGGAACGGGACGTATGACGCGCTCAGCAGCGAAGTCGAGATCCGTAACCACAACGAGGCCAACGAGCTTGAGGATCGCGATCCAGACGGCTCGGTCACCACGCTACCGGCGGTCCCGTTTACCTATGACAACGCCGGCAATATGCGGCAGCAGAACAAGTCATCCACGACCGCGCACGTGTACACGCACGACGCCTGGAACCGGCTGGTGAAGGTGCAGCTCGACTCGGTGCCGTCATCGACGCCGATCACGCTCAACGAGTCGGAGTACAACGGGCTGCACTGGCGGACGGTGAAGAAAACTGACACCACCTCGGTGCCGAACGGATTGGATCAGAAGCGCGTGATGTATTACTCGGCCGCGTGGCAGATGATCCAGGAGGACATCGACCACTCCTACCTCACCAGCCCCGGCACCAACGATCGGGCCCAGCAGGTCTGGGGCCTCCGGTACATCGACGATGCGGCAGCGCGCCGGACCGACACGGGCGCCAACGGGAGCTACGAGAGCACGTACTATTACATCACTGATGCGCAGTTCTCGGTGGTGGCGATCCTGAACTCCACCGGCGTGCTCCAAGAGCGGGTGCGCTACGACGCCTACGGCAAGGCGAGGCACTCATGGCCGAGCGATGTGGACGGGGACGGCGACTCGGACACCACCGACAGCACCACCATCACCGGCGCCTACGGCACGATTGGAGCAACCGCGTACAACGCCGACTGCGATATCAACCGCAGCGGCACGGTCGATGCCACCGATCTGGGGCTCTGGATCGCCAAGACCGCGCTGCCCGCGGGCGAGATCTCGCACCTCCCCGACAACTCAGTCGGCTACGACGGGTACCTGTTCAACAAGGAGTTCCAGGTCTACACCGTGCGCTTCCGCCACTATGAGCCGGTGCTGGGAAGGTGGCTCAAGAGAGATCCGGCTGGTTACGTCGATGGCATGTCCGCCTATCAATTTGTGGGTGGAAGACCGACAACGTCGCTCGATCCAATGGGACTTGAAGGCCAACCCATCTGGGACGATCGAAATGGAATTCCTACGCCAAGTTATGGAAAATGTCTACAGAATCTGGAAGATGACACAAAGCGTTGTAGTAAGGAACGTTGCGAGAATATCGTGCGACGGGCTAAAGAACTCGCTGCGGGCTATCAGAGCCTCCAGCAACGACGAAATAAGATCAGTGGGCCCGGAGCCCGCTGCGAGCTAGACATTATCAATCAGTATGACAGCATCGCACGAGAAGCGTGGAATGCACTTGACAAAGCGTTTCATGACAACGAGTGCGGAAAGTACAATTTCTTCGCGAGTATTGCCAGCCCAGATTTGAGAGACCGCACCGCCAAGACTCTTGACAACGCCCTTACTCAACTGGATCATAGTATTTCCGAGGGGCTCCAATCAGACACAGCGCTCTTTGAAATGCTCGCAGGCGAGGGTGCATTCCGGGTAGGCGCAAAGTGCTTGGCGGCCGCTGGCAAGCGACTCACCCAGGTTGAGCTCCGGCATTACACTTCCACGGAGATTGGTGGACACATACGAAGGGCCAAATGCGTGCGGACGGACGCCTGGGTAACAACAGAGAGTGCTTTTCGACGTCGCTTTCCTAACGGCGCCACTCCGGTAGAAATTGAAGATTTCCTTGAAATTGATCCCGGTAAGGGTCAAGAGTGTTTCTTCTTGACGATGCGACGATCTAACCTGTGGGTTCCTGCCGAGGGCCCGAAGACTTCTGGCGGTGCTATTCAATACAGGCTTAAAGTACCATGTCCAATCGAGTAATTGAGTACCAGTGCATTTGCGGCACGACCACATCGTTTTCTGGCCCTTTTCATGCCGGAAGATCAGATTGCGTAGCCCTTTACTGTCATCGCTGTGGACGTACGCTCAAGATCTGTATTTATGACGAAACGTTTAACAAACTAATCGGCAAGCACGTTTTTGATGAGCTCCCAGTTGTTGTTATGGATACTATTGAGGCGAGCTTGCGGTCATGCGAATGCGGAGGTCATTTTCATTTCTATGCTCTGCCGCGATGCCCGCGGTGCAAGCAGTTAGCACGGTTTGAGATTCCTGATGGCCACTTCGTGCAGCGCGACGACGCATTGGCGTCGGAGAAGGCATCGGGTTCAATCTGGATGTAGCCTAGAAGACACAAAGGCGTTCATCGCGGCGGGTATTTATGATGGTGACGGTCCAACTCGACTCCGTGCCGTCCTCGACGGCGATCACGCTGAACGAGTCCGAATACAACGGGCTGCACTGGCGAACGGTGAAGCGGTCGGACACCACGCCGGTGCCCAACGGTCTGGACGAGAGGCGATTGATGTATTACTCCGCCGCGTGGCAGATGATCCAGGAGGACATCGATCTGTCATACGTCTCGAGCCCCGGAACGAACAACCGGGCCCAGCAGGTGTGGGGCCTCCGCTATATCGATGATGCCGTGACCCGCCGGACCGACAGCGGCGCCAACGGGAGCTACGAGAGCACGTACTACTACATCACCGATGCGCAGTTCTCGGTGGTGGCGATGCTGAACTCGACGGGCGTGCTCCAGGAGCGGGTGCGCTACGAGGCGTACGGCAAGGCGCGGCACTCCTGGCCGAGCGATGTAGATGGCGACGGCGACTCCGACACCACCGACAGCACCACGATCACCGGCGCCTACGGCACGATCGGAGCAACCGCGTACAACGCCGACTGCGACATCAACCGCAGCGGCACCGTCGATGCCACCGACTTGGGGCTCTGGATCGCCAAGGGCGCGCTGCCCGCGGGTGAGATCTCGCACCTCCCTGACAACTCAGTCGGATATGACGGATACCTGTTCAATCGCGAGTTCCAGGTCTACACGGTCCGGTTCCGGCACTACGAGCCGGTGCTGGGGAGGTGGTTACAGAGGGACAACGACTACTACGTTACAGGTACGAACCTATACGAAGGCCTGGCATCGTCCCCCACAGGGGCCTTTGATCCTGTAGGGCGGGCACCAGGCGACAAGAAATTTGGTCTCCCAGACGAGTTTTGGAAGTGGTATCACAGGAACATGAAGGACGCCTTCGATCAAGACCTGACGAAGGAGCAGGCCGACGAGTTGTATGAAGAGTGGAAGCAATTCAACAAGCCGGGCGGTGATAAGTGGAAGAATAAGCGATCAAAGCGCCCGAAGAAGGGTCCCGGCGGGGCGGGGGGGCTCTTCCTTGGAGCCATGATTATTGAGGGCGTTTTCGTAATGGACGCTATTGCCAATCAACTGTGCGACGAAGCAAGTTGTCGTGATTTTCTAAAGGCCGTGAAGCGCGCTCAAAAGGAAGGCAAGTGCAATTCAGAGATTGAGACGGCGGGGGAAAAATGCGAAGAGGAGATTTTGATCAATGCTGGAGACAAAAACTGGGCGGGCTTTCGGGCATATAGAGAGGAAATCCGTGCGGTGTGCCAAGGCACACGGGATACGAAGAAATGACGGGAGGATATATTGATAGAGTGCACGCTGTGGATCGATATTGTATCTACGCATTACACTGCTCAAGCACTCAAATCGAGCATAGGCATTCCGCCTACGGAGCTGCATTCCGTCGGGGAACCTCGCGAAGGTAGTGCTGAAGTCTATGGGCATTCGCTATGGCGATACGAAGTTTCGTGTAATGCTGAAGAGACAATCGACTGCGCGATCGGTCGGTTAAGCGCGAGTCTCGGGCCAAGCATTCAAGAGATAAGAGATATTTGTGATGGTATGACGACCGCGAGAATCGTCGTCGGTGTGTTCTTCTCGACTGCTTATATATCGCTTGCATTATCACGCGAATCACTGCAGAAACTTGAAGCTATGGGGCTTCCTTTTGAAGTCGTGTGCTACCCGTCGTGTTCATAGCGGTTGCTGCTGGCATAAAGTACGGCACAGCCACGCTGATGGACGACCGGATCAGCCGCGTGGAGTCGCTCAGTGTCGGCACGGGAACGCCCCCGACCTTGGTCTCGTATGCTCGTGTGGGGCTCGACATGGTGGCCGGCGTGGATTACCCGACTCCGGATGTACAGCTGGACCGCACGTACGACGGCCTGGGCCGCCGCCGCTACGTCGGCTGGCAGCTTGCGCCGCTCGGCTCGTACGCCGGGTGGGACCGATTCGGGCGCGTGAAGCGCCAGTCGTGGCTCGACGGCACGCTGACCCGCAAGACGGGCTCCACCACGCTCCCCAACAAGCCACCGATCCTCGAGACCATCCACAGCTACGACGCGGCGTCGAACCGCCTCAACGCCTACGACGACCGCGATGGAGCCAAGATCGTGGACCGGGACTGGGAGTATGAGTACGACGGGCTCGACCGCCTGAAGGAGGCCCAGCGCGGCGGGTACAACGGGAGCGGTGGGGGGGCGCTGGTGACGGCCGCGGGGAGCCAGCAGTGGGCCCTGGACATGCTGGGGAACTGGGCAACGATCGCCACGGACCTGAACGGCAACGGCTCGTATGACACGGGTGAGACGGAGGAGCGCGACCACAACAAGGCCAACGAGATCACGGATCGTGATCCGGATGGCGGGGCCTCGCTCCCAGCGCTGCCGTTCACGTACGACAACTCGGGCAACATGCGCCAGCAGAACAAGTCATCGACGACGGCCCACGTCTACACCCACGATGCCTGGAACCGGCTGGTGAAGGTGCAGCTCGATTCGGTGCCGCCCTCCACGGCGATCACGCTCAACGAGTCGGAGTACAACGGGCTGCACTGGCGGACGGTGAAGAAGTCCGACACCACCTCGGTCCCCAACGGCCTGGACGAAAAGCGGCTCTTCTATTACTCCGCCGCGTGGCAGATGATCCAAGAAGATATCGATACGTCATACGTATCGAGTCCGGGCACCAACAACCGGGCCCAGCAGGTGTGGGGCCTCCGGTACATCGACGACGCCGTGGCCCGCCGGACCGACAGCGGCGCCAACGGGAGCTACGAGAGCACGTACTACTACGTGACCGATGCGCAGTTCTCGGTGGTGGCGATCCTCAGCTCGACCGGCGTGCTCCAGGAGCGGGTGCGCTACGAGGCGTACGGCAAGGCGCGACACTCCTGGCCGAGCGATGTGGATGGGGACGGCGACTCCGACACCACCGACAGCAGCACCATCACCGGCGCGTACGGCACGATCGGAGCAACCGCCTACAACGCCGACTGCGACATCAACCGGAGCGGCGCGGTGGATGCCACCGACCTCGGCCTCTGGATCGCCAAGACCGCGCTGCCCGCGGGTGAGATCTCGCACCTCCCCGACAACTCGGTCGGGTACGACGGGTACCTCTTCAACCGCGAGTTCCAAGTTTATACCGTGCGTTTCCGTAACTACGAGCCGGTGCTGGGACGATGGTTGGAGAGGGATCCGCTGGAATTTAGTGATAGCATGAATATGTTCCAGTTCGTCCGATCTATGCCACTTGCTGAAGTGGATCCTTTCGGACTAGTGGGCGGAACCATTCACCATCCATACCCGCTGTATCTGGGAGGATCACCTGACCAGCCCTGTTTTGACCTAAACACGGAGGATGATCATAACCGAGCACATCGCCACATTGATGGTGAGATACGTCGAGAAGCCGGCAGGAAGAAAGTCGGACGCCGTGCTGGTGAAACATATCAGGACTTCCAACGGCGTGTTTGGAAGTCAATGTCTAATGACAATCGCAAACGAATAATCCGTGAGAGCCTCCAAGTCGCGGGTGTTTCTGCTGATGCGGTAAAACAATCCATGAGTGCAGTCTGTAAGAATTCCGAGCCTGGAGCGAATCGTACTTGCGAGCGTCGCAGATCACGTGGCGGCGTCCGCACACCCTCCGGTAGCAGGGTTGGAGGCATTATCGGTGCGGCAGGTGGCCTGATGGCCACAATTCAAGTACGCGCAGCAATGTCGGAAGATCCGGATTGCGAAAGAGCTACTCAGGCACTTCAGGAGTTTCATGATGATCCCTCCAATTGTGCGATCCTACAAGATGCGAGGGAGGCGGCGGAGGATTGTTTCTTGAGCATCGGCGACGCAGTCGGAGGAAACCAAGGAGGGGTGCTTAAATGTAGCGCTCTCTCACAATGGGATGAGTTGATCGACCTTTGCACTACTCAGTGTCAGAGCAAGTAGATGGCAAGCATCATTGAACTGCTAGGCTTGGAGACCGTTAGCCTCGTAGTGCCTCAACATGTACTTGGCGGCAAACTTGATTCCCTTCACGGGATTCCCCAGGAACTGCTCGATGCTCTACGTACTGCTTGTCGCTCGCTGTCGCCTCAGAGCATCTCGTTTTTTCAACGCGAGCTTGCACGACCGACATTGGGGCCAGACAGTTCGCCGGACGTCGATCGGATTCTGTCTATATTAGATGCCGTAGCTCTCGATTTGATGGGACAGCGAGTTATTCGGCCCCATGCAAGGCGAAGGCGGGTGGCTCGAATTGACGGAAGATGTATTGCCACAGGTCAGCCGGCGCCGCATGAGATCGAACTGGATCTCGATTATTGGCTCCCAGTATCACGAGACACCGGGTGCCGTCTGGATCTTCAATGTGCCTACCCGAGAGAGTGGCTGAATATCGCCGGTTCTGCGGGTGGCAGTGCCTGGGCGCTCAGGTCTGCAATTTATGACGATTTTGGCGACACAGTCGCGCCGGGCATTACGGCCCCGGCTCCACCTGAATGGCGATTCCCGTCACTGATGGAACTGAATGCGAATCACGAGCTGTGGCTGAATTTGTGGATTGCTTGGCGCACAAGAGATCCGAATGGGCGAGAAGGTCCATATTTCCAACTGGTATCGATGCGACCCCCAGAGCAGGTTCGTGCCTTGGCACGGAGTCGAATAGGGCAAGCATCCGAGCAGGTTGTCTGGGCGATCGAACAGCTTGAGTTTGAAATGGATCAATTCTGAGTACGGTACGGCAATCTCTCGGACCTCAATGCGAACGGGATCTACGAAACCGGGGAGACAGAGACTTGTAATCACAACAAAGCCAACGAGTTATATGAAAGCGTCGCATCGGTCACGCTTCCCTTCACCTACGACGACTCGGGGAACATGCGCCAGCAGAACAAGTCATCGACGACAGCGCACGTGTACACCCACGATGCGTGGAACCGGCTGGTGAAGGTGCAGCTGGATTCGGTACCGCCCTCTACGCCGATCACGCTCAACGAGTCGGAGTACAACGGGTTGCACTGGCGGACGGTGAAGCGGGCGGACACTACCTCCGTCCCCAACGGCCTGGACCAGAAGCGCGTGATGTACTACTCGGCCGCGTGGCAGATGATCCAGGAGGACATCGACGATTCGTACGTATCAAGCCCCGGAACCAATGACCGACCCCAGCAGGTATGGGGGCCGCGCTGTCCTTCGCCCACGCCGGCACGAGTCTCCCACCGCATCATCACCAGCTCGCGGCCTTCAGCTTCCTCTGAGAAGCTATCGGCCAAGCGGCGCGTGCAAATCGCCAAGAAGGCGGCCGCGAAGAGGTGGGGAAAGAACTAGGAACGAGCCAAGCGCAGCCTTACACCGCTGCTCTCCCATGTTGGGGATTCAAGATCACGCACCAGTTCTTCGATTCGATCCTCTCCGACGAAGAGGATCTCGGAGAGTTCGCCCACACTGAGACCTTTGGACAACGCCTGTTTCACGAGGTATCGGAAAGCCGTAGGCGTTTCTCCGGCCACAATCACCGGCTCTTCCTTGCGCCACTTCTTTCGGGAAAAATCCACGTAGATTGACTGGAAGCGAGTTTTGGTAATGAGTCCCAGGTCGTGAGCACGATGGGCGATCGCCTGCATCGATACACGCCACTTTCGCTTCAACTGGGCCAGGTCCGAGAGGCGCAGATCAGAACGAACATCGTGCGCGAAGTCGGATGCCGGCATCAGGAACGCCGACGCGAAGGCCTGCGCCTCGTCCTCGGCAGCCCGTTGTGGCGTTTGAGTTCCAAAGTGCAAGACGGTGTGTCCGAGTTCGTGGGCCAAGCTGAATCGCACGCGGTCGGCGGGCTTGCGGCCATTCACAAAGAACACTTTGGGAAGGCCAGGAATCCACCGGCACAGGGCATCCAGTTCATCGACCTCCAAGTCTTGGTCAATAACGATTCCTCCCCCAGACTCGATCGCCGTCGTCAGATTCTCGATCGGACCCCGCTGAATGCCGAGATCGCTCCGGACTTTGGACGCAGCGTCCTCCATGCGTCGCAAGAATGTTCCGGTGTTACGATCCGTGTCGGTCACCGTCAGCGCCGGGATGCGATCAGTGGGAATCTCCCCCATATCCAAGAGCCGACCAATCTGAATGTCGTAGATGCGGCATCGCGCGTGCGCGGCCTTGACCTCAGACCGCGGAGCGCTGGTCAAGCTACGGTGGTAAAACTCAGACAACAGCGCTGGGGTGCGGCCACATTCCACTTCAAAGAACGCGGGGCGGACGCCCAGCAACTTCGCAAGTCCTTGGGCAGTGTCATCCGGCGGGACTGCGATGCCATTGTCCCACTTGCTGACCAGGGCTTGACTGACGCCAAGTGCGTTCGCCACATCCTCCTGCGTCATTCGCTTGGCATCTCGCGCGATGACGAGCATGACCGGATTGAACCTTGATCGTGGCGGTAGTCCGAGGTCTAGTTGTTCAGCGCGGCCATCCATGCACACCCCTACATGTCAGGCTTCAGGCGAGACGACGCTTGCGATACTCTCGCACCCGGTCTGCTATCAACATCGGTAAATTTGCCAAGACACCAGCATCGACAACGGGCAGCGGAACACGCCACAAGAAGGCATCGGGAAGCTCGACCCCAATGGTGGCGTTGGCGACCGACTCCTCGGCTTCATCAAGGTCGTACGTCGCGGTCAGCCACAGGCGGGACTTGACGGAATCTTCCTGCACGACCACGCCGGGGAAGTCCAACAGTCCATTCCCTGGATAGATCACCGGGGGCGGACGTTTCATGCGCCGCACCGAGCCAGTGACGACGCCCGTTGAGAGTCCGCCTCGGTTTTCCTTCGTCCGCTTGATGCGGATGGCGTAGCAGTCCCTCACCAAGATGATTGTCTGACGCTTGTTGGAACTCAGCTTGCAGCGGATTTCCGACCTACCCGCCAAGCCGACGAGTTCTCTGGCGACTGCTACCGCGCGGTCATACAGGATGTTTGCCTTCGTGCAATCCGAGTGGTCGGCGTGGCCGATCGGGTCGCGGTCACGGCTCTTCCGGTATCGGTGGAATCCCTCATCGATGGATTCCGCCGCGATAACTTGGGCAAGAGGCCCCAAGTCACCCAGAACGGCCGCCGCGTCGTCGGTTCGGAGAGATTTCATGACCTCAAGTATTGACCATAGCCCGAACCACGTCAAGATTTCACCGCAAAAAACAACCGAGTTATATAAACGGCCCTTGTTTTAGCATGAGGCGTCAAGTATACTGGTCAGCAATGCTCCCCACCACCAAGCGCGCTCAGATTGTCTCGGCTTTGGTGGAAGGAAACAGCCGCCGCGCCATTAGCCGCATGACGGGCGTTCGGTGAACACGGTGATGAAGCTGCTCGTGGACCTCGGTGAACCCGGCGAGGAATACCACGATGCCAACGTGCGCGGGCTCCAGTCTGAGCGCATCCAGGCAGATGAGATTTGGGCTTTCTGCTACGCGAAAGACAAGAACCTGCCCGACCACATGCGCGGAGAGCCGGGCGTCGGATCGGTGTGGACTTGGACCGCGCTCGACTCCGATTCCAAGTTGATGGTTTCGTAGTACGTCGGCGATCGTGACGCGGAGTGCGCGGGCCGGTTCATGCTGGACCTCGCGCGCCGTCTCGCCAACGGCGTGCAGCTCACCACGGACGGTGACGGGGTCTATGGGGTAGTCGAGGATCGGCGTGCTGGCACCGCCTTGGTTCCCGCGGTCACGAGTTTGCATGCGGTTGTGTCTGGGCGGCCTGTCGGTAGCCGGTAGGGACGGCGTTGCGGGGATAATGGGACTGGGTAGCGACTGGGGTTGCAAACCCATCCGCGAGCGTGCTCGGCGGCGGCAATGGTAATCTGCTCCACGGCTGCCGCTGGGTACGGCCCTGAAAGGCAGGTGCCAAGGTGCCCCGGATCATCGATGTTGCAGACCGCCCAGAACACGAGGCGGAGCGCGATAGGCTCATCCCAACGGCGCGAATGCTAGTTGAGTCCGACCCCGATGCCTTCAAGGAAGCCGGTGGTTTCCTCGACACCGAGGCCACGCGATTGGCGGCAAACCGTCGGGCAGTGATGCAGGCGCGCCCCCGGAGTGCATCGACCCCCGGCACTCCGGCAAGGAGGACCGGCACTGTCCCAGACCACGGGCCTGCCCGAGGCCTGTGGCCCCAGTCCGACCCAGGTTTGGGATTACTCCTGTTAACAGACGAGTTCGCAGCGTCGAACATAGCCACCGACCACGCGAGGCCCCTCAGCTCGCACCACCCGAAAGCCACGCGTAAGGCGAACGCCCGGAAGTTGCTTTTGGTTGCATTAGCTGTGTTGGACGCGGACAGCGGGGATTACCTTGGCAGCGTGACGGGCCTTGGCGGACTGCCCCTGTCGGAGCGGGCACCGATTCTGCGCCGCACGCAGAAAGAGGCGGTCCGTTTTCTCCGCGAGGCCATGGGAGTCCTTCATGCCGCTCCATCTGCCACCAAACACCCGGCTTTGGACCTGCATCACGCGCTAAACGCGCTGCACGCGGTTTGCTCAAACGCGCACCGGTTTCGCGAGCTGGCCGACCGGCGGAAGCGAGCGCGGGAAATCCACCTGAACATGTTGAATGTACTGGGCAAGGCGGCGTCCGATCGCGCCAACGCCCTGGCACGCGCCGGTGCGCCATTCCAAGAACAATGGGCCGCGCTCACAGAGGGGGACGGCGCGGCGAACGAAGCGCCCCCGTCAAACGAACCCCCCGAATACAGGAAGGCCTTGCGCGATGTGCTGGACGACGGGCGGACATGGTGTGGGCGGGCGCGGGCGGCGCTGCGATCCGGCGGTGCGAAGGGGCTTGACGCGGCGACACAACCCAACGCGGCGGGGCAAGCCCGGTCAATTGAACTTCACACGAAACTGCAGGACGCGGAGGCGGTCTTCGTTGGGCTGATAATCGGCGTCGGCGATCCGCGCTTCGTCATCGACGAAGATGCGGCGAGCATGACAGATCTGGGCGAGTCGTTCGCCCGCTTCCGGAGCGAATTGGTCGCGATTATCGAAGTATGCGGCTTGGACGCAGCGGCACTAACGCCAAGTGCACAGCCGTCACAGGCGGAGGTTGTAATCAACGTGGAAATCAACGGAGGGGTACTGCGGCTTAGGCGGGTTCAAGACCGGGTGCGTGTGCTCATCGCGGAGCATCCGTGGCTTGCTGAGGAAGTCCGCGAGGCGACCTCTTTCCGCTTCCCTAGCTTGCACAGTGCCTACCTGTCCGCGGTCGGCGGCATGCGGCCCCCCGCACCGCGATCTGATGATCCGCCCGATCCGTGGTCGAATCAGGCGGGTGAACTTCGGCGCTTCGGAGACGATGGCTTCCGCACGATTGCTCTCTACCGGATCGGAGGCCTGTTCGATCTTGCTAATCCACGGCCAATTGTCCCTGAACCGAACGACCTGATCGCTGCCGCGGTCTGGAACGAACGATTTCCACAGTGGGCGAGTGGCCCGGAGGATGAACCGAATCCGCGTGCATTCCCGCCGGTCCTCGCGGAGCAGCTGATGGACTACCTGGAGCTATGGACGGAACAACAGGTGCCGACAGCGACGAAGTTGCTGCCGCGGGAAGCGCACCAAGACAACGGCGAGTATCGGCCCGCGACGTGGTTCCCGAAAGGGATGGCGGCCCGTTTGCGCATGGCGGCGCAGAAAGACCGCAGGACGAAGCGAGTCGCTACGCGGAAGATCGATGGCGTTGTGTGCTATTCCGTCTCGGACGCCCGGCGCTGGTGGCCTACCGATGTTCCGAAAGAAGCGTAAGGATGCGCAAGGCGGCGTAAGGATGCGCAAGGCGCAATCGCCGGCGCTTCTATCCGCGTTTTTCGCGTCGATGCTTTACGCATGGACACGAAACTAATCACGTTGCACCAACTGGCGGAACGCACGGGACTGCCAGCGGCTTGGCTAAAGCGCGAAGCCGATGCGGGGCGCTTGCCTTGCATCCGCGCGGGTCGGCTGCGCATGTTCGACCTGGCGGCGGTCTTGAAGGCGCTGGCCGAGCGGCAAGAAAGCGGGGTCGCGCGTGGCAAGTGACGCGCACCTTTCGACAACGACGGGCCCGCTGCTGGTGGACCGCCGAGAGGCGGGCTGGCTGCTGGGTGTCTCACCCGGCACGATCGACAACCTTCGGACACGCGGCGAACTTCCATCGGTGAAGATCGCGACGCGTCGGTTGTTCGACGTGGCGGACCTGCGCCGGCTGGTGGAAGCGCGGAAGGCGGTGGCGGGGCGATGACCCCCACTGATCGAATCCTGGCGGCCCTGCGCGGACACGGACACGAACCACGTAAGGCGGGCGCGGGCTGGTACTGTCGGTGTCCGGCCCATGATGATCGGAACCCGTCTCTGTCGATCGACGTCGGCGACGACGGGCGGGCGCTGGTGTGCTGCCACGCGAGTTGTACCGTCGATGCGGTGTGCGGGGCGATCGGGTTGCGGCCCGCTGATTTGTTCACCGATGATCCGACCGGGCGGAATGGTCACGCACCCAAGACCCGGCGACGCGGCGACGGCGACGAAACTACACGGAAGCCCGCTCGCGGCGGGGATTCTGTCACCGTCGCCAGTGATCCCGCTGGCGGGCGCACGTTCCCCACGGCCCGTGACGCGGTGGCCGAGTTGGAGCGGCGACACGGCGCGCGATCGACGACCTGGACCTACCACAGCGCCGACGGCGAGCCGGTGGGGCTGGTGGTCCGTTGGGATCATCCGCCCGTCAAGCCCGGCGGCAAGCCCACGAAGACCTACCGCCCAGTGTGGCGAGCCGATGGCGGCGCGGGCTGGTTCATCGGCAGCAAGCCGAACCATCGCCCGCTGTACGCCCTGCCCGATCTGCTGGCGACGACGCCCGGCGCGTCGGGGGGGCGGGTGTACGTCACCGAGGGCGAGAAGGCGACGGACGCGGCCCGCGCGATCGGGCTGACGGCGACGACAAGCCCTCACGGGTCGAAGTCGGCGAGCAAGGCGGATTGGTCCCCGCTGGCGGGCCGAGACGTTGTGATTCTGCCAGACCATGACGACGCCGGCGAGCTGTACGCGGCGGACGTTGCTCGGCTGACGACGGCCGCGGGCGCGAAGTCGGTGCGGATCGTGCGGCTGGTTGAACTCTGGGCCGAGATGGCCAAAGGCGGCGACATGGTGGACCTGGTGGAACGCTCCGGCGGCGACGCCGACGCGCTCGAGAGACTGCGGGTCGAAGTCGAAGCCCTGGCGGACAAGACCGAGGCGGACACTGTGACGCCGGAAGCGCCGGATGGGGGGACGGTCCCCGCGTTCACGCCCTTCCCCGCTGACATGCTGCCCGAGCCGATTCGGAGTTTCGTCACCGAAGCGGCGAAGGCGATCGGGTGCGATGCGTCATACATCGCGTTGCCGCTGCTGTCGGGGTTGGCATCGGCGATCGGCAACACCCACCGGATCGCGCTCAAGCGCGGGTGGACCGAGCCGGCGATTGTGTGGACGGCGATCGTGGGCGAAAGCGGCACCGCGAAGTCGCCGGCTATCGAAGTGGCGATGCGCCCGATCCGCAAGCGGCAGCACGAGGCAATGAAGCGGCACACGGCGGCGATGGAGGAATACCGCGACGCGCTGGCGGTGTATGAGCGTGACTTGGGGCACTGGAGGCGGTCGAAGTCGGACGCGCCCCCACCGGCCAAGCCTGAACTCCCGATCGGGGATCGGTGCTGGACCGACGACGTGACGACGGAAGCGCTGGCGGTGCTGCTGCAACAGAATCCACGCGGGCTCTTGCTCGTAAAGGACGAACTCGCGGCGTGGTTCAACTTCGATCGGTACGCCGGCGGCAAGGGCGGGGGCGACGCGGCGAAGTGGTTGGAGATGTTCGGGGGTCGCCCGATGGTGGTGGACCGCAAGACGGGTGGCACCTTGTACGTCCCCCGCGCGGCGGTGTCGATTGCAGGCGGCATCCAACCGGAAACGTTGCGGCGAGCGCTGGGGCAGGAACATCGGGACAACGGGTTGGCGGCACGGCTGCTGCTGGCGTGCCCGCCGCGCAAGCCCAAGCGGTGGACCGAAGCCGACGTGGACTCGGATACCGAGGCGGCAGTGGCGCGGGTATTCGATCGGCTGTTCGCGCTGACGCCGGAAACCGACGACGGCGGTGACGAACGGCCCCGGCTGGTGACGCTGGCAGACGACGGGAAGCGGGCGTGGGTGATGTTCTATAACGAACACGCCGGCGAGCAAGTGAACCTGTCCGGCGACGAAGCCGCGGCGTGGTCGAAGTTGGAGGGATACGCGGCCCGCTTTGCCCTGGTGATCCACCTGACCCGCTGGGCGACAGACGACCCCACGCTCCGCGATCCGGCGCGAGTTGATAAGTCGAGCATAGCGGCGGGCGTGGTGTTGGCCCGGTGGTTCGGTGACGAAGCCCGGCGCGTCTACGCGATCCTCGGTGAGTCGGACGAAGGGAGGGATTCGCGCCGGTTGGTGGAGTGGATTGAACGCAAGGGCGGCACGGTGACGGTGCGTGACCTGACCCGCGGCCCACGCGAGTATCGGGGTGATCCCGAGCGGGCGACGAAGGCGCTGGGCGACTTGGTGACGGAGGGTGTCGGGCGGTGGGAAGTCGATGACCACGCCGGCGGGCGTGGGCGTCCGGCAGATCGGTTCCGGCTGCTGTCGCGGCGTCGTGACACTGGCGACGGCGACGTAAATAGCGGAAATGCCTGGGATCGCGGCGTATCTGTCACCGTCGCCACCGTCGCAGAGCCCATGGCCGCCGGCGACGGCTGGGGGGAAACATGAACAACAAGCCCAACAACAAGCCCTCGCCTCGCAACGATCTATCCGTCAACCGTGTCCCGACGCTTGGACCGCAAGTCATCCATCAGGACGCGTTCGGCCGACCGCGCGTTCAAGCCACAGTAGATTGGAAGCATCGCAAACCCGACGGCGTTCATCATCACAACAAGACCGGGCACCAGCCACAGCGCGCCCCAATACCACGCGAGGCCCCACAGCCATATAGCAACGCCGACCCAGCCCATGAGGATCAGTGTCCAACGAACGCCGTCCAACACCGGGTGCTTGTAGCAAGTCTTGGGCACGGCGACCAGTGTACAGAAAATATGGCGAACACTGACCCCCAGGAACTTGCGCCGCTGCTGGTGGCACTTGGACGGGCTGGAATCGAACTCGCCCCGCACGCGACCGACCCGGCCCGGGTGCGGCATCGACCGGCCGAGTTGTCCCCGGACCTGTCCGCGCGGCTGCGGTTGCACCGTGCGACCCTCCTAGGGCTACTAACCGGGGGATATGCGCCGGCTCGCGATGGCGCTCGCTACGTCTACGGCGAACGGCTGGGCGTTGCGGACGGGCTGAGGATGTCCACCCGCGCGGGAGCTCCGGCGTGGCTGGTAGCAGTGGGCGAAGCAATGGCATCATGTTGCCAAAGGGCAACACTTGATGTAGACTGAATGCATGGGGAAACTGACCGAGGCGATAGTCACGGCGGTGAACGCGAGCGAGGAAACCCCATCGTCGATCGCCAAGGGCGCGGGCGTGGCCCGTAGCCAACTGTCGCGGCTGCTGAGTGGCGAGCGCGGGTTGAACTCCGAAACGATCGAACGGCTGGCGGACTACCTGGGGCTGCGCATCACGATCGAACCGAAGGCCAAGACTCGGAAGGGACGGTGACGCATGGCGAGCATCGGACGCGAAGGGGAGCGGGGCGAGTTGAAGCGGATCGTGTTCCGCGACGCCGAGGGGAAACAGAGAACCCTTCGGCTGGGCAAGTGCCCGAAGTCGGTGGCCGAAACCGCGCGGGTGGCGGTCGGGCATCTTGTGATCGCCAAGCGGCACGGGAGTGTCCCGCACCCCGACGCTGTGCGCTGGCTCGACGGCATCGACAACGCGCTCTACTCCCGCGTGGCGGCGCTCGGATTGTGCCAACCACGGGCGGGCGCTGCGGTGGTGACGCTGGCGAACCTGCTGGACCGATTCGACGCGACGATCGCGGTCAAGCCGTCAACGCACTACAAGTACCGGCAGGTCGCGGAGAGCCTGCGGGCGTTCTCGGGCGCGGATACCCCGCTGGCGTCGATCACACCAGCTCACGCCGACGACTGGCGAAAGACGCTGGCCGATTCCGGCTTGGCCCGCGCCACGGTCGCCAAGCGCGTCGTCATCGCCAAGGGGGTGTTTCGGAAGGCGATACGCTGGGGGCTGATTTCCACGAGCCCCTTTGCCGAACTGCGGGCCGGTTCACAGTCGAACCCGGATCGCTCCTTCTACGTGTCGCCCGAGTCGATTCGCCCGATCCTGGCGGCGTGCCCAGACGCCCAGTGGCGGGCGGTGGTAGCGTTGTCGCGGTTCGCCGGCTTGCGCTGCCCTTCAGAAATCGCGCTTCTGCGCTGGGGCGACGTGAACTGGGAGCGCGGGCGCCTGACGGTGCGGAGCCCCAAGACCGCAAGCCACGAAGGGCATGCGGTGCGGACCGTCCCGATCGCCCCCGAGTTGCGACCGATACTACAAGACCTGTTCGACGGCGCCGACGAGGGCGTGGAAGCGGTCGTGCCCCGCCTGCGCGATCCGGCGATGAACTTGCGAACGACGTTTCAGAGGATCATCGAGCGGGCTGGCGAAACTCCCTGGCCGCGCCTGTTCCAGAACATGCGGGCATCGTGTGAGACGGACTGGGTGGAACGGTTCCCGGCCCATACCGCGGCGAAGTGGCTGGGGCACTCTCCGCTGATCGCGGCCCAGCACTACCTACATACCCGCGATACCCACTTCGATCTTGCGGCGGGAATCGGTGAGGCGGCAGCAAATCCGGCAACACACCCCCGCCCAAGCGATCGCACGGACGAACAACGAAGTGCCGCCAACCCCGGAAACCTTGCGGTTTTGGTGGGGTGTGGCATCGGGTGTGACCCCGTGGTAAGTGAGAAAGTGCCCCCCGAAGGACTCGAACCTTCGACCCGCTGATTAAGAGTCAGCTGCTCTACCAACTGAGCTAGGAGGGCCACGCCGCAGCGTCTCCGCGGCTGGACCCAAGTGTAACCGCCACGGGGGGCGAGTCCAATGCGGAGGGGCAGTGGGCATTGGACCATGGGCAGTAGCCCAAGGCACTGGGGACCGGCCGAAGGCAGTGGGGAATGGGCAATGGAGCGGCACCTAGGGAGCATCGGCCGCCATCATGCAGCGTCTATCACGCCGCGGTGGCCAGCATCGCCCGGTTCGCAAACTCCACCGCCACCCGCTGGCGGTTGTCGCCCAGGTCGGTCACACGGACGACTTTCCCTTCAACCAGCGCCGCCCGTGAAATCACCGGCGAGCGAGTCCAGGCGATTCCCACTTCCACCTCTTCGCCGAGGCGCACTGGGCGGGGGGTCTGGAGCTCCAGGAGCACGCCGCCAGTCGAGATGTCGCATGTGAGTGCCGCGGCGTAGCGCAGCGTGGACCGGCGGAAGACCGTTCCGGGACGATCCACCGGCTGTCGGGCGTGGAGCCGGCGGTCACGGCCTGGGGGACCGGGATGGGTTGGGGGAGTGGGGAGGGCGGACTCGGGACCATCAACAACGGCACTCTGGCTCATACACCTGCTCATGCTTGGGCGATGCCGTCGGTGACCCAGAACTTCCGGGGAGCCGCGGTGGCCACGGGGCTTCTATCGGACGGGCTGACGGGGTCCGCCAGTGGCGTCTGCGAGGGGCGCCGTTTTTCTCTCGGCTCGATTGGGGCTTGCCTGGATGCAGGCCGATAACGTTGGCTTAGCGTGGACCTTTCCATCATCATCCCGACGTTCGGCCGCCCAGCGAAGATCGGCGCGTGCCTGCGGCGTCTGGCGGCCCAGGATCTGGACGCCTCGCGGTATGAGGTGCTCGTTGGGCTCGATGGGCCGGACCCGATCGCGGCGGGCGCGAGCGAAGCGGCTTGGCGGGAATCGGGGACGAGGGCGCACCTGGAGGTGGTGTCGTGTCCGCGCGAAGGTCTTGCGGCGGTTCGCAATCGGCTAATCGAGCGCGCGAGCGGACGGGTTCTGCTGTCGCTCAACGATGATGTGCTCGCGGAGCCGCAACTGTGTAGGCAGCATGTGGCAGCGCACGCGGAGCGGGCGAAGGCAGGAGCCTCGGCGGCGACGATTGTTGGCGATTCGCCGTGGGTCGTGCCAGATGGAGCGGACGGCAGGCCCGACTCGATGATCGACCGGCTGATCCGCGAGACGTCGATGATCTTTTTCTACGATCAGATGCCGGGGGCGCGTGACCGGCCTGATCCCTCGGGGTTGCACGATCCGGAGCGCGACTGGGGATTCCGCCATGCGTTCGGGCTGAACGTGTCGTACCCGACCGAGGCGGTGAAGCGAGTCGGGTGCTACGCGGTGTATCCGGAGAAGTACGGGTTCGAGGACAACGAGATCGCGTGGCGGCTGGCGACGCGGCTGAACATGCCGGTGTTGTTTCGGCCGAGCGCGGTTGCGTGGCACGACCACCGCTACGGCGCGGCGGACTATTTGGACCGCGAGTACAAGCTGGGGCATGCGGCGTGGGGGTTTGCCGGTGCATCGCCGGAGTGTTCGCGGGCGATTTTCGGACGAGACATCCGCGATGCAGCGGAACTTGCGTATTCAAGCGAGTTTATTGAGCGTGAAGCAAAGCTCGCGGCACGCACCCGCCGCACGTTCGAGTCGCTCGCGGACATTTCTGCCAGCGCTGTTTCGGGCCCGCGGAGCGTGCAACTGACGCTTGTGAGTTCGCTGTACGAGCAGCACCTACTGCTCAAACGGCATCAGTGGCGGCGCGGCTTGATCGACGCCGCGGCGGGCCGCCCGATGTCGCCTTTCTCTGCCGTTGAGCAATCCGCCCCGACTCCGCCAAATCTGGCAGCGTGCCTACTGACCCCGGCGCGGCGGTGGCCGCATGATTCTCTTGGGACTTGGCGATTTTCAACCAGAGGATGAAAGGGGTTGCATGAGACTAACGCCGAGATCGAATATCGGGATGACGCAGCGGATTATGTCGGGGCTCGCGGCGGGTGCGTTTGCGGGGTGCGCGCTGCGGCGCGGGTCGCTTGGAAAGTTGGCGCTTGGAATCGCCGGAGGGGTGCTGGCGCACCGCGCGGCCACGGGGTATTGCCCGGTGTACAGCGCGCTGGGGCGCAGCACGGTGCTTGACAAGGGCGCGGGGGCTGGCGCTGTGGCGGGGTCAGGGACGGGGGGGCGCGAGACCTCGGGCGATCTGCTCGGCCGCGAGGGCTTCAGGCGGACGCGGTTTGGGCGAACCGGGCACGACGACCGAGTGACGGCCCAAAAGGACATCGTGCAGCAGGCGTCGGAAGAGAGCTTCCCGGCGAGTGATCCGCCGGGATGGACCAGCGCGCGGACGTAAATAGTCCTCGCCGCTGGAGCGGCGGCCACGCACAGGGTCATTGTCTGGGCGTAGCGGGATCGCTGCGACCAAGCAGTGAGAACCCGCGCGGCGTGTGTGGCACCAGGATCACAATCGCGCGGACTGTTCGCCGTCGCTGGTTCCCCGGTTCAAGGCCGCGCACAACCGATCGGCTGACAAGCATGGCCTCGCCCAGCGACGGCGTGCGTTCGGCGGGTGGGCCCGGGACGCCGGGAAGCTCGGTGCTATCCGGCCCTGGTGGTTGCCCGGCATCTGATGGCGATAGCGGAACGGAAGGCTCGGTTGGAGCGGCGGGATCAACACGCGTAATGCGGCCGATCGGCGGCGCAGGCGCCGAAGAGAATGAGGCGGAGCCATCGGTCGGGGACTCGGACGAGGCGAGTTCTTCCAGTACGGGAGCGGCAGAATCGGTGTCGGGCGCTCGCGAATCCCAAGTTTGGTCGGGCCGCTGCGGGATGATGAGATAGGCCATCGGGACCGCCGCCTCTGCCGCGTCCGACGAACTGGTGAAGCCGAACTGGGCTCGCAGGCGCGAGAAGACGAGGCCGTGCTCAAGCGGATCGAGTTTGCTCGTGCGGAGCGAGAACTCGCTCTGCACCGAGGTTGCGTGTTCTTCATCGTGCTGCGGGACAAGCTCCACCCAGAGCACGCCGGGAAGACTCCGGCTCCGGTTGTCGGCCGAAGCGGCGGAACCCGGCCCTACCCAACAGCGCGCCAGCAGGCGCAGTTGACCCGGCGGCAGGACGAGGGCACCATCGGGCATCGTGACCGCGGTGGCGCGGGGTCGTTCGCGACCGACGACGGCATCGATCCACGCGCCGCTCTGGCCGATCCACTGCTGGTTGATCGCGCCCACTGTGGCGAGCCGGCTTTGCAGTTCGGCGAGGCGATCGAGGGGCACCGCGACGAGGCGAAGCCCGCTCGTCTCCCACAACTCGCGCATGGATGGTTCGAGCGGGATGGGATGCGCGGCGAACTCGGCGATCGCCTCCCCCAGCACGCTCGCGGGAGAATCGGTGACCCACCACCGAAGTTCCAGGCCCTCGCGCGGGCCGAGCGCGACGGGCGACTCCATGCCGATGGGAACGGGGCTGTCGGATGAGGCGCCGCCACCGTCCAACGCGATGGGAAATGCGGGCCCGGCGTCGTCGGCGCACCCGCCGAGCAGCCAAGTGCAGGCAAGCAACAGCATGAGGGCACGTCGCTTCACGGGCGATGATACGGCCGAGGCACGCCGACTGATGCACGCCGACTACGCAGGAGGGTGCCGCGACCGAGTCAAACTCGCATTCAGCAGCCGGTCGCGAGGGCCTCAAACCAGGCCGTCAGGAACGCGGTGATGTCGGAGGAGCCGATTTCCGGGACGGCGTCAAAGTTGGAGAGCGTCGTGCCGTTGGCGAGGTCTGCAAACCAAGCCGTCAGGTACGCCGTGATGTCCGATGATCCCACCACGCCGTCGTGGTTGAAGTCGGCCGGGCAGGTGCCCTCAATCGTGAAACTGCTCGCGCTCGCATCGAAGCCCGTGTTCGCATCAACATCGTGCGCTACGATTTTGATCCGCGCGTTTCGGGTGTAGGTGTCTGGCACCGTCCAGTTGTAGCTCCCGGTGTGCGGCACATTCGTCGCGAGCACCGTCGGGAACGTGGCACCGGCGTCCATCGACAGCAAGAGGTCCACGCCCGTGACGCCAACATTGTCGTCGGCCAGCCACTTGATCGGCTGAACCGCGCCGGGCAGCACGCTCTCACCGCCGCGCAGTGTCTTGAGGTACGCCGTCGGGATCGCGCCGCCGGGCGCCACGGGCACGTGCATGACGATGCAGTGCATGACGCCCGCGAGCGTGACAATCGACTGGCAGTTGATCTGGTAGATCGTCTTGTCCGGGCAGGCCGCCTGCCATATCGCGAGCGCCGCGGCGTTATGCGGCGCCACCGTGCCGTTTGTGTAGCTCGGGAGCAGCACGATGTCGTTGAACATCACGACATTCGTGTAGGTGTAGTGCGTGCCATTCACGCTGCGGGCCGGCGGGCGGTGGACCGTCCATCCGGCGGCGGTGAATGCGGCCGCGGCCTGGTCGCAGATGGTGTCCTGCACGGAGCCGGGGTTGTTGGGCCAATCGCTCACGATGACGGACGTCTCGCCGATGATCTGGACCCACATGTCGATGTGCTGGGTGGCGTCGATGCTCGTGGGGAAGGGTGTATGGAAGATTGTGTCGCAGTTCTGGAAGTCGAGCCACAGGTCATGGATCTGCTGCTCGGTCAGCCCCGGATTCTCGTTGTTGATCAGGCGCGTGGCGTGCCCCTCCCCCAGGCCATTGAGGTGGTAGTTGCCGCCCCCGTGAATAAGCGGCAGTGCATACACCGCGTGCTTTTTCGCCAGTCCGAACGAGATCGGGAAGGTGTTGTCGTTTGGGCGAGGCCGGTTGTACACGTGATCCACGATTGCGCGGCACGGCCCCTCGGTGATGTAGCGCGGGCCGTAATCGCGTATCCAGATCGAGTCCATGGTGCGCGGCACGAACGTGACCAGGCTCATCGTCACCCCCGCGTTGGTGAGCGAGTTGGTCGCGCTCGTCACCGTGCCCGGGTCGCACCCGATATACGCCCGCCCGCCGACAGCCGTGATCCGCAGCGCGATCTGCGTGACGATGCTCGTCAGCGACGCCCCGCCCTCCCACGAAAGGCAGAGCCCCTCCATCGGCGCATACTCGGGGGCGCACCAGACGGGGCCGTCGGGCGGGGTCGGCCCGCCGGGGCCGCGTAGCAGGCCCTCCGTCGTGAGTGGATGGCGAGCCAGATAGGCCCGCTCTACCGGTGTGAGGTACCGGGGAATAGGCGCCTGATCCGGGTAGACGAGATCGCCGTTCACAAGCCTCGGCTCGGCCGGCCGAACGCTCTCGGGCTCGGGTTGCGCGAAGCAAACGCCCCCCGCGATGCCCACCGCAACGGCGGCGAGAGCGACCGTTGTTCCAGACCCATACCGAGCGTCGCCCTTGCGGATCATGCGTGCCTCGCTTTCAATCTGTCGGTCCAATAGCCTCGTGCCCCGATGCGGGGCCGCGAGACAAGTCTACCGATAGTCCGTGCTTCGGCAACGAGAATGGGCCGAATCGCTCAGCAGCCGCCCTCGGCCAGGGCCCCGAACCAGGCCTGCAGGAAGGCGGTGATGTCGGCGGAGTTCACCGCCAGGTTTCCGTCAAAGTCGGCGAAGCGTGTGCCGTCGGAGAGATCGTTGAACCACGCGCCCAGGAAGGCCGTGATGTCCGACGAGGAGACGACGCCGCTCCGGTCAAAGTCGGCTGGACACGGGACAGCCCGGCCATGTGCCCTAAGGCGCCACGAGGTCCATGTTCCCGACACGCCCGGGGCGGTGTCGGCGATGTTCAGCGTCCACACGCCGGTGGGGGGCTCGTCCCAGTGCCGGACCGTTGTAAACACGTAGGCGCTGTAGTTGTCGGTGACGTCGGCCCGCTGCTGCGCCAGCACCGATGCAAAGCCCGACGGGGCGGTGAGCGTGATTCGAAGATCCCCGACGTTCGCGTGTGCTGCCGTCAGCTCCACCTCGACATGCTCGATCAGCATCTCGCCCTCAAGCTCGACGCTCTGGCTCACTCCGACCGGCGCGTTGTCCGGGATCGAGGCCCCGACAGCAAGCGTGCCGGAATCGATCGAAAGCTCCGGCCCCACCGAGCGCCACGTCTGCGCGGCGGTCGTCAGGGCGCCGGCGTCAACAGCGCCGAAACCGAAGAGATAACTCACCTGCCGGCCCGCGCCGTTGGGCTGCCAATCCGGGTTTGCAGGATCAACGCGGCGAGCGGCGCTGACCAGCACGTGCTGCACATCGCGCCAGTTCAACTGCGGGTTGGCATCCAGCATGAGCGCGATCGCGCCCGATGCCAGCGGCGCCGCCGCGCTGGTCATCCCGAAGCTCGTCGTATACCCGCTGCTCCCCGACGTCGTGAAGATCCCGCGGTCCGTCGGCTCGTTGCCGCTCGAGTGCGACACCACCAGGAGCGATGCCCCCGGCTCGCTATACGGCGGGTGCGTGTCGTCGTCGTCAACACACCCGACCGCAACGACATACCGGCTCGAGGCGTAGGGGTCGTAGTCAACCCGGTCCGAGGCGCTGCCGCCGTTCCCGCACGCCCACACGAACACCTCGCCAAGCCCGCCACGTCCTGTAATGGTGGCCTGGGCAAGCGCATCGCGCTCCAGCGTTGTCATGTAACTGATGCGGCCGTTGTCGGCCGGGCCCCACGAGTTGTTCTTGATGTGATTGAGGTCGTTCAGGTACGCGAACGCCGTTGCGTTGGCGCTCGCGCTGCCTCGGTACAGCTTGGAGAGCTGCGCGTCGTACGCGATCCCCACGCCGCCCAATCCGTTGTTCTCGATCGCCCCGGCAATCCCGGCCACACTCGTGCCGTGCGACGTCGTGCCTGCCCCAGCCTGGCTCGCACCCGCGTTGTAGTTCGCCGCGAGGTCCGGGTGAGTAGTGGCCCACCCGTTCTCGAGGATTCCAACTGTGATGCCCGACCCGGTGTAGCCGAGCTGCCAGGCCCCGTGCGCATTGGCATCGATCTCGGGGGCCTGCAAGTTATCAAGATGCCACTGTTGATCAAAGCTCGGATCGCTCGGCAGGTTCCGCAGCGGCTGCGGCCGCTCGATGTCCACGTACGCTTCGCTCGCGACACCCGACTTCCAGACTTCCTCCGCCACCGCGGTCGCGGCACGAACTGTCGGCGCCGTCGCGATCAGATACCCCGGCACCGGCGGAAACGGCCGGACCGTGGTTCCGAAAGGGGCGCACACCGCCTGCACCTTTGCTACGTCGGCGCTCTTGATGATCACCCGCCGGGTGAGCGAATACCCGGGCTCCTGCACCGGGGCGACACCATTCCCCGCGGGCTCGACTTCGAGTCGGGCCGCGCTGCCCGCGCGTGACGGCTCATCGACGAGATAGACCTCGACGCCGTGCGAGGCCCGCACCTTAAGCCGGGTCGGCTGGCCAACGTCGGCGATCGGCGCGCTGCGCGCGGGGCCGATGATGACCAGAGCCGCGCCGAGCGCGACGCCCCGGATGCTTTGTGCCCGCCACAAGGGTCTTGTCATGTTTCACGCCGAGCGCTGGATCCCGCCACGACTCTGCCGCTCACTCCCACCACACGAGAGGTTTCGCCATAAGACGTTTCGGCCCGTCCAGACGATCGGTTCTTTCGCGGACGCGGGCCACCCCGACTCGCGGGGGTTGTTCCCGGCACAGACCGGCGACGGGCGACGCAGGGACCGAGAACACCGGGACGCGTTCAATAGAACCCCGGCGGAGCGGGCCGGCAAGGGTTGAGGCGCTATTCGCTCAGTTCAGCCCGGCGAACCAGGCCTGGAGGAACGCTGTGATGTCGGCGGAGTTAACCGCGGGGTTGGAGTCAAAGTTCGAGAGCGTGGTGCCGTTCGCGAGGTCCGAGAACCACGCCTGCAGGAACGCCGTGATGTCGGCGCTGTTCACAATACAGTCGCGGTTGAAGTCGGCCGGTTTGAAAACGATCTGGCCAGTGCCCGTCACGCTCGCGTCGATGGTCGCGCCGACCGAGACACTATCGAAGGTCATGTCCACGAGCAGGTGCGCCGTCGAGCCGGGGGGCAGGATCGTCGGCAGATCGAAGGCGAGATCCTGGGGTCCGTCGATATCGTCCGTGCTCGACTCGGCGACGTTGGAATCCAGCGAGAAGCTGACCGTCGCGGTGCATCCGTTGAGCGTGACGGTCCCGACGATCGGCACGAGAACAGTCTGCTCCGTGGGCTCGGCCGGCGCTTCGGCGATCGCTACCCCTGCGGTCAGGATCACCTCGACCGGCACGATGAACGTGTACTGATTCGGCGTGGCGGTGGCCAGGAGCGTGCCGGCGCCGGCGCCCGCGGTCTGGACCGCGGTCAGGTCCATCAGCGTTGCTTCTCCGATCGGGATCGGGAGCGTGATCCCGATGTAGGCGGAGGTTGGCTGGCACGTACGGAAGTTGCCGAATGTAATCTCGGCCGAGAGGGGGAAGCTGGGCTCGGCGGCGCCGAGAAGATCGAGCGAGAGCTCGCTGATCGAAGCGGTGCCCGCGGCGGGGTTGACCGTGAGCCGGAAGCCGCCCGCCGGCGTGGTCGTCGAGGCGCCGCCGGCGCCCCCGGAGGCAGTGAACCCGATCGCGGTGTTGGCCGTGCCGCCGCAGCTGCCGAAGAGGCCCGTGCGGGTCATGGTGCCGTCAGGGTTGTTGACCGGATCGTGATTGCCGATGAAGGTGCCAAAAATACTTGCGTCGGCGTCGAACGTCGAGTTCACGCTGCTTGAGGAGCTGAGCGTGACCACATAGGTGTCCGTCGCTCTCGCCGGAGCGGCGGCGGCAGCTCCGATCGCAAGCCCTGTCATGGCCACAACAAGTCCGTTCGGCCGGCTGGTGTCACGCATCATCGCCTCGCAAGTAAAAGGTGTGCCCCGTGCGGCGCCGCCTGGCCGGGCCTCAGCGTGCCCGAACCAGGCTTGAACCCGTGAGCCAGACCATACCCTCTCTCCGGTCAGCGGGGCCATGCAAATCTACCCCATCGGACCAACCGGTGCAATCCCGCGCGTGAGGAGTTGAGAACCCTCTGCCGCGAACATCGTCCGCAATCCCTGATTGACCCGGGTATCCCCCTCGGTATGATTGACTCGACGCCCGGACTCCCGCGAGGGATCTCCGGGCGTTTCTGCCCATCCGGCTCGCCGGTTGGCAGGATACCGCGGTTGCCGCCGTAGCTCAGTTGGTAGAGCACACCCTTGGTAAGGGTGAGGTCGTGGGTTCAAGTCCCATCAGCGGCTTTTCGCGCCTACCGTGATCGCTCCCCGATCGGGTCGGGCTCCCCGTCTGCCTCGCGCTCTGCTTCCAGGGCGTTGCGGCTCGGTGAGACCGATTCGGCGAGGTGGTCTCGGCCCAGGGATATCTGGGATTCGGGTTGGCCCGGGCGCGTCTCGTTGAAGCGTTGTTTCAGGACGGTTGGATTCGGCGCTGGGCCGGGCAACCACCAGAAAAATACATCGGTCCAGTCGCACATCGGTCTTTCACGTCGGAGGTTCACCGCCATGGCAAAGGCACTTTTTGAGCGTAAGAAGCCGCACGTCAACGTCGGCACCATCGGGCACATCGATCACGGCAAGAGCACGCTCACAGCGGCCCTCTCCGCCCGGTCCGCCTTCAAGAACGGCCAGGTTGCCAAGACCTACGCCGAGATCACCAAGGGCGGAACCGTTCGCGACGCCTCTAAGACCGTCACCATCGCGGCCTCGCACACCGAGTACGAGACCGACAAGCGGCACTACGCCCACGTGGACTGCCCGGGCCACGCCGACTTCGTCAAGAACATGATCACCGGCGCCGCGCTGATGGACGGGGCGATCCTCGTCGTCTCCGCGGCCGACGGCCCCATGCCACAGACGCGCGAGCACGTCCTGCTCGCCCGCCAGGTCGGCGTTCCCTGCATCGTCGTCTTCCTCAACAAAGTCGACCTCGTGGACGACCCCGAGCTGCTCGACCTGGTCGAGATGGAGGTCCGCGACCTCCTCAATAAGTACAAGTTCCCCGGCGACACCATCCCGGTGATTCGCGGCTCGTCCAAGCCCGCCCTCGAGAAACCGGGCGATGACAAGGCCAACGCCTGCATCGACGAGCTCTTCAAGGCCATCGACGAGCACGTCCCGGAGCCCCAGCGCGAGACCGACAAGCCCTTCCTGATGTCCGTCGAGGATGTCTTCTCGATCAAGGGGCGCGGCACTGTCGCCACCGGTCGCATCGAGCGCGGCATCGTCAAGGTCGGCGACCCCGTCGAGATCGTCGGCCTCCGCAAGGACAATAAGAACTCCATTAGCACCGGCGTCGAGATGTTCCAGAAGACCCTCGATCAAGGCCAGGCCGGCGACAACGTCGGCGCCCTGCTCCGCGGCGTCGAGAAGGACGATATCGAGCGCGGCCAGGTGCTCTGCAAGCCCGGTTCGATCAAGCCCCACACCAAGTTCAAGGGCGAGGTCTACGTCCTCACCAAGGAAGAGGGCGGTCGCCACACGCCGTTCTTCAATAACTACCGCCCGCAGTTCTACTTCCGCACTACCGACGTCACCGGGGCCGTCAAGCTCCTCGGCGGCGCCGAGATGTGCATGCCCGGCGACAACATCGAGATGGAAGTCGACCTCGCCGATAAGCCCGTCGCCATGGAGAAGGGCCTCCGTTTCGCCGTTCGCGAGGGTGGCCGCACCATCGGCTCGGGCGTCGTGACCGAGATCATCGTCTGATTGTTCTGCCGTCCCCGGCCTCTCCGGTTCGTTCGGGACGGCGTTTGCGTGAACCCCACCGGCCCGCCGGGTAACCCCGTCGGGCCGTCTTTCCCGAAGGCTCGCTCGCAATTTTCCAGTTCTTGCTGTCCATTGTCCGCTGAATCCTGTCCCCTGCTCCTGAAAGAGGTCGCTGCAAATGGCTAAGAAAGGAAAGGCCGCCGCGCGTGAGCACGTGTGGCTCCAGTGCTCCGAGACCGGCGATCTGAACTACCGGACGGAGATCAACGTCAAGGGTGGCATCGCCGAGAAGCTCAAGGAAGGGTTCAGCAAGTACTGCCCGCGTCTCCGCCGGCACACCTTGCACAAGATCAAGCGCAAGTAGAGTTGAACTGAAGTCCGGAGCTGGCAGTTTGGCAGAGTCGGTTCCTCCAGACGCCCAGCGCCCATTGCCTCTGCCTACGCCGGTAGCTCAACTGGTAGAGCAGCGGATTCCAAATCCGCAGGTTGCGGGTTCAAGTCCCTCCCGGCGTGTTGAGAGATTTCGGCCCGCGTCGGACCACCGCGTCCCCGCCGGGTATTCAGCGTGGCAACGCGGCCGGACCGCCGGCGCTCTCGTGATTGATCGGGGTTCGGGGGGATCTGGAACCGCGCATGGCCATTGGCATTCACAAACCTGGTCAGGGCTATTGGGTCCGTGTCATCACGGCCTCCATGCTCGGCGTCATCATGCTCGCCTTCGCTGCATGGGCGTGGGGGCAGGCCAAACTCGTCGCTGATCAGCTCCCCAAAACTTCATGGACCGCCAACGTCGGTCAGGTCACGGGAAACCCCGCCGCGGGATCCACCATCGAGCTTGTCGCCGAGCCAGAGCGTCCCGGCCAGCCAGGCGCGATCATCGGCACCGCGAAGCTCGCCGTGTTCGACTCCCAGCGCGATTTCCTCCGGCTCACCGAGGTGAGTTCCGTCGAGAATAAGGATCCCAGCATCGCCTCCAGCATCAAGTCGGCGGGCGCTGACCCGTTCACCGTTGCGCTCGCCGGCCGCGCCCTGCCCATCGCATCGATCGAGCCGCTCTATATCCAGGGCGCCGTCTCGGCGCTCGTCATCCTGTTGGGCGCTGCCATGATCTACTGGCTCATCGCCGTGCGCCCCGCGAGCGTTGACTTCCTCATCGCCACCGACAGCGAGGTCAAGAAGGTCAACTGGTCCACCCGCAAGGACATCAAGGGCTCGACCTTCGTCGTTATCGGCGCAACGTTCATCCTCGCCGTCTTTCTGTTTGCGATCGACGTAGTTTTCAAGTCCATCTTCCAGGCCATCGACATCCTCGCCAAGTAAAGGTCCACGGTTCCCGCCTTCTGCTTCCCGCCCCCCGCCCCGCTCCCAATGCCTGTATCCCAAGGGATTGCCCCCATGGCCGAGAAGGATCCACACACCGACCCCGCAGTCGAGCGAGCCGGCCTCTTAGAGGCCGACGAGCCGATGCGCCGCGAGGGGATGGACTGGTTCGTGCTCCGCGTTGCCTCGAACAAGGAGTCGTCCGTCCGCGAGACGCTCCTGCGCAAGGTGCAGATCGAGGGCATGCAGCATCTCGTGGGCCGCATCCTCGTCCCTACCGAGAAGACCAAGACGATCAAGGGCGGCAAGCACCGCATCGTCGAGACCAAGCTCTACCCCGGGTATGTGTTCGTCGAGATGCGCCTCGAGCTTGATGGCCGCATCCCCCAGGACGTCTTCTTCCTCATCAAGGAGACCACGGGCGTCGGCGACTTCGTCGGCACCGCGGGCCGCCCCACGCCCATGAAGGAAGCCGAGATCGAGAAGATGCTCCTCGACTCCAAGAAGCCCGAGGATCTTCCCACCGTGAAGCTAGTCTTCGGCAAGGGCGAGAACGTCCGCATCAAGGATGGTCCCTTCGAGGGATACGAGGGCACCGTGGACGAGCTCTTCCCCGAGAAGGGCGTCGTCCGTGTGCTCGTCACGATCTTCGGCCGCCAGGCGCCCATCGAGATCGAGGAGTGGCAGCTCGGCAAGTCCGAGGACTCGTGATCACTCCGTCTGCTGAACAAGATCCTGGGTTAGCCATCCTGGCCGTGTGATCATGGCGCGCTCCGAGAGGTGGCATCGGTTTCAGGAGCGTTGACCCGCGACGCGGCTCCTGAACCGATGCTGGCCGCGCTGCACAGTCACATCTTTACTGTCTCGCGGCCGATCTCGCCGAACAACCTCCCGCCGGATTGACTTATCCCGGTACCCACGGAGGTTTTTTCCATGCGCCGACTCGGTCTCACCGGCCTCGCACTGTCCGTTCTGACCGTGCTGGCGGCCTTCCACGTCGACCGCCCACGCGCAGGACGACCACGCCGACACATGCGACGGCGCCACGCCGATCGCCGTTGATGTGATGGCCGGCGGCGTGCTCACCGTATCTGAACTCGGTCTGGACATCGACTGCTTTCTCTTCTCCGCCCAAGCCGCCCATCGCTATCAGATCCAACTTGATATCGTGAGCGACTGGCCCGGCGGGTGGATCGATATTGATAGCCTCGCCCCCGATTGCCTGACCGAACTGAATCTTCCTGCCAGCGACTGGAACAACGACAAGCTCGTAAACTCCGCGGACATCATTCTTCCTCGGGCGCTGAGCGACATCGACGGCTATCCCAACCCCCGCGCCAATTTCAACCACGACGGCCTCACCACCTCCGCCGACATCACCGCCTTCCTCGCGGCCTTCTTTGCCGAACTCGCCGGCGGCTGCCGACCATAGCAACTCGTCAGTCCGCTTCAGCGCGCGAGGCGCCCATGTCGCGCCGTCGCGCCCACGCCGCCCCCGCCTCCTGCGGCCTCACGTGTAGATCCCGTCCCCAACCTCCTGCTTCGGCGGACCCGGCCGCTTCCACTCCGCCTCCGGATCCTTCTCGAACACCGTCGCGGCCTGCTTAATGCACCGCAAACACACGCTCGCCTCCGCGTACAGCGGGCTCTCCCATTGCGGCTGGTCGCGCTCCTCCAGGCACATCACGCACTTCCGGTCGCGATGCTCCTCCCCCTCCTTCGCCAGCACCACCGAGGTGTACGCCGGCGTCAGGCATCGCACGCAGAAGAGCGAGCCCTGGTGCCCCTCGATCATGAGCCGCTCTTCTGACCAGGGCTGGCGGCAGAAATCGCACTTGAAGTAGTCGTTGCCCTCGCAGCCGGCGTCGTGCATGGGCGAAGCGTAAGCAGCACGGCCCGGCAAGCGATCCAAGCCCTCATGCCCGCCGCTCCGCTATATTCCGCCAGATGCGATACGCCATGATCATGGCCGGCGGCTCCGGCACCCGCCTCTGGCCCATGAGCCGCGCCCAGCGCCCCAAGCAGCTCCTCCCCTTCATCACGCGGAAGGCGAGCAGCGCCGACGCTTCTTCGGGCGCGTCTCACGCCCCCCGCTCCCTCATCGAGATCGCCGCGGCGCGCCTCCACGACCTCGTCCCCCCCGAGCGCCGTTTCATCTGCACCGCCGAGTCCTACCGCTCCGCCATCAAGGCCGCTCTCCCCGACTTCTCCGACGACCGCATCCTCGGAGAGCCCATGGGACGCGACACCGTCAACGCCGTCGGCCTCGCCGCGGCCGTCTTCCACAAGCTCGACGCCTCCGCCATCTTCGCCGTCCTCACCGCCGACCATCTCATCGAACCGCAAGCTGTCTTCCGCGACCGCATGGACGTCGGCTTCCGCCTCGTCGAGGCCGACCCGCGTCGCCTCGTCACCTTCTCCATCAAGCCCACGTACCCGGCCACCGGCTTCGGCTACGTTGAGCGCGGCCAGCCGATCGCGGGGATCACGGGGAGCAAGGGCCTCGCCTTCAAGGTCGCGCGCTTTGTTGAAAAACCTAACGCCCAGCGCGCCCAGGCCTACGTCGAGTCCGGCCACTTCGCCTGGAACTCTGGCATGTTCGTCTTCCACGCCGGCACCTTCATGGAGTGCCTCGCGCGATACAAGCCCGAGAGCCACGCCGGCCTCATGAAGATCGCCTCGGCATGGGGCACGCCGGCGCAGCAGAGCGTGCTGGCCGAGGTGTATCCAACGCTCCCGAAGATCAGCGTTGACTACGCCGTGATGGAGCCCGCCTCGCGCGAAGGCTCGAACGCAGCGTCCGCGCCCGCACACCCTCCCGCACCGTCGCAGCCTTCGATGAGCCCGCCCGTCGAGGTCTGCACCGTCCTCATGGATGTGAGGTGGCTCGACGTCGGCTCATGGCCCAGCTACGCCGAGACGCTCGAGCCCGATGCCGACGGCAACCGCCGCGGCGGCCCCGCGGGCGAACAGGCCGTCATCGTCAACGGCAAGCGCAACCTCGTCGTGAGCGACGACCCCTCGCACACCGTGAGCATCCTCGGCGCCGAGGATCTGATCATCGTGCACACCAAGGACGCCACGCTCGTCATGCCCCGCGCCAAGGCCGAGGAACTCAAGACCCTCCACGCGGCGATGGATGAGAGGTTGCGGTAGACATCCGGACGCGATCTGCCGCGTGCCCGTCTTTGTAGCCCGAGTGGATGAGCCGAACACAGTGTCGCATCGCGATGACGGCGCGCGGGCTGAAGGGCCGCGGCTCTGAGCGACCGCCGCCTTCAAGTCCGTCACACCCCCGCCGCCTGCCGGCTCTCGTTGAGCAGTCGCCGTAGCACGGTGTGCAGGATGCCGCCGTTCTTGTAGTACTCCACCTCCACCGGCGTATCGATCCGGCAGAGGGTCATGAACGTAAAGCTCGTCCCGTCGAGCTTCGTTGCCGTCACCGGCACGTCGCAGCGCGGCTCGATCTCCCCCTCGGGCAACTGGATATCGAACGTCTCGGTTCCATCAAGCCCGAGTGCCGCGGCGCTCTCGCCGGCCTTGAAGCACAGCGGCAGCACGCCCATACCCACAAGGTTGCTCCGGTGGATGCGCTCGAAGCTCTGCGAGATCACCGCGCGCACGCCCAGCAGCATCGTGCCCTTGGCCGCCCAATCGCGGCTGGAGCCCATGCCGTAGTCGCGCCCGGCCAGCACGATCAGCGGGGTTCCCTCGCTCCTGTAGTGGATGCTCGCGTCGTAGATAAAGTCGATCTGCCCCTTGCCCTGCTTCGAGAAGTCCTTGGTGTACCCGCCTTCTTTGCCCCCGGCGAGCTTGTTCTTGACGCGCACGTTGGCGAAGGTGCCGCGAGTCATGATGCGGTCGTTGCCGCGCCGGGAGCCGTAGGAGTTGAAGTCGGGCTTGGCGACGCCGTGCTCGATGAGGAACTTGCCCGCGGGGGAGTTCTCGGCGATGTCGCCGGCGGGCGAGATGTGGTCGGTGGTGACCGAGTCGCCGACATACACGAGGCACCGCGCGCCCTTGAGGGGCCGCACGCCGGGGGCCTCTTCCGTCATCCCCTCGAAGAACGGCGGGTTCTGGATGTACGTGCTCTCGTGGCGCCAGTCGAACAGCTCACTCTGGCTGACCGGCACCGAGTTCCACGTCGGGTTGCCTGTGAAGACATTGGCGTACTGCGAGCGGAACTGCTCGGGCGTTACGGCGCGGGCCTTGGTCTGCTGCACCTCGGCCTGGGTCGGCCAGATGTCCTTCAGGAAGACCGGCTCGCCCTTCTGGTCTTTGCCAAGCGGCTCGGTGATCAGGTCGATGTTCACGGTCCCGGCGATGGCGTACGCCACCACCAGCGGCGGGCTGGCGAGGTAGTTGGCCTTGATATCAGGGTTGATCCGCCCCTCGAAGTTGCGGTTGCCCGAGAGCACCGAGCACGCGACGAGGTCGCCCTTTTTGATCGCCACGGTGATCTCGTCCGGCAGCGGGCCGGAGTTGCCGATGCAGGTCGTGCATCCGTATCCGACCGTGTGGAAACCGAGGGCCTCGAGATGCTCCGTCAGCCCGGCCTTGTTGTAGTACTCGGTGACCACCTTTGAGCCCGGGGCAAGCGATGTCTTCACCCACGGCGCGGCCTTCAGCCCGCGCTCGTTCGCCTTCCTGGCCGTTAGGCCCGCCGCGATCATCACGTCCGGGTTGCTGGTGTTCGTGCAGCTCGTGATGGCCGCGATCACCACGTCGCCATTGAGCAGCCGGAACCGCTGCCCGTTCATGCGGACCGTCACGCCCGGGGGCGCCATCTTCACTTCCGTCGTGCGCTCGGTCGCGGCCTTGCCGGAGATGGTCGTTCCGTCGGTCGCCGCGGCGGGGTTTACCGCGGGCAGCGTCTCGGGCCTTGCGCTCTCGCCGCCCTCGTCGGCCCAGCGGTCGGAGGCAACAGTCTCGGGTGGGAGGGGCTTGCCAAACACGTCGACGAGTTCCTTCTGCCACATGCTCTTCATCTGCGCGAGCTGCACGCGGTCCTGCGGGCGTTTGGGGCCCGCGAGCGAGGGCTGCACGCCGGCAAGATCGAGCTCGATGACATCCGTGAACTCGGGCTCCGCGGAACCGGGCGTCCAGAACAGCCCGTTGGCCTTGCAGTACGCCTCGACGAGGGCCACCGTGGCCTCGTCGCGTCCGGTGAATCGCAGGAAGTCGATCGTGGCCCGGTCGATGGGGAAGAATCCCATCGTGGCGCCGTACTCGGGGGCCATGTTCGCGATCGTCGCGCGATCGGGCACCGAGAGTTCGGCCATGCCGGCGCCGCAGAACTCGACGAACTTATCGACGACGCCGCGTGAGCGGAGCATCTCCGTGATCGTGAGCACCAGGTCGGTCGCGGTGGCGCCCTCTGGCAGTCGCCCCTTGAGGCGGAACCCGACCACCTCGGGCGTGAGCATGTAGATCGGCTGTCCCAGCATGACGGCCTCGGCCTCGATGCCGCCCACGCCCCAGCCCGCCACGCCAAGGCCATTGATCATCGTCGTGTGGCTATCGGTTCCCACCAGCGAGTCGGGGAACGCCACGGTCTCGCCGCTCTCCTCCTGCTTCGTCCACACGGCCTTGGCGAGATACTCGAGGTTCACCTGATGCACGATGCCCGTCGCGGGCGGCACCACACTGAAGTTCGAGAGCGACTGCTGGCCCCACTTGAGGAACTCGTACCGCTCGTTGTTCCGCTCGAACTCGAACTTCGCGTTGATCGTGAGGGCCGCGGGCGTGCCGTACGAATCAACCTGCACGCTGTGGTCGATGACGAGGTCGCACGGGACCAGCGGGTTGATGGCCGCGGGCTCGCCGCCGAGGCGGCGCATCGCGTCGCGCATGGCGGCGAGGTCAACCACGCATGGCACGCCGGTGAAGTCCTGGAGCACCACGCGCCCCGGCATGAACGGGAGTTCGACGGGCGCGGGCTTCTTGGCGTCCCAGCTCGCCAAGCCGGCCACGTCATCCGCGGTGACGATGAAGCCATCCACGTGTCGGAGCATCGATTCCAGCAGCACCTTGATGGAGAACGGCAGCTTGCCGACGTGCCCGATGCCCTGCCGCGTCAGTGCGCCCAAGTCGTAGTACGCGTAGCTGCCGTGGGGGGTGGAAAGGGTCTTGCGGGCGTTGAACGGATCGACGCGGCGGGCCATGTGTCTCGCTCCTGGGGAGGTCGGCGGCCGCGGCGGGGTTGCGGGTGCGGAAGCCAAGGCTCCGCGGCCGTTTGTGCAACGATACGCGGGCAGGTGACGGCTTGCGACCTGCCGGCTGAGCGAGCGATGGGGCCGATGATCTGACGTTTGAGAACGGTTCTCAGAGCGAAGGAACGTTGACTCGGCGCGGCAACAATGGCCCGCACCGAAGCGACACTAAACCCGCGGTGCCAGGAGCCGGCCACGTTGCAACCCGGAATGCTGAAACTCGATGCCCACCAGCTCGCTGCGGCAAACGTGCGGCGTTCGGAATGGCTGCTGACGGATGGCTCCGGCGGCTTCGCCATGGGCACCGTCGAGGGCGTCAACACTCGGCGATATCACGGGCTGCTCTGTGCTTCGCTCAAGCCGCCCGTGCGGCGGGTCATGGTCGTGAGCGCCGTGGCAGACGAGGTGGTGTGGGACGACGGCGATGAGACCCGATCGCCACCGACGGAGAACCGTGTCGCGCTGACCCGCTTTGACTTCGGCGCTGGCCCGCCCGATGAGCCGCATCCACAACTAGTGTTGTTCGAGCAGGATCGTCTCGGGGGCGTGTGCCGCTGGCACTACGACTGCACGGGAGGGAAGGGCCAGTTCGATGGCCCCTGGGTCGACAAGGGGTTGATGCTCTCCGCAGCGAGCGAGGCGAGGCTCTGGTACAAGTATCGGGGAGGTGCGCCGGGATCGTATGTGAACGTCCTCGTGCGGCCACTCCTGGCGATGCGCGACTTCCATTCACTCGGGCGCGCGGGACAGCAGGCTCCAGCGATCGAGTGGGCAAAGTCGGTCATCACGGTTCGGTCGGGCGAGCTGATCTGCGAGATCGCGTGTCCGGGCGCCACCTTCACCAAAGAGGGCACATGGTGGCGAAGCCTCAACTACGCGCGGGAGCGGGAGCGCGGACAGGACTCCATCGACACACTGTTCTGTCCCGGCCTAATCGAGTTTCACATCAGAAACGAGTTCCCGCCGGAACTCCGAGAAATCGTGTTCTCTATTCCGGAGGCCACGGCAGAACGACCGCAACGGACCAAGAGAGCGGCCAGCGAGTCACTATCTTTCCAGGACCGTCGTCGCCGCGTCGCCCAGACCCTGCGCACCTCGCTCGGCCCAGCAATCACCGAGCACCAGGCCGACCTCCTCGCCGCCGCCTCCGACGACTTCGTCTGCTGCTCGGCGCCGCGTGGCAGGCTCATCCATCCCAGCACGACCGTCATCGCCGGCTACCCGTGGTTCGCCGATTGGGGGCGCGATACGCTCATTTCGCTCCCCGGTCTGCTCCTGGCGACCGGTCGCCACGATGAGGCGCAGCAGGTGCTCGAAACGTTCACCGCGAACATCCGCGGTGGTCTGGTTCCAAACCGCTTCGACGACGACACCGGGGAGCCGCACTACAACACGTCCGATGCTTCGCTCTGGTTCCTGCACGCCGCGGCGAGCTTTGCGGCGGCGACCGAACGCTCCAGATTCTTCGATGAGGCGCTCGTGCCCGCGTGTCTCGAGATTCTTGATGCCTACGAGCAAGGGACGTCGTTCGGCATCGGTGTTGATCCCGCCGACGGACTTGTCCACGCGGGCGATGCCAACACGCAGCTCACCTGGATGGACGCCCAGCACAACGGGATTGTCTTTACGCCGCGCTTTGGCAAGCCGATTGAGCTCTCGGCCCTCTGGTACAGCGGGCTGCGTCGCATGGCGCCGCTGCTCCGCGCTCGCCACCCGCGCGAAGCCGCACGAACCGAGTCCCTCGCCTCCCGTGCGAACGAGTCATTCGCGCGTGCCTTCTTCGACCCCCCCCGCGGGTGGTGCGCCGACCGTCTTGAGCCAATCTCAAGCGGCGCGTGGCGGCCCGTCTTCGAGCTCCGCCCCAACCAGGTCTTCGCGGCGTGCTTCGAGCATTCACCCCTCACACTCGGGCACCGAACCTCGGTCGTTCGCACGTTGATCAACCGACTCCATACGCCGCGCGGCGTGCGCACGCTCGCCCCGGCCGAGCCGGGCTACAAAGCTCACTATCAGGGGGCGCTTCCCGAACTCGACGCGGCGTACCACATGGGAACCGCGTGGCCATGGCTCATCGGCCCGCTCGCCGAGGCGGCGCTACGTGTGTTGCCCAAAGACGAGGGCAAGGCGACGGCGCTCCGACTGATCCAGCCTCTTCTCGAGTTGCTCGAATCGCCAGGCGTGTATGGAGTCGCCGCCGGAAGGCTCCCCGAAGTCGTAGATGCCGAACCCGGCCCTGATGGTCAGCACGTCGCGGGCGGCTGCCCGGCGCAGGCATGGTCAGTAGCAGAGCTGATCCGGGTGCTCGCGCTATGCGCCCGGTAAGCGCTCCCCGCTTACGCGTCCGTCTTCGCCGCGCTCTTCGCGCTCCGTCCCGCCGCGATGATCTTCGCCGCGTCGTCCGCCGAAATGCTCCCCTCGGCGACGTAGGCCCCCAGCTCGCGCTTCGTCAGTTCCGAGTTGCGGCTCTTCGTGGTGCGCGTGATGCAGTCAGAGATGATCGCCACGATTGCCACGGTGAACGCGCCGCCGAACAGCACGAAGTACACCTCTTCGCTCTTGGCGAGCAGTGTGCAGAGTTCCATCGGCCTGCTCCTCTTCAAGGCCACGCCGGCACCGAAACCAGAAACGGGTCGGTGCGATCACCGATCAGCACGAGCCCGCCGGTTTATCCCCCGACCTCATCAGCCGCTCCCCCTGCTCCGGCGACATCGAACCCTCCGCGATGTACGCGGCGATCTCGCGCCGCGTCCGCTCTCGCGCCACATTCGCGATCGTCCCCGCGATGGTCTTGAACAGCACCACGAGCACGACCGAACACGCGACCATCAGCGGGATCAACAGGTCGTCGTCCAGGATCCGCTCCATCACGTCGGCAGCATCCATCGTTCGGCCTCCTTCGCGCCAGCAGATCATGGCCGGCAACCCTTCTTCCGAATCGGGATTGAGCGATTTCACGAGCCGCCCATCCACTACCTACCAACTCCAACCCGATCCCAAAACGCTATACCCGGCTATACCCCGGCCCCCCGCACCATCTCGCCCTTGGTATCGTACCGCCTGGAACCCGGAGCACCACGGTGCGGACCTCCGACCGCGACAAGGCACTCGTCACCACCATCCTCGCCGCGTACCGCGATGGCTTCTTTCCCATGGCCGAGCCAGGCGGCGGACCCGTGCAGTGGTTCAGCCCCGACCCAAGAGCCATCCTGCCCCTTGAGCCCCGCAGCGAGGAAGATGGCGGGTTCCATATGCCCCGCTCGCTCGCCAGGATCCTTCGCCGAGGCACATTCACCGTCACCTCCGACCAGGCGTTCGAGCGTGTGATCGCGGCGTGCGCCGAGCCCCGTGCCGATCGCGATGAAACATGGATCGACGCCCGGATCATGCACGCCTATACACTGCTCCACCGCGAGGGACATGCGCACAGTGTGGAGGCTTGGCTTGCGAATGAAGGCGTACCGGGCTCGCGGACGCTGGTGGGAGGCGTGTACGGCGTGAGCATCGGCGGCGCCTTCTTCGCCGAGTCCATGTTCTGCCGACCCGAGCTGGGTGGCACCGACGCCTCCAAGGTGTGCCTGGTGAAACTCGTCGAGCACCTCCGCGCGCGCGGATACACCCTCCTGGATGTCCAGATCGCCAACCCCCACACCGCGCGCTTCGGTGTGGTAGATATCCCGCGCGTTCGATACCTGCGCCGGCTCAAGCTCGCTGTCGCGATGGGCGTCTCGTTTGCGGCGATCTAGCCCTGCACCAATCGTTCCGGCCCAGCGCCGGCGCCCGGCACGCCGTCCACCGCGATCGCCACCAGCAGGGCATCGTCGTTAGCGGCGTCCTTTCGGTACGCATCAAGAAACCCCGTCGCGGCGCCGACCAACGCGGGCGCGCTCGTTTCGCTCGCTCGATCCGCCAGCCATTTCTCGACCGCCTCAAGGCCCAGCATTTCCCCGCCCTCGCCGCGAGCCTCGATCACCCCGTCGGTGAACGTCAATATGGCGTGCCCCTGCCGCAACTCGAACGAGGCCGACTCGTCGCCACCGCTCCCGGCCGCGGGGCCGGTCGCATCAAACACCTCGGGCGCCGCCACGCCCAGCATCGGCGCCGTGGCCGACAGCCGCATGATTTCGCCAGCGCCTCGCAGCACCAGCGCCGGTGGATGTCCGGCGTTCGACCAGGTTACTTTGGCGCTCCGCTCACCCGTGTCCAGCTCACGGCTGTCCAGACGCAGGCAGATCGCCGTCGCAAAGACACCCTGCGGAGCCAGCGCCGCGCCCACAAACGTGTTGAGCGCGCTGATGACCGTCGCCGGCTCCGGCGTCGCACCATCCGTGAACATCCGCTCGAGCTCGCCATGCAGTCGGTTCACCGCCAGCGCCGCGGGCACCCCGTGCCCGGTCACGTCGATCAGGACGATCGTCAGCGGCCCCTCGGACACGATCGGCGGTATCGCGAGCGGCCGGATGAACAGGAAGTCACCACCGATCTGTCGCATCGGCTCGTACCGGTAGTCCACACGCACCGGCCCGCGCGTAATCGGCGGCGGGAAAAGGGACTCGTGCATCCGCCGCGCATCCAGCAGATCCTGCGAGATCTCGCTGAACCTCTGCGAGATCATCCTACCCTGGAATCTCTCATTAAAGCTCTTGTGACGCCACCAGCTCCACGCGAACCCCGGCAACCCCGCCAGCGGCGCGATCAGTATCAGCAGCAGGCGCGTCGTGAGCGCCGCCTCGTTGAGAAAGAGCGTCGCGATCGCGAAGAAACCCAGCAGCGGCAGAAGGATCAGCAGCCCCTCACGCGGCGAGAGCGCGATCAGGAGCGACGCCAGCAGGTGCAGGAGCAGCACGCCCCCCAGCGCCCACAGGCTGCCCTCCCACGCAAGCTGATCGGGCCGGCGCGGCGTCAGCGCACCGGCGAGCTCCGAGGTCTCCACCACCGGTGCCACCAGAATGACCAGCGCCCCCGCCGCCACGATCAGCCAGGTGATGATCTGCACCAGCCTTTGGCGCGACAGCGGACGCGTCAGCACGTACACCATCGCGCCCGCGTACAGCGACAGCAGGAACACGTCCCCCGTCAGGTCAAGCGCGGTAAACGTTCGCGCTTCCGAGTCGGACTCAACCATCCCCGCCAACTCAAGGCCGTTCATCATCGCGCTGACCATGATGAAGAACAGCGCCACGACGCAGTACCACAGCAGCCGTCGCCGGAGCACCCGAGAGCGCTCCGACTCGTACTTGGAGGAATACTCCGTCGGGATGACAATCGGTTCGGCCATGCGGCCGCCAAGCGTACACCCACGATCGCCAGTTCGGAGCGCGGCCAACTGCCAGTCTTTCGCCGGCTCAGCTCTCGGCCGGGTCAACACCCGCCCACCGCAGCGGGTGAACCTCCAGCCCGCCGAGCTTCCCGAGCCGCCGCAGCATGTTCACACACTGCGCTCGGTGGTGGGTTCCGTGATTGAATACCTGCGTCAGCCCCACCGCCGCCGAGATTCGCCGGCCTGACCCGGGCGGGAACTCAATCACCCCGAGCAGACCTTTGGCGCTCAGCACCCCCGCCACCTCGCTCGCGAGTTCCAACTCCGCCCGGTCCAGATGCCCCAGCAACTCCGCGGCCGCAAAGCTCCCGCCGTCAAAGTCCGCGCGGACCGCGTACGGCCTCCCCGCGAACGTGTCGCCAAAGAAGTACATCGAATCCACGATGTGCGCCAGCGTCCGCTCGAGCGACCCCGGCCCCATCTCGAAGCAGCGCCGCCACTCCTCCGCGCTCAGCCCGCCGCAGTGCCCGAGCAGTTCCCGCGTCGCCCACGCATCGTGCTCAAGCTGCGCCCGCACCAACGGATACTCGGCATCCCGCATGATGGCTCCGAAGCCCCCCGGATGCCTTGCAGTCTACCCACGGCCCCGAATCCAATACCAAAGGACGCGGGCCCAGACAGAGCCCGCGTCCTTCTGTGGGGAACTCACGCACCCAATACCTGCCGTTCGGACGCTCTCTCAACGCCGACGGCGACGAATCGTGAGCACCCCGGCTACCCCGCACAGCGCCACCACGCCCGGACCGGGAATCAGCACCGGCTCGCCGTACACGAAGTCGTCCATCACCACAAGGTCAAGCAGCCCCGCCGGATCCTCGGAGATCGCCGCGCCCAGCGTGCCGTTCCCACTCGTGATCCGCACCCGCGCCACCACCGAGGTCGCGAACGAAGCGCCCAGGAACGAGAAGCCCTCGGCGGTGCCGCCCGGCAGCACGAGTTGATTAAAGATCTCGTTGTCCCCCGCGTCAAAGAACTGCACCCGCGTGGAATCGGCGAGGTCAACATCGCTGAACACCACGCCGAATCCGCGCACCACCGCCGCGTCCGTCGAGCCCGGCACGAAGAAATGAACGTCGGTGACGTTGCTGTCGATCGCCGTGAACATCCGCTGGCCCGAGAAGGGCGCGAACTGCTCTTGGTACACCGGGTTGATGTTCCCAAAGTCGTTCGGCGTCGCGGTAGGATTGCTGGAATCCGCGTTGAGCATCAGCGACGTGCCGGGCGTCGAGAATACAGTCCCGCGCGGCGAGTTCACATTGAAGAAGTTCGCCGGAAAGCTATTCGGCGCCGAGAACGTGTCCGGCACCCCATCCCAGTTGATCTCGCGCCGCCCCGAGCCGAAACTCCCCGGCTGATTCGGGTTCAGAACTCCAAGGTCGGCCCGGAACAGGTCGAGCGTTCCCTGGATCGCCGCACCGTCCACGCCGCCCGCCGATCGGACCGTCTGGCCCGACACAAGCGCCGTGACAAGCAAGGGCACACCGATCGCGCCCACGAGCTTCGCATTCCGCATCGCAACTCTCCTTCATGCGGCCCGCAACTGGGCCGGAACAAACACAATCACCGCGGTCCCGACGCCGGGCGCGGCCAAACTTTCTTTTGCTATGTCCTGTCTTCCGCCGTGCGCTCTCGTCTGGGAGGCTGCCGGGGCACGGGGAGGGCGACGGGAGAGGGTTAGACGATCCAAGTCACCGGCCAAGCGAGCCTGGCCGTCTCACCATACCGCCTGTGGCCGCGGCGCCCTTGCAAAATCGCGGGTCCGCGATCCCGATTTCGTCACTTCTGAACCGCTCCAAGGGGTGCTTGGGGGTTCCTGCCAAGCGGCTGCCTAAGATTGCACGAACCCCTTTCCAAGGATCACATGGCGAAGAACGACGACAAGTTCACTCTCGACGCGGTAGTTACCGAAGCGCTCCCCAACGCGATGTTCCGTCTGCGCCTCCCCAACGAGCAGAAGACGCAGGTCATCGGGTACATCTCCGGCAAGATGCGCAAGAACTTCATCCGCATCCTCCCCGGCGACACCGTCACCGTCGAGATGAGCCCCTACGACCTCACCAAGGCACGGATCACGTTCCGCCGTTGACGCAGCTGCTGATCCCCTGCCGCTGACACCAGGCTGACTCGCGCGCACCCCGCCAACTCTGCCGTACATCCCAGGATCGGCGCTCCCAGGCGCCGCATTGCCCGCGCGCCGCATCAAGCCGCCGAGTTCTTGCTATATTCATGGCCATGCCTCTGGTTGAGACCATCGAAACCCCGGGAAGTGACGCTGTAACCGCTAGCATCCGCGTGACGGTCTGGCCCCGCTTCGAGCCCGACCAGTCCGACCCGCACCAGCGCCAGTTCATCTTCTCCTACCGCATCCGCATCACCAACGAGAGCGGTCAGCCGGTGCAGCTCGTCGCGCGCCGCTGGATCATCATCGATGCACACGGCTCGACCGACGTGGTCGAAGGGCCCGGCGTGCTCGGCCGCCAGCCGCACATCGGCCCCGGCGAGCACCACGAGTACGCGAGCTTCTGCCCGCTGCGTACCAGCTGGGGGACGATGGAAGGCTCGTACACGATGCGCTGCGCCGATGGCTGCGAGGTTCAGGCACGGGTCGCCAGGTTCTACCTGGTCACGCCGGCCGGTGTGCTCCTGCCCACCTGACGGACTTTGAACGGGAAGATTTGCACTTCGACGTCACGGTGATCGACGGGGTCGCCGCGCTCAGGCGGTTCAGCCTGCGCGCAAGTGTGGCCACACAAAACCTCTTACCGACTCGGAACGTCGCTCGTGGAATTCCGCCCAGATTTTTCTTGTTCGTACTTCTTAACACAACGAGAATATCGCTTCCCCGCTCGCATTCACTGGTCTTGCACCTGTTAGGAGAATGCGGACCCGCCTGGAACTGGAAGGAGACTCAGATGAAACGTCGTGTTACTTGGTTCATCGGCGCTGGCTGGTCGGAGCGGCCGCGGGTCTGGCGTTCGCCGACCCCGTCGAAGACGCGGCAATACTCTTGGGCGCGACCTACCACCCCGGCCTTGCCCCCGAGCCCTGCATCGAAGGCATCGTGACGGACGCGGACGGGTCCGGCACGCAACTCACGCCGTACAGTGCGCCTTACGACTACTTGGGCGACGGCGTTGCTATTAACGCAAAGGGCGAGAGGCCGGACTTCGATTGGGTCCACGAATCTTCTGGCTACACAGCCGACCCCGCCATTGCCGGTGCAATCGGAACGCACTGGACCTTTGGATCGTTCGGAAGTGACTTTGTTCTGCACCCCTCGATTGACCACGGCCCCGTTCCGGCCGAAGGCCTCGAGTCCACGCTCTATGGCTCTGCCGATGGTGGGGCAACCTGGATCCTCGGCGTGCTGACAGACCTTTACGCCATGGGCTTTGACGCCGCCTCGATCGAGGACGACCCGTCTTCGTTGTGGCACTTCAGCACACCCGTGAGCATGATCTCCGCGATCGCGGGCCTCGCTCAGGGTGGGTACAGCTACATCGATGGCGACACCGAGATCGACGCCATCTGCATGGTGGTTGTCCCTCTCCCCACGCCCCTCACGCTCGGCGGTCTCGGCCTGGCCTCACTCGCAGGCATGAGCGTCTGCCGTCGTCGGCGTTGATTGTTCAGTAACTCATTCGTTGTGGACCCTTCAAGGGGCCGCCCATGCGGGCGGCCTTTTTTATGCATCCACCCGACTTGCAGAACCGCTGCTCGCCTGTGAGACTTATCAGTGGTCTGTTCATCTCTTGCCCTCGAGCCGAACCATGCGCACTTGCCTTCCGGCGGTCCTATTTTTCCTCTTCATCTCTGTGTCCGTCTTCGCCGGTGGCACCACTTACTACGTGGCGCCGCCCGCGGCCGGCGGCAGCAACGCCAATGACGGTTCCCCGGGTTCCCCTTGGGCCACCCTCCAGCACGCCGCGAATCAAGTGGCCGCGGGCGACACCGTCGTCACCGCCCCCGGAATCTACGCCGGCTTCAACGTCGTCAGCAGCGGACTGCAGAACTCACCCATCACGTTCCGCGGCCAATCCGGAGCCGTGATTGACACCGCCGCGGCCTATTACAACGGCAACCACCGCTCGCGCATCAACATCGATTCACAATCCTGGATCATCATCGAGGGCTTCGAGGTCGTCGGCTCGAACGATCAGCGCACCAGCAAAGAGGGCATCCGCTGCGTCGCGTCCCCGGGCACCGACTACGGCCACATCACCATCCGCCTCTGCCACGTCCATCACAACGGCGACCGCAATATTTTCACCGGCCACTACAACCACCTCATCATCCATCACAACGTCATCCATCACGCCCACGACGAGCACGGCATCTACATCTCCAACAGCGGCGACCACCACCAGGTGTTCTCCAACACTGTCTACTCCAACTCGGGGTGCGCCCTGCACGTCAACTCCGACGAGTCTCAAGGAGGCGACGGCCTCATCATCGACGTCGCGGTGGGCGAGAACATCATGCACGGCAACGGAGGTGGAGGCAGCTACATCGATCCCAGCGGCAACCCGCAGATCAGCCCCGGCGGCGGCTCCGCCATCAACTTCGACAGCGTGCAACAGTCCCGCATCCAGAACAACCTGCTCTACAACAACCACGCGAGCGGCATCTCACTCTACCGCGGCGACGGCGCCCTCCCATCGAGCGGCAACGTCGTCGTGAACAACACCATCCACCAGGCCGCCGACGGACGCTGGGCGATCAACATCTCCGACGCAGCCACCGGCAACACCCTCTTTAACAACATCCTCCTCAACGACCACTCCTTCCGCGGCAGCCTCATCATCACCTCCGACAGCCTCCCCGGCCTCGCCAGCGACTCCAACATCGTGATGGACCGTTTCAACGTTGACGACGGCTCCAATATCACCCTCGCGCAGTGGCGCGCCCTCACCGGCCAGGACCGGAGCTCCATCGCGCTCGCGCCGGCCCAGTGGCCCACGCTCTTTACCGACCTCGCCGGCGATGACTACCACCTCGCGCCAGAATCGATCGCTCGAGACATTGGTGCGCCACAGCTCGCGGGCGACAGCGCTCCCTCCTATGACATCGAAGGCCTCCCCCGCCCGCTCTTCATCGGCTTCGATATCGGCGCCTACGAGTTCCCATTCCCCGACCTGCCCTGCCCCGGCGACTACAGCGGCGACGGCGATACCAACTCCGCCGACATCACCACCTACCTCGCGGCCTGGTTCGCCGACCTCCAGAACGGCACCACCCTTGCCGACATGAACTCTGATCAAGTGACCACCAGCGCCGACATCACCGCCTTCCTCGCTCAGTGGTTCATGGGCATCGCGATCCCCGCCTGTTGAGTGCGCAAACAAGCAAGGCCTCATCGACCGCGCCGCTACTCCGTGCTCGGCGCCACTCTTCCAATTGAAAAAAACCGAGCCCTCGCGGACTCGGTTCTTGGGTTTGGCTCAGTGTTTGCCTAGAGGCTATCCGTAAACCGCGCAACCGGTGGTGGTCGGGGCGCGAATAGCCTTGCATGGCGATGCGATTGACGGAGGAGCAACTCGATTGGCTGGTGGCGCGCATGCCCGATGCGCCGGTGTCGTCCAAGGGCGGGCGG
>JACMLW010000102.1 GCA_014379385.1 Phycisphaerales bacterium
CGCGGGCGCCCGCTTCGCACCCCTCATCGCCGTCCTGGCGCGACCCGACGGCGAGCCCAAACCCGCCGACGCGGCACCGACCGCGCTCGTTGAGGGCGATGAATCCCGGGGCAGGCTCGATGCGACGCTCTCGGTGCAGGGCATCTCCGGCGACCACGAGTCGCGCCAGGGCACCGGCTCGCTGCGCATCGCCGACGGCAACGTTGTCGAGCTGCCCCTGCTGGTGCCGCTCATCCAGCTCTCTAACTTCCAGGTTCCGATCGGCGACGAACTCGATTACGCGCAGGCCCAGTTCACACTCGTCGGCCGGCGACTGCTCTTCGAGCAGATCGCGGTCATGTCCGAGAGCATCTCGATCCTGGGCGCCGGCTTCATCGACCTGCCCGACCTGGGCCTTGACCTCCGCTTCACCAGCCAGTCCGCCAACCGCCTCCCGCTCATCTCCGACCTGCTCGAGCTGGTGCGAGACGAGATCCTGACCACGCGCGTGACGGGCACGCTGCGTGACCCCTCGTTTGAGACCGAGGTGCTCGGCGGCACGCGCCGGATGCTCGCGAGCCTCTTCGGTTCCGGCGAAGACGACGTCGCGCCCCTCTCGCCCGAGGCCGAGGAGGCGGCAAGGCGGCAGCGTAATCGCCGCGAGTTCCTCATGGACGGCGCATCCCCCGCGCCACGTGCTCCTACCGCGCGCCCCGGCCGCCGCTCGTCACCAACTCGATAACGTGCCCAGATCGTGCGCTCCGTCGCCCTCGCGCGGCAAGCTACCCTGTGAGCGTCGAAGTCCTATACAGCCGCCTATGCAAGACCAGCCCATCGAGCACAACCGTCAGGAGCTTGATCCGCCCGCGCCCCCGCCCCTCCCCGCCGCGGCGCCGCCCGAGCGCCCCGCACAGCGCCGCGCCGACGACCCGGATATCACGCAGCGGATCGACCAGCTCGTGGCCGAGATGGGCGGCCAGCCGGGTACGTTCAACGCGAGGCTCGTGCGCGAACTCATCGCCACGGGGCTGAAGCTCATTCCCGACGGGCGCGACACGGGCGAGCTCAAGCTCATCTCGACCGCCGTCAAGGAACTCCGCTACGCGTACCGCGTCTTTGCGCAGTACGCCGAGCCGCACAAGGTGACGATCTTCGGCTCGGCCCGCACCCCCAAGGACCACCCGGACTACGCCGCGACCGTGCAGTTCTCCAAGCTGATGGCGGATTCGGGGTGGATGGTGATCACCGGCGCGGGCGGGGGGATCATGGAGGCCGGCCACGTCGGCCCCGGGCGCGCCTCGAGCTTCGGCGTGGCGATCCGTCTCCCCTTCGAGACGACCGCCAACGAGGTGATCCTTGGCGACGCGAAGCTCATTACCTTCCGCTATTTCTTCACGCGCAAGCTCATGTTCCTTTCGCAGGCCGAGGCGGTGGCGCTCTTCCCCGGCGGGTTCGGCACCATGGACGAGGCGTACGAGGCGCTCACGCTCATCCAGACCGGCAAGACCAGCATGATCCCGGTGGTGCTCTGCGAGGGCGAGGGACAGAACTACTGGGAGCAGTGGGACCGCTGGGTGGGCGAGGCGCTGCTCTCGCGCGGGCTCATCAGCCCCGAGGACCTCGGCCTCTACCACATCGCTAAGACGCCGGCAGACGCGGTGGCCCACATTATCAGGTTCTACCGCAACTACCACAGCTCGCGCTACGTCGGCGACGACCTGGTGATCCGCCTGAAGCACCCCCTCTCGCAGCGCGATATTGAATCACTGAGCGACCGCTTTAGGCCCCTCATCAAGACCGGCACGATGACGCTCCGAGGCCCCTACGACGTCGAGACCGACCACCTCTCGCTGCCGCGCCTCGCGTTTACGCACACGCGCAGCAAGTTCGGCCTGGTGCGCAAGCTCATCGACGCTATTAACGAGTGCGAGCCCGGCGCGCCGGCGTAGCGGCGCTACCGCCGGACCTGATCCATGCGGCACTGGTCGGGCCTCTTGTCGGGCCGCCAGCGGATGAACTTGGTGCCGTGCCGGAAGCGGTCGCCGCTGAAGTGGTCGTACGTTACCTCGACAACCAGCTCCGGCCGCAGCGGCTCCCACTGGGCGCTGCGCTCGGTGCTCCAGCGGCTGGGTGCGCCCGGCGCCCGGCCGGTGAAGCCGCGCTCCTTGGATCGCTTGCGCTGGAGCTTGCGGAGCTTGGCGGTGAGCTCGTCGCGTTCATCGCGCGGAAAGCTCGAGGTGAACCCGACATGGTGCAGAAGGTCTTCATCGTCGTAGAGGCCCAGCAGGAGCGAGCCGACCGTGTCGCCGCGAGAGGCGAAGCGAAAGCCGCCGACCACGCAGTCGGCGGAGCGGATGTTCTTGACCTTCTGCATCCCCTCGCGGTTGCCGGCCTGGTACGGCAGGTCCGTGCGTTTGGCGATGACGCCGTCCTGACCGAGCGAGCGTGCCGCAAGCCACTTGCGGGCCTGGGCGACGTCGGTGGTGACGGGCGAGAGCTTGAGGCGCGGGTGCGCGGGGAGGTGTGCCGCAGCGAACGCTTCCAGTTTCGGTCGGCGCTCCGAGAGTGGCAGCTCGGCGATCGCGCGCCCGCGCTCGTCGATGAGCAGGTCGAAGACGAGGTACTCGGCGGGCGAGCCCGCCGCCAGCTTGTTGACCCGGCTGCGCGCGGGGTGCAGGCGAAGCTGCAAGTCCTCGAACGAAAAGACGCCGTCGATCGGGACGACAAGCTCGCCATCGAGCACGAAGCGGCGCGGCGTCAGCGCCAACAGCGCTTCCTCGATCTCGGGAAAGTACCGCCCGAGCGGGCGGCCGGATTTTGAGAGCATCTCCAGCCCCTTGCCGTCGCGGAACGCGAGGCAACGGAAGCCGTCCCACTTGGGTTCGTACTGCCAGCCCGGGCCGTCGGGAATCTCGCGGACAGCCAGGGCCTCCATGGGCTCGATGTTCGGGATCGCGGCTCGGACCATTCCCAGAGCCTGCAACCGGCGCGGCCCCGCAGCAAGCAGGCAAATTCCAAGTTTTCAATGCGCTGCTCCGCTCAGCCGACGCCCAGGTACGCCTTGCGCACGGCGTCGCTCTTCTCGAGCACCGCGGCCTCATCGGCCATGGCGATGCGTCCCACCTCGAGTACGTAGGCGTAGTGCGCGACCTTCAGGGCCATGTGGGCGTTCTGCTCCACGAGCAGGATCGTGGTCCCGCGCTCGTTGATCTCGCGGATGATCTTGAAGATGGTCTGGACGATCTGCGGCGCCAGCCCGAGCGAGGGTTCATCGAGCAGGAGCAGTCGCGGTCGGGCCATGAGCGCGCGGGCGATCGCGAGCATCTGCTGCTCGCCGCCGGAGAGCGTGCCCGCGTTCTGCTTGAGGCGCTCGCGCACGCGCGGGAAGAGCGTGAGCGAACGCTCGCGATCCCTCGCGATCTCGTCGTGGTCCGAGCGTGCGTATGCGCCCAGGTCGAGATTCTCTGAGACCGAAAGGTTCGAGAAGATGCCGCGCCCCTCGGGCGAGTGCGCGATCCCCATGCGCACAAGCCGATAGGGCGGCGCGGCGGTGATTGAGGCGCCCTCGTAGAAGACGCCGCCGCCGCTGGGCCGAACGATCCCGGAGATAGCACGGAGCGTGGTCGTCTTGCCGGCGCCGTTGCACCCGATGAGTGTGACGATCTGGCCCTTCTTGACCGAGAGCGAAAGATCGTGGAGCGCCTGGATGGCGCCATAGTGGACGTCCAGGCCCCGGACCTCGAGCATGGGGGGGGTTTGTGGGTCGGCGCCCGCCATCACGAATGCTCCTCGATGACCTGCGCGATCGCGGTCTCGTCGGACGAGCCGAGGTACGCCTCGATCACCTTCGGGTCGCGCTGGATCTGCGCCGGCGGGCCCTCGGCGATGATCTGCCCATAGTCGAGCACGGTGATGCGCTCGCACACGCCCATGACAAGCCCCATGTCGTGCTCGATCAGCAGGATGGTCAGGCCGAAGTCATCCCGGATGCGGCGGATCGAGTCCGCCAGCCGCTTCTTCTCCTGCGGGTTCATGCCCGCGGCCGGCTCGTCGAGCAGCAGCACCTTCGGGTCGGTCGCGATCGCGCGGGCGATCTCGAGCCGGCGCTGGTCGCCGTACGGCAGGCTGCGCGCGGGCTCATCAGCGCGGTCGAGCAGGTTGAAGCGAGAGAGCAGGTCTTTCGCGCGGGCGTCGATCGCGCGCTCCTGCGCGTGATGCCGGCGGGTGCGCAGCACCGCGTCGAGCATCGTCGTCGTGGTGCGGAGGTGGCACGCGAGCCGCACATTGTCGATGACGCTCAGCTCGCCGAAGAGCCGGATGTTCTGGAACGTGCGGGTCAGGCCCGCCGCGGCGATGCGGAAGGGGCGCAGCCCGGTCGTCTCCGCTGAATCAACAGAGATGGTCCCGCTGTCGGGCTTGTACACGCCGGTGAGCAGGTTGAAGACGGTCGTCTTGCCCGCGCCGTTGGGGCCGATCAGCCCCTTGAGGTCGCCCTTGGTGAGCGTGATGGAGAAGTCCTGCACGGCCTTGAGGCCGCCGAACGACTTGAAGACCGAGGTGGCCTGCATCACCGGTGCGGCGCTCACGAGCCACCGCCTTGCGGGGGACTCGCCGCGACGGCCTTGCGGCGCCCGCCGATGAGCCACGACCACGCCTCGCGCTCCCAGATCTCGCGCACGCCCAGCAGGCCCTCGGGACGGAAGATCATCATGAGGATGAGCAGCAGCGCGAAGAAGATCATGCGGTAGGGGCTGAGGTCGATGCCGTTCTTGCCCGCGAGGTAGATGGCAACCACGCACGCGCCCGGGATCAACAGCTTGAGCGCGAGCTTCATCACCCACGGCCGTTCCGCCCCCCCCTCGCGGCTGCGCCACGCCGCCAGACCCGAGAGCGACGCCCACACGCCGAGGATCGCGACCACGATCCACGCCGGCGTCGCCAATGGATCGCGCAGGACTTCCGGCAAAAGCGTGAACACGATCGCCGCGGCGGTGGCGCCCGAGATGCTCCCGAGCCCCCCCAGCACCACCATGATGATCACGTCGAAGCTCTTCATGAACCCCGCGGCCTCGGCCGACAGTCCCACGCCCAGCGTGTGCGCGAACAGCCCGCCCGCAACCCCCGCGAAGAACGCGGCGATCACGAACGCCCACACCTTGAAGCGCGTCGTGTTGACCCCCATCACCTCGGACGCGATCTCGTCCTCCCGGATCGAGAGGAACGCCCGCCCGAACGTGCTCCGCTTCAGCCGGAACGCGACGATGATCGTGATCGCGGCGACCAGGTACGCCCAGAACAGGCTCGTGTACTTCGGCAGCCCGGTAAAGCCCAGCGCCCCGCCCACGTGAATGGGCAGCTCGAGCACCGGTGTCTGCGCCGCCTCGGCCGCCGTCTTGATCACCGGCTCGGTCTGCTGGATGAGCACGCGGACAATCTCGCCGAAGCCGAGGGTGACGATGGCGAGGTAGTCGCCCCGCAGCCGGAGCGACGGGAGGCCGACGAGGAACCCCAGCAGCGCCGACACCAGCCCGCCGACGAGCAGCGACCCCAGGAACAGCAGGTCGCCCACAGCGAAGCTGGGAAGGCCCGATGGGTCCAGCGGCATCCCGCTCAGAATGCTGCCCCGCGCGCCCCCTGTTCCCCAAATGCGCAGCGAGACGTAATAGCACACCGCGCCCGCGGCGTACCCGCCCGCGGCCATGAACCCCGCGTGCCCCATCGAGAACTGGCCGGTGAACCCGTTGACCATCGTCAGCGAGACGGCCAGGACGATGCTGATGCCGATATCGAGAAGTTGCTTGGCGAAGTAGTCGTTGATGTTGGGCTTGACGAAGAGCTGCATCGCCACGGCGAAGGCGATGCCGACCACGATCGGCCAGAGCGACGCGAGGATCGTCGGGCCCAGGCGGGGCCGAAGCTCGATCGAACTGTCCACAAGCGATCGCACGCGTCGTTGCCCCTTAGACCTTGTCCACCGCTGCCGACCCAAGGATGCCGCCCGGCCGGAAGAGCAGCACGAGGATGAGAAGACCGAAGACGTAGACATCCGCGAGGCTCGAGCGCAGGTACGCGGAGCCGAACTGCTCGAGCATGCCGATCGTGAGCCCGCCGAGCATGGCGCCGCGGATGTTGCCGATCCCGCCGACGACCGCCGCGACGAACGCCTTGAGGCCGAGCAGCGTCCAGCTCGTGTCGGCGGGCTGCTTCACCTGGGTGTACTTGAGCGCCCACAGGAACCCGCCTGTCGCGGCGAGCATCGACCCCAGCACGAAGGTGAAGCTGATCACGCGGTCAACCGGGATGCCCATCAGCCCGGCGTTGGTGGGGCTGTGGCTCACGGCGCGCATCGCTCGCCCGACCTTGGTTCGAAAGACCAGCCAGTCGAGCCCGATCATGAAGAGGAGCGCCGTGCCGACGACCGCGAAATCCAGCACGCGGAACTGCACCTGGCCGATGCTGAACAGCACCGTGTCGGGCACGAGCGGCGGGATGCTCTTGGGCTTGGTGCCGAAGAACGCGGGCAACTGCCCGCTGTTCTGCAGCAGCAGCGAGACGCCGATGGCGGTGATGAGCACGTTGAGGCGGGGGGCCTTGCGGAGCGGTTTGTACGCGAGGCGCTCGATCGCAAATCCGAGCACCCCGCACAGCAGCATCGCCGCGACGAGGACGACGCCGCCGAACCACCAGGGGGCCGCCCCTGATGCCGTTCCAACAGCTCCCCAGCCCATGGCCGCCTCGGCCTGCCGCGCGATGACCAGCGAGAGCCAGGCGCCCAGAACGACGACGTCGCTGTGGGCGAAGTTGATGAACTTCAGGATGCCGTAGACCATCGTGTACCCCAGCGCGATGAGCGCGTAGAGGCTCCCGATGGCGATGCCGTCCTTGAAGGTCTGGAGGAACTGATCCACGGTGGTGGGAGGGGGCCAATCCGAACTGCGGGCAAAGGGTGGAGGATAGCAGGAAGCCGCCCCAGCATCCTCCCGAGCCCGCGTGCAACCACGGCGTCACCGGCCTCGCGCCTTGCCCACCGGCGTTCCCGCCCCTGCCCCGAACGCGGCGCGTCCACTCCAACGGCCTTTCAGTGAGACCGAGTGAGCTCCGTCCGGACGGCGGCGTCCATTCCACGCGACTCGGCTGGGAGCACGCGGTACGCTGCGACGATGGCTGACTTCACCCCGCTTGACCGGCGGTGGTTTCTTGCCTTGATGGGCGCGTTGCCCGCGGCGCGGGCGCTCGCTTGCAACGTCGACACGGGCGTCCGGCCACCGGGCCAGCCTGGCGCGCGCTCCGGGCTCGCAATGGCTGATGATCTCCTGCTCGCTCCGGGGCTCGTCTACCTGCAGACCGGGAGCGTCGGTCCTTCGCCCAGGCCCGTGATGGAACGCACCGTCGCGGCGTGGAAAGAGCTCGAGCAAAATCCGACGCGCTACGCCTACCGCCTCGGTCCACCCGCGTTAGAGGATGTGCGCACGAAAGCGGCCGCGTTCCTGCGGTGCGCCGACGACGAGCTGGTGCTCACACGAAACACGACCGACGGCATGAACGCGGTCGCCTGCGGCCTGGACCTCGCGGCTGGCGACCGCGTGCTCACGACAGACCAGGAGCACGGCGGCGGCCGGCACTGCTGGGACTACTTGGCCAGCCGGCGCGGAATCGTGCTCGATATCGTCTCCGTCCCGCCGGGCGAGAACGACGCGCAAGCGATTCTCGATCGTTTCCGCAGAGCGATCACGCCCAGGACACGCGTGCTCTCGTTCTCGCACCTCCTGTATACCACCGGCTTGCGCATGCCGGTCGTGGAGTTGTCCGCGATGGCCGCGGCGCACGGCTGCCTTTCCGTCGTAGACGGAGCTCAGGCGGCGGGGGGGGTCGACGTCAACGTCACAGCCCTCGGGTGCGACGTGTACGTCACAACCGGGCACAAGTGGATGCTCGGTCCCAAGGGAACCGGGATGCTGTGCCTACGCGAGGGGGCAAGAGACCGAGTTCCGCTCATCGCCGAACAGGCCGGACGCAAGGCCCAGAGCGATTCGACGGGCCTCACGAACATCCCAAGTGTGCTCGGACTGGGCGCGGCCATCGATTACCTCCGTGCGTTCGGCATCGTCCAAATCGAGGCGCACAATCTCGCGCTGCGAGACCAGTTGTTCCAGATCCTACAGGGCGTTCCCCAGGTTCGGCTGGTCAGCCCTCCGCCCGGGCCCCTTGCCTCGCCGCAGGTCACGGTGCAACTCCCGGATTCTGTCAAATGCAGAGATGTTGCGCAGCGGCTGTCGGAGAAGGATCAAATCATGCTTCGCGCTATTCCGGACCTGCCCAACGGGCTCCGTTTCTCGACGCACCTCTTCAACTCGATCAACGATGTCGAAAGGGCGGTCCAAGGGTTGCGTACAGAACTGACCTGAGCGACAGGCAGGAGCGGGCATCGACGATGCGACCGCGAAGCCAGAGGCTTCGGGCCACCCACCGTTGCGATTACCATGGTCCCGTGCTGCCCACGCCCTCGAATGCTGACGACGCCACGCTCCTGATGACCGCTGCGGCGGGCGGCGACAAGGGGGCGGCTGACCGGCTGCTGCCGCTGGTGTACGAGCAGCTCAGACGAGCGGCCCAGCTGAACCTGGCGAGGAAATCGGCCGGCCAGACGCTCTCGGCGACCGCCCTCGTTCATGAGGCGTACCTGAAACTGGCCGGGCCGCGCGACGTGGCGTGGGCCGGCCGGGGCCATTTCTATGCGGCCGCGGCGGAAGCGATGCGGCGGATCCTGGTGGATCGCGCGCGGGCGAAGGGGGCGCGGATCC